>NZ_JBEXCR010000005.1:0-420384 GCF_040605375.1 Nonomuraea sp. NPDC005650
ATTCCGGCGGCTTCACCAGACGCGCGCCCTGACCAGCCACTATCGGCAGCGCGGCGATCCACTCCCACCGGATCTACGAATGTAGTACGGGGCGGCCCGGATCCGCGAGCCGCCGTTCCCCTGTCGCCTCCAGGAACTGGTCGGCACGCGTGACCTTGCGCCGGAAGTTGCTTGGATCGAGCTTCACCCCCCACACCGTCTCGTAGACTCTGCGCAGCTCGGAGACGGTGAAAGGTTCAGGACAGAACGCCGTTGCCACCGTCGTGCACTCCAGTGGTGACCGGGCCCGCTCCAGCGCGTCACGCAGGATGGTCAGATGGTCGAAGGCCAGCGAGCCGGGATCGATCAGGGTCGATGACACGGGCACCCATAGGCGTCGGAGGCGTCCGTGCCCGCCGTGGGAATGGGCAGGCTGGCGCCAAGGGCAAGGAAGGCCACGGTGATCACGCGACCGCCGGGGTCGCGATCCGGCTCGCCCAGTGAGCCCACAGGCATCTCCGAGCACGATGAGGTGGTCCAAGCCGACGGCTGGGCCAGTGACCTGGTCAATCTGCTGGGCGACGGTCACCGGTGGGTAGCTGCCTGGCGGGAGAAGGGGTACGCCCGGCTACCGGTACGGCGACCTGGCCCGTTGTTCGATGAGATCGTCACCCGCGCACTGGAGGTACATCCACTCCAGCAGGGGAAACAGGCGTCAGCGCGGAATCGCGCCTTGCGATTGCAGGAGCATAAGGGGGAATTTCTGCGTTCGCCGTTGCTTTCTTCAACAATGTTACCGAGCGAGCGATCTGGATGATTAAGACGAAGACCCAGGTCGGCAGTGGCTTCCGCGCGCTCAAAAGGTCCCAGACGTTCCTGGCCGTCCGTAGCTATGTCTTCACCGTCTGCAAGAACGGCCATGCGCGCCGCCCGCGCCCTTCACAACGCCCTGTTCGGTAACCCCCGGATGCCGATCTGCGTACTCACGGGTTGACCTGAACAGTCACATCTACAGATCGTCTACATGTCGCCGGATAGCTGGGATGTGAGGCGACTAATCGTTCTGGAGCTCCAGATCGTTACACGTATTTAGATCCAATTTATGGTGATCTATCTCATATTGATCAGTGATCAAGAAGGCAGGTAAGGATTGTTTGTCATTTCCACAACTTCATTGGAAGGTGGTAAGTGAACGAGTTAGTCAACCTGGCGAGGCCTGCCGGGAAAACGCGCAGGCAGCTCGCCACAGCAACGGCGCTTACGGTGGCAGCGTCGCTGCTGGTAGCTGGTGCCGGCTCTGCTGCCTTGGCCGATCCAGATCCGAAGGTCGCTTCTGGGAGCGCTCCCGTTCCCAGGGTGACAACGTTCCCCCGCCCTGCAGACCCGGACGCGCCGCTGCGGGCGGCGATCGAGGAGGCCAGGAAGCAGGGTAAGCCGGCGGCGGTCGAGGACGTCTACACCGAGTCCTCGCGCACGTGGGCCTATCCTGACGGCCATCTGGCCACGCAATCCTATGGCGGCCCTGCTCAGTTGAAGCAGGCTGACGGCTCCTGGGCCTGGATCGACACCACGCTCGTGGAGCGGGACGGTGTGCTGAAGCCGCGACTGGCCAAAGCCGACGTCACGCTGTCGCTTGGCGGGGGCAGCCCGTTCGCGTCGATGGAACGTGACAAAGGTCAGCGATTTGCCCTGTCGTGGCTGAAGGACCTACCTCGGCCGGAGGTCACCGGCAACGTCGCCCGGTACGTCGATGCAGCTGGAGCCGGCGCAGACCTTGTCGTCACTGCCCTGCCCACCGGCTTTCGGCATGACGTGCTGCTTCGCGAAAGGCCCACGGGCCCGCTGGAGTTCCGGATCCCGGTCGCGACGGACAAGCTGACGCTCTCCACCACCAAGCACGACGGCCTCAAGCTCACCGACAGCAAGGGCAAGACGGTGATGTCGGCCCCGACCCCGCGTATGTGGGACGCGGCCACCGACAAACCCACCACCGACCGGCCAGGTCGCCAGACGACCATCGAGACCGAAGTAGAAACCAAGGACGACCGCACGGTCCTGGTCCTCAAGCCGGACCTCGCGTGGCTGAAGGACCCGGCCACTCAATACCCGGTGACCGTGGACCCCACCACCACCTTGGGAATCACTCAAGAGGTCGGGATCCGATCGCCCAATACTCAGATCAGCCCCGGATACGTCGGACGACGCCAGTACCAGACCTGTTCGCCTTATCCGAACTGCACCCAGTACGAGGACACCAGCCGGGCGCTGATGACCTTCGACACCGCGCCCATCGCAGGCCGCCAGGTCGTCAAGTCCACCATGCAGCTGATGCTGCGTACGGATGCCACATCCTGCAGCGCGTTCCAGGGCATCGTCGCTCAGCGGATCACTCAGTCCTGGGTTGCCGACCAGACCTTCTGGAGCAACCAGCCCACCACCACCGCCGAGGGACGCTCCTCCATCGACCCCTGCTCCCTGCCCCGCACCGCGGGTTCGGTGTGGAGCTGGGACCTCACCGCGATGACCCAGGCCTGGTCCTCCGGGACGCCGAATCACGGCCTGATGCTGCGGCTGTCCACAGAGACTCCGATACCCAAGTCCCTGTGGGAGGACTTTTCCTTCTGGGCGCAGCTGTGGGGCCAGAACGTGCCCAAGCTGAGCGTCGATTGGGTGCTGCCGCCGGAGATTCCCACCGTCACCGCCGAGTCGATCGATTCCCTCAACGGCAACGACGCCATCGCACGCAGCACCAACGTCAAGGTGACCTACAAGTCCAGCGTCCCTGAGGCCACGGGCCTGGACTACACGGTGACCGTGAACGACTCCACGATGACGCCTCCGGCTGCTCAGCTGCCCGCGGGCGAGGCCGCATTCTGGAAGTTCGATGAGACGAGCGGCGCGAGTGCAGCCGATTCCTCCGGCAATATGCGGCCCCTGGCACTGACTGGTTCCTACAGCCGCGTCTCTGGACAACTCGGCCAAGCGCTGACACTGGCCGGCGGGCAGGGCGCTACCAGTGCTCCGGTCCTCAACACCGATCAGAGCTTTACGGTGGCGGCTTGGGTGCGGCTGGACGACAGCACCAAAGCGCAGACCGTTTTCTCGCAGATGGGCGTCAACCAGCCCGGGTTTTCCCTGAAGTATGAGATATCGTCAGCGCCGGAGTACGACCAGCGCTGGTGGTTCACTATGATCACAGCGGATGAGCCGAACACGATCCGCGAGGTTCCGGTGTCTCCCAAGAGCCTGGCGAAGGTCCGCGAATGGACGCACCTGGCGGCCCAGTACGACAACAGCGCCCACAAGATCCGGCTCTACGTGGATGGGGTGCTGGCAGGAGAGCGCGACTACACCGCCACGTGGAATGCCCGGGGTGCCTTCGAGATCGGCCGTGGACGAGTCATCGCCGACAACCTCAAGGGATCGATCGACGACCTCCACGTCTACCAGCGAGTGCTGACGGCAGCCGAGATCCGGACCATGGTCGGCGTGCCTGGCACCACGACCCACAACAACATTCCCTCCGGTCAGGTCTTGGACAAAGTCTTCACCATGGACAACCCGGCGAGCTTCAAGTTCGTCGTCAAAGCCTGCCGCAGCGGCATCACCCCGCCGGCCTGCAACGAGAGCCCGGCCTACCGCATCACCTCTGATGCGCCGGTGTTGCCGTCCGACACAGAGACTGGCCTGGCCGAGCCGACGCAGCCGATCCTTTCCGGCATGGTCCACCGCCCCTCCGGCGGAGCAGTCACGGCGAAGTATTACCTGTATGACAACCAGGGCGCGCCAGTCGGCTCCGCCCCGCTGGGCAGCCGCACGGTCAACGGCGGCGAGCGAGCCTCCTTCCAAATTCCACCTAACACTGTGCAACCCGGCACCACGTACAAGTGGCAGATGACGTCCTGTGTCACCGGCCCGCAAGACCCTGGCAGCGAAGAGGTCTGCACCGCTAAGACGGCCGCTGTCGCTTTCACAACGCCTGGTACACCTCCGCCGCCGCCCACTGGGGACGTCCGGCATCTGACCCTCGGCAAGGACAGCTTCGTCATCAAGACGGCCAAGACCGACCCCACCGCCTGCGGTGGGTCACCATGCACGGTGACCGATGACTCGATGATACGAATCGGCGGTAGCGGTGCCGACAAGACCGCCGCGATGATCGGATTTAGGCTGGACGAACTTCCAGACGATGCCGTACCGGTCGAGGCACTGCTGGATCTCGGCACACCAACGTGTTCCGGCGGTTCATGTCCTCAGGACACGCCGATAACGATCACGCGCCTGGACTCACCGGTCACCAGTGAGACCACAATCGGCACTGTCGTCGAAACCACGAACGATGCCTCAAAGTATTCCGTGACCGTCGCTCAGCCCAAGGTTGACGTCATCGGAGATCAGTACTCGTGGCTGCTGGTGAAGACCGACAATCCGACAACGGTCACTTTTGCGGAGCCGACCGCTTCGACGCCGCCTAGCTTGAAGATTGGCTACACGCCCGCCGGCCCGCCTAGTAAGGTCCAAGACCTCTCCGGTCAGCCCGGCGACGGGGGAGCCATAGTCTCTTGGGCTATCCCTTCCAGCACCGGTTCTCTCGCGCTGCTGGACGGATACGATGTGGAGGCGGTCTCATCGGCGGGCGAGAGCGTGCGCTCCGTCCAGACCACAATGCCCTCGGCAACCATCACCGGCTTGACGAATGGTGAGGCTTACACGATCAAAGTCGCTGCGAAGACGCGTTTCGGCAAAGGAGAGTGGGAAAGCATCTCGCTGACTCCGCGAGCTCTGCCCGCTCCCCCCACAGAATGCGAATCACCGGTCAGCCAGGGGTCTCTCAAGGTGACGGTGCAGGAATACTATCTGCGACAGAGCGGCGTCGTGGAAGGCACCTACCCGGATGTCTGGTCAAGCAGCGTGAGCATGGCGAAAGCACAAAAACAGTCGGACGGCTTGGATCCGCGCAGCCCGGTCACCGCGAAGCTGTCGCTCACCAATCCGATTCTGCTCGCAGAGAGGGAAGGTCTGGAGAAGAGCAACATAGATCGAACGGGCACGTCCGTTTCTCTCAGTAATACGCTTGCCTACACGTCGCCGGACGGAACTCCCACGCTTCGGGCCATCGTCAGCCGGAGTTGGACCGACGTCACGACGGATAAAGACGGCAATCAACTGTCGAAGCCGAGTGACCTGACCGACACGTTCGACTATTCCTTCACAGATTGCGGTGCCGTAAGGCTCATATCCGTGGTCGTCGACGTCGACGTCAGTGACATGGACATGATCCTCGAGGGTCCGGGACCGGACGGGTGCGGGAGCACCTCCTCTATCGCACAAGGCATGGCGGCGGCGGCAGCATCGAATTGGTGCGGTAAGGGCAAGAACGGCGAGACCGTTTTTGGCTACGATCTTAAGTGCGACTTCGGGCAGGACATCTGCCGCTTCGACACTTACGGCAAGCAGAACGTCATGTCTGGCATGAGCTTCGAGTCGGGCGGAGTCCTGCGCTGGTCGGGGGTGCACAATTACACGCTGGGCGGTCCGACGAGCGTGCGGATCGAGGAGCTTCAGGGCTGGAGCCAGGTCAAGATGACGTCGGCTTTCAAAGCCGCGAACAAGAACCTGGTGAAAAACATCAAGGTAAAACTCGCCACCACCGCAAAATTCTTGTTGACGGTGGGAAGCATCAGTATTGACACCGGCGTGGGTGGAGTCGGATTCAGCAAGACAAGCGACTCGGCTTCTTACTCAGTAGACGGCGAAGCAGGAGACCTGTGGGTGCAAATACCAGCCCCCGGCAAGATCAGGCCGTTCACAGTGGACTGTGAGGGAATACTGGGTCTTTGCTGGTTCGACGACATCCGACACGCCATGAATGTCACTGTACAATTCCCGATGAAGGGTGGGCCGCTGGTTGCCGACCCGATGAACCTGCAGAGTTGCTGGTTCAGGGCATCGACGAAGTACTTGTAAGTATGTAGGAGCCGCCGGTGGCCTCGCAGTCCACCGGCGGCTCTGCGATCGAGGGAAAGGAATATCCAGTGGGACTCAGTGATCGCACAGCACGGCTTGTTCGTACTCTTATGTTGTTGCAATCCGCCATTGCGCTGGTCGGACTCACGGCCAAGATCATCCTGATCGTCAATGGATATACCGCTGATCAGGAGATGGTCATACTGCCGCCTCTGTCGATCTTCATTCTCGGGAGCGCCCTTCTTCCAGCCGTGTTGAGCTTCGCGATCGTTCGGCGAATCCGCTGGGGGAGAGGTGTTGTCATCGGTGTCGAAGTTGTCATATCGGCATATTCTCTCCTTGCAAGTTTGAATAGGCCGAACATTTCCTTAATGGCGAATCTCGCCATAGCACTACTAGTCATCATTCTATTGGCCAGTCGGCGGAATTGAGGGTTTGCTCGACTGGAGTCGTGAAAGCTAAGTCGGATTCAATTCGCGATCTGTTATGCTCTGATCGAGCTGAGCATTCGGTAAGCGCTGCGGGGAGCGATATCGAAACTCGCGGGATAGGTGCCTGAAGCCGGTTGTTCGGCGAGTCGGGCGAGGTGTCTTGAACTTGGTTTTGACGCGGTGCCGGATGTCCTCGTCGGGGTGGGTTCGGGCGTGTGGACGGCGGTCGAGACGGCTTCCCTGAGATCGGCTCGGTAGCGACTGGGGTCGAGTTCGAGCCCGGAAGAGGGTGCGTCGCCCGGCTGTGGCCGCGACGGCGGGACGGGTGGCGCTCAACGGGGCCTGCGGCTCCAGGTTCGGTCGGGGCGTTGAGAGAGGCCGAACTCGCACGTCATAAGAGCCGCTATGAGGTTTCTTCTGATGCTGATGGCTTCGGCGGTCTCGAGTCGGTGAGGGGCGCCAGGATGGTCCTGGTTCCACGGCCCGGGTGGGTCGTGGGGGTTGTTAGAGATTCGGATGGCCCCGGTCGGGGCCACTGACCTGGGAAAACGTCCGAAAGATCATCCCGACCATATCCCTGGATCATGGTCCTACGGCTGCATACGGGCGCCCTCGGCTGCCTATCAAGGTCCACTAAGCAAAAGACCTGCGGCCGGGAAGCCGCAGGTCGGGGGCCAAAATACCTGGTCAGATGCGTGCCCCCGGCAGGATTCGAACCTGCGGCACCCGCTTTAGGAGAGCGGTGCTCTATCCCCTGAGCTACGGAGGCGGACGCTCGTAAGCCTAGCGAAAGTCTGGCACTGCGTGGGACGTGGAGGCGGGGTGAGTTTGGTCGGGTTGGTTATGGGTGCTCTGAGCTGCGGTAAAGGCATGACAAGTGGTCAGAATCTTGCGCATCCCGCGTGGATACCGTCTGCCTGTGACCAGGAGGCGATACAAGCAGGCGCGGCGGCGGCCTGTCGTGTTGTTTGGGGCGTTGTTGGCGCCGGCGATCCTTGCTGGAGGGTTGTTGGCTGGGGAGATGCGGGGGTTTGAGGGGAGTGCTCCCGCGGTGGGTCCCGGGCGGGTTGTGCGGGTGGGGTTCGGGCCGGTGGTGGTGCGGGCGCCGGCGCATCCGGATCGGGTGTACGAGGGGAGTGTGCCGGCTCCTGTGCGGGTGGTGAGTCGGCCGCGGGTGGAGGCTGTTCCGCCTGTTCCGCCGGTGCCGGCTGCGGTGGATTCGGAGCCTGGGCGTGAGAAGCCTGTAACGCCGGCTCCGGTGCGGACTCAGGTTGGGTGTCCCGGGGAGTGGGCGGACACCTGGTTGTGGGATCTGTGCCGGGATGGGGAGGGAGGGGTGGGGTTGAGGGTCGGTGGCAGTTTGGTGCCTGGTATCTGAGTGGGCGGTGTTTCGGGGGATATCGGGTGGCGGGATCTGGCTGGTTGTGGGGGGTGGGCGGACAGAGTGCGCTTTTTGTCTCATAACAGCTCTCCCGAGTTCGGTCCGGGCACGCGGGGGGCTGTAGTAACGTGCGTGCCGGACCCAGGTAACGAGTTTGCAAACGGAGGAGTCGAACGTGCCAGCCCCTCGATCAGCGGGTCTGATCGCGGTAGTCATGGCGGTGGCTTCTCTTTTCGTGCCCTCCGAGCAGGGGCGCGCTCAGGCGCAGGTCGTACCGGCGCAGGAGCGGCAGGATCCGGGTGACCTGGCCGGGCTGCGGAAAGAGGCCGAGCGGTCGGCCAAGGAACTGGAGGACGCCACCAAGGCCCTGGAGAAGCGGCGGACGGACATCGCCGCCTCTGAGAAGCAGCTGAAGACCAAACTGGCGTCGCTGCAGGATCTGGAGCGGCGGGTGGCGGTGATGCGGCAGCCGGTGTCGCAGATGGCCGAACTGCTGTATGAGCAGCCGATCATGGCGGACGGGATCGTGCCGTTCCTGTCCGGGACCGCGGACGAGACCACGCTGCGGGCGCTCAGCGACGTGACACAGATCGTCTCCGTACGGCAGCAGGCCGTCGAACAGACCAGCGCGCTGTACAAGCAGGCCGAGGGATTGGCCGCGGAGGCGCAGGAATTGCGGGCGGGCAACCTGCTGGCCGAGGCGCAGCTGGCGGTCGAGGTGGACACGCTGCGGCAGCGTTCCGACAAGATCGTGAAGTCGCTCACCGCTCAGCTCGTGAAGATGGGCATCAAGATCGACAAGGTCGGGCGGGCGGCGCTGGGGTGCAACCCGCTGCGGGCGGCGACGGCCAACGACTATCCCAACGGGCTGATTCCTAAGACCATGCTCTGTCCGTTGCAGCAGAAGGGGTTCAGTCTGAGGGCCGACGCCACCATCGCGTTCGTGAGCCTGAACGAGGCTTACCGGAAGCGGTTCGGGAAGAACATGTGCGTCACCGATGCCTATCGGAGCCTGGCCGAGCAGCAGTCGGTCTACTATCGGCGGCCGGGGTTCGCCGCCGTGCCGGGGCGTAGTAACCATGGGCTCGGGCTGGCCGTGGACCTGTGTGGTGGGGTGGAGAGGTCGGGGTCGACGGAGTTCGTCTGGATGGAGAAGAACTCCAAGAGGTACGGGTGGTTCCATCCCTCCTGGGCCTACAGCGGCCCGTTCGAGCCATGGCACTGGGAGTACGACCCCAAGAACGATTCGCTGCTGTAGCTCTACGCGACCTGTGAGCTGCAGAAGGCGCAGCGGGACGCGGCCTTGGGGATTTCCGACAGGCATTCGGGGCAGTCGCGGGTCTTCGACTCGATCTTGGCGGAGTTGCGGTCTTTGAGGTGCGTGTACGGCTTCACCAGCAGGAAGTAGACCACCGTGGCGACCATCAGGAACGAGATGACCGCGTTGATGAAGTTGCCGTACATGAAGTTGGACTGGCCGATCGTGACCTTGAGCGAGGAGAAGTCGGGCAGGCCGCCGAACGCCGAGATCAGCGGGGTGAGGAGGTCGGCCACGAACGACTGCACGATCGAGTTGAAAGCCGCCCCGATGACGACCGCCACGGCCAGGTCGATGACGTTCCCCTGCATGAGGAACTTCTTGAAACCACTCATGGGAAGATCGTAGCCGAGTGATTACGTTGTGCTAGCTTTGATGGTGATCGAAAGGTGGCCGGTCGTCTGGGCGGACGCGAGTTCGGCGGCCTGGGTCTGAGTGGTGGCGAGCACGACCAAGGCGCCGTGGGACTCGCTCGTGGTCTTGGATGTCTGCGGGATCGTGATGACCCTCACGTCTTCGGCTACTGCGCGGGCCGGGCGGGTTTCCTCGTCGGCCGCCAGGACGGTGATCGTGGCACCGGGGGCGAGGAGGCTCGCGGCCGCCGCGTCGGCGATGCGGACCGGGGCGGCGACCATGCCCGGCGGGAGCCGGTACGAGTGGAGAAGGCGGACATCCGTCAGCGGCTCGCCCTTGCGCATGGGGCTCGCCAGGATCTGCCCCGCCGCGGCCGTGCGTACGGCGCCCGTGGGTGGATGGTTGAGGGCGGCAGGGGTCAGGTCGCCCGGGCCGAGGAGGCCGGGAGACAGGTCGCGGGCGGCCACCAGGACCGTGGGCGACGGCTCGGGGCGGGTGGCGATGAAGGCCGACATGACGGCCAGGGCGGCCAGCGCCGCCGCAACGAGGCGGCGACGGCGGCCGTAGCGGATCAGCCAGGCCCGGATCACGGCAGCTCGAAGGGGAGCTTGATGCCGTCGAGAGCCGACCCGCACGGGCAGGTGCGCTCTTCGGGGAGGGCTTGTACGGTCTCCGCCACCAGGGCGCGCATGCGGGTGACGTTTTGCGCGAAGAACTTCAGGACCTCGTCGTGCGTGACACCCTCGCCGGCCTCGATCCCGGCGTCGTGGTCGGTCACCAGGGAGAGCGAGGTGTAGCAGAGGGCCAGCTCGCGGGCCAGGATGGCCTCGGGGAAACCGGTCATGCCGACGATCGACCACCCGTTGCCGGCGAACCACTGAGACTCCGCCCGCGTCGAGAACCGCGGGCCCTCGATGACCACCAGAGTGCCGCCGTCGACCGTCTCCCAGCCGGTCGAGCGGGCGGTTTTCACCGCGGTGGCACGGCCTGACGGGCAGTAGGGGTCGGCGAAGGAGACGTGGACCGCGCCGTCCACGTCGTAATAGGTCTGGGCGCGGCCTGAGGTGCGGTCCACGAGTTGGTCGGGGATGACCATGGCGCCCGGGCCGTACTCGGCTCTCAGCGAGCCTACGGCGCTGGGCGCGAGCACCTGGCGCGCGCCGAGCATGCGCAGTGCCCAGAGGTTGGCGCGGTAGGGGATGCGGTGCGGTGGGAAACGGTGATCTCGTCCGTGTCTGGGGATGAACGCCACCGAACGTGTGCCGATGCGGCCGACCGTGACGACGTCGCTCGGAGGGCCGTAGGGTGTGGAGAGCTTGATCTCTTCCGCGTCGTCGAGCAGTGAGTAGAAGCCGGAACCGCCGATGACGCCGATGTCTGCGCGAGTGACCATGGGCGAGAGAGTAGCCGGATCGGGGATGGGTCAGGGCGGGCCGAATCCTGTTCTGTGGATAACTCGATTCCGGATCCCGATGGGTCACCAGGGGCAGAGGTCATCGTCTGCCGTTGGCGATGTGCGCATTCAGGCGCGTTGACCCCCCCTCATACGGCTGCGGCGCACGCGTGAGGTGCGCCGTGAGGTGCGCAGGGCCGATGTGGGCTCGCCTAAAGGGTGCGGGTGCAAGGCGGATGGGGTCCTACGCGAGGCACGGTTGAGGGCGATCGTGGGCTGGTGCCTCACGTCCGCCTGACGCGTACATGAAGATCCCGCGCATATGCGAGCGCGCACGGACACCCCGCCCAGGTGTCCATGGCCGCTGGGGCGGCCAGGTCCTGGGTGTGGCTGCCTGGGAAGGTCAGCTGGAGGCCGCGGCGGGGGCGGCGGCGGGGGTGGACGAGCTCGTGTCCGCGGACTTGCCCTCCGCGGGCTTCGACGACGAGGACGACGAGGAAGAAGAGGACGCCGGGGAAGTCGAGGTCGACGACGAGCGGTTGTCGGTCCGGTAGAAGCCCGAGCCCTTGAACACGATGCCGACGGCCGAGAAGACCTTGCGCAGGTTTCCCTCGCAGGCAGGGCAGATCGTCAACGCGTCGTCGGTGAACTTCTGAACGACCTCGAGCTGCTCGCCGCAGTCGTTGCAGGCGTACTGGTACGTCGGCACGCGCTCCTCCTTAAGGTCTGGCACTCGAGGGATGCGACTGCTAATGGTAACCGATTAGGTCAAACGCCTATTCCAGTCCCCGCTCTCCGTACCAGCCCGCCAGCTTTCCGCTGCGGCTCACGGCGCGCAGACGGCGTTCGACCTGGTCACGGCAGGAGGCCGTGGTGACCAGCAGGAGCTGGTCGTCCACCCGGATCCTGGTGCTCCCGGTAGGGACGAAGGATTTGCCGTCGCGGACGATCAGGGTAACCTGCGCCCCGGCGGGCAGGCGGAGCTCGAAGATCTCCACGCCGTGCAGCCGCGAGCCGGAAGGCACCTTGACCTGCAGCAGGTCCGCCTTGAGCTCCTCCAGCGGAGCCGCCTCGACCTCCAGGTCGTGTGCCTCGCCGGGGGCGGCCACCCCGAGGAGCCGGGCCACGAACGGCAGCGTCGGCCCCTGCAGCAGCGTGAACACGATGACGATCACGAAGACCTCGTTGAAGATCTCCTTGGACCCCGTCACGTTCGACGCCCAGGGGATGGTGGCGAGCACGATCGGGATCGCACCGCGCAGCCCCGCCCACGACAGGAACGCCTGTTCGCGCCAGCTCACCCTGCCTATCCGCAGCCCCCGCGCCAGCAGCGAGCTCACCACGACGGAGAGCGGCCGCGCCAGGAGCACCAGGATGGTGCCGGCGATCAGGCCGGGCACGAGGGACGACGGCATCTCCTTCGGGCTGGCCAGCAGGCCCAGCATGACGAACAGCCCG
This sequence comes from Nonomuraea sp. NPDC005650, assembly GCF_040605375.1. Classification (NCBI taxonomy): domain Bacteria; kingdom Bacillati; phylum Actinomycetota; class Actinomycetes; order Streptosporangiales; family Streptosporangiaceae; genus Nonomuraea; species Nonomuraea sp. NPDC005650. The sequence goes on from NZ_JBEXCR010000005.1 coordinate 12,282, forward strand.
ATCTGCGCCAGCCACGCCGCCCCCTCCGCGAACCCCCTGGTCGCCGCCCGGTGCGGCAGCCGCGAATTGCCCAGGATCAACGCCGTCAGGTAGACGGCCAGGAACCCCGAGCCGTGCAGCAGCACGGCGCCGCCGTACGAGACGAAGGTGAGCGAGAGCACGGCGAGGGGGTAGAGGCCGGAGGCGGGGAGCGCGACGCGGCGCAGCGTGTACGCGCCCGCGGGGCCGACGGCCAGGCCGACCGCGGCGCCGATGATCAGCTCGACCGAGGTCTCGAGAAGGAACGTTCCCACGGACGCGGAAGAGCGCGACGCCCCGCTGAGCAGCACCACGGCGATCACCGTGGGGGCGTCGTTGAAGCCGGACTCGGCCTCCAGCACCCCCGCCAGCCGGGGCGGCAGCGGCAGCCTGCGCAGCACGGAGAAGACCGCGGCGGCGTCCGTGGAGGCGAGCACCGCGCCGAGGATCAGCGCCGTCGTCGGGTCTATGCCGAGAATCGCCTGTACGCCCAGCGCGACCACGCCGATGCTGACCGCCACGCCCACGGTCGCCAGGATCAGGGCCAAGGGGACTGAACGCCGCACATGCGACCAGTTCGTGGTAAGTCCACCTTCGGCAAGGATCACCGCCAGCGCCGTCAGCCCGATCTGCTGGGCCAGCTGAGGGTTGTCGAACGGGATCCCGAACCCGGCCTCGCCCAGGACCAGGCCGAAGCCGAGGTACACGAGCAGGCTGGGCAGGCCGGTGCGGTGCGCGATGCGTACGGACGCGATGGCCGCTATGACAATCGCGGCACCAAGAAGAAGCCAGACATCCAGTGTCATCTGGCCCCCTCTCGTACCTGCGGTCACATAAGCCTAGTGAGTCCCCCTGGTGCAACGGCAAAACGGACGTGACGGTCATGAGGCTCCGCCGGGATGCCGTCGATCAGCTCGCCGTCGTGCAGCAGCGCGACCGTCGGGACGTTGGGGCCCACCCTGGCCAGGGCTCGATCGTACGAGCCGCCGCCGCGTCCCAGACGTACACCCGTCGTCCTGTCCACCGCCAGGGCCGGGACGATCACGAGCGCGGCGGTGCGGATGGCGTCGACGCCGCGGCGGGTGTCGACCGGCTCCATGATCCCGAAGCGGCCCGGAGTGAGCGAGTCGGGTCCGTCGTACACCGCCCAATCCAGGTCGAAGTCCTCAAGCAGGACGGGGAGGATAACGGTGGCTCCATGTTTCCAGAGAGCGAACACGAGCCCGTGAGTGTCCGGCTCCGACCCCGTCGACCAGTAGCAGGCCACGAGACCGGCCATCTGAACCCACGGCTGGTCGAGCAGCGTTTCGCGGATCTTGACGGCGTTTGCCCGCTGTTGTTCGGGGGAGAGGGAGGCGCGTGCCGAGCTCAGGTCGCGACGCAGGTTCAGCTTGTCCACAGGTACCTCCACTAGGGTCTACTCATGGCTGACTTCGACCCTGTGACGAAAGCCGTCGTGCCCGCCGCGGGTCTGGGCACCCGGTTCCTTCCGGCGACCAAGGCGACACCGAAAGAGATGTTGCCCATCGTCGACAAGCCCGCGATCCAGTATGTCGTCGAGGAGGCAGCCTCCGCTGGGCTCCTCGACGTGCTCATGGTCACCGGCAAGAATAAACGCTCCATCGAGGATCACTTCGACCGCGCGTTCGAGCTGGAGGAGGCCCTTGAGGCCAAGGGCGACGAGCACCGGTTGTCCCAGGTTCGCGAGCCGGCCTCGCTGGCGACGCTCCACTACGTACGTCAGGGCGAGCCCAAGGGGCTCGGCCACGCGGTGCTCTGCGCCAAGCAGCACGTCGGCGACCACCCGTTCGCCTGCCTGCTCGGCGACGACCTGATCGACTATCGCGATCCGCTGCTCAAGCGCATGATCGAGGTGCGCGACACGTTCGGGGGGAGCGTGATCGCGCTGATGGAGGTGCCCAAGGAGCAGGTCTCCCTGTACGGCGTCGCGACCATCGAGGCCACCGCCGACGACGATGTCGTACGCGTGACCGACCTGGTGGAGAAGCCGCCGGCCGACGAGGCGCCGTCCAACTGGGCGATCATCGGGCGTTACGTGATCGATCCCGCGGTGTTCGAGGTGCTGGAGAACACGCCGCCGGGCCGCGGGGGCGAGATCCAGCTCACCGACGCGCTGCGCACGCTCGCCGGACGCGCCTCCGGGGACGGTGGGCCCGTGCACGGGGTGCTGTTCAGAGGGCGCAGGTACGACACCGGCGACAAGCTTGACTATTTGCGGACGGTGGTGAAGTTCGCGGCGGACCGGGAGGACCTGGCGCCCGAGTTCGTGCCGTGGCTGCGGGAGTTCCTCGATGAAATCGGTTGACGAGCATCTGGCTGAGATCCTGGCCACCGTTCGTCCGCTGGCGCCGCTTGAGCTGGAGTTGGAGCAGGCGCTCGGGGCGACGCTGGCCGAGGAGGTGGTCTCGCCGGTGCCGCTGCCGCCGTTCGACAACTCGGCCATGGATGGCTATGCCGTACGGGCTGCCGATATTTCGGATGTTCCGGTTACGTTGCCGGTGACCGACGATGTGGCGGCCGGGTCCGGGGAGCTGCGGGCCGTGGGGCCCGGGCACGCCGTACGGATCATGACGGGCGCGCCCATGCCCGCCGGGGCCGACGCCGTGGTGCCGGTGGAGTGGACGGACGGGGGGACGGTCTCCGTACAGATCTCGCGCCAGGTGAGCGTCGGCAACGCGATCCGCCGGGCAGGGGAGGACGTGCAGGCCGGCGAGGTCGTGCTCAAGCCGGGCACGGTGATCGGGCCCGCCCAGCTCGGGATCATCGCCGGGGTGGGGCGGCGGCGGGTCCTGGCGCGGCCGAGGCCCAGGGTCGTCGTCATCTCGACGGGCGCGGAGCTGGTCGAGCCCGGCGGTTCGCTGGCTCCCGGGCAGATCTGGGACTCCAACAGTTTCACGCTGACCGCCGCCGTGCGGGAGGCCGGGGGCGAGGGCTACCGGGCGGGTTCTGTCGGGGACGATCCGGGCGTACTGCTCGATCGGCTCGACACCCACCTGGTGCGGGCCGATGCGATCATCACCAGCGGTGGGGTGTCGATGGGGGCGTACGAGCCGGTCAAGGAGGCTCTGTCGCCGCTGGGGACGGTCCGGTTCGAGAAGGTGGCGATGCAGCCGGGGATGCCGCAGGGGTTCGGCGTGCTCGGAGAGGACCAGGTGCCGATCTTCGCGCTGCCTGGCAACCCGGTGTCGTCTTTTGTGTCTTTCAGGCTGTTCGTACGTCCGGCGCTCGACAAGATGCGCGGGCTCCCCGCGAACATCCCCGAATCGATGCCCGCCCGCCTGACCGGGCCGGTGCGCTCGCCCGCCGGGCGGCGGTCGTTCCTGCGCGGCGTGCTGGCTTCGGACGGCACGGTGTCGCCGCTGCACGGTCAGGGGTCGCACCAGCTCGCCGCCCTGGCCTCGGCGAACGCGCTGATCGTGGTCGCGGAGGACGTGACTGAGCTGCCCGAGGGGACGACTGTCGAGGTGATCCGGCTGTGAGCGACTCGGAGGGCTCGGGGCTGACCCATGCGGGCTCGGGGCTGACCCATGTGGATGAGACCGGCGCCGCTCGCATGGTGGACGTCTCCGCCAAGGACGTGACGGCTCGCACCGCCACGGCGACCGGGCGCGTGCTGCTGTCGGGCGAGGTCGTGTCGCTGCTGCGGTCCGGCGAGGTGCCCAAGGGCGACGCGCTGGGCGTGGCGCGGATCGCGGGGATCATGGGGGCGAAACGGACGCCCGACCTGATCCCGCTCTGCCATCCGATCGCGCTGACCGGGGTGAAGGTCACGCTGGACGTCGAGGACTGGGGCGTGGCGATCACCTGCCGGGCGAAGACGGCCGACCGCACCGGGGTGGAGATGGAGGCGCTGACGGCGGTCTCCGTGGCCGCGCTGGCGTTGATCGACATGGTCAAGGCGGTGGATCCGGCCGCGGTGATCACCGATGTGCGGGTGGAGGAGAAACTGGGCGGGAAGACCGGTCGCTGGGCCAGGGAGCCGGAATGATCCGCGCACTCGTGATCACCGTGTCGAACCGGGCCTCGGCCGGGGTTTATGCGGATAAATCCGGGCCGTTGCTCGTGGACCTGCTGCGGCGCGACGCGGGCTGTGAGGTCGTGGAGGGCCCCCTGGTGGTGCCCGACGGCGAGCCGGTCGAAGATGCGCTCCGCGAGGGGGTGGCGCACGGGTACGACGTCGTCGTGACCACCGGGGGCACCGGGCTGACGCCCATGGACCTGACGCCGGAGATGACGGCCAGGGTAATTTCTCGGGAAATTCCCGGTATAGCCGAGGCCATTCGGCAGGCGAATCGGGAAAAGGTCCCGACCTCGATACTGTCCAGAGGGCTGGCCGGGCAGGCGGGCAACACCTTGATCGTTAATTTGCCCGGATCGTCGGGTGGCGTACGCGATGGCGTCGCCGTACTCGCGCCGATTCTTCAGCACGCGGTCGATCAGATCCGGGGCGGCGATCACCCGCGCTGAGCGCGATTCCATGATGCGTGGCGACATCGTGCCCGATGGGGGGATGATGAGAGTTGTGGATCGACTTCGTGGCTGGCCGGTGACCCTCAACGAAGGTCCGGTAGGCCTCCGGCCGCTGCGGCTGAGCGACGTGCGGGTGTGGCGTGAGACCCGGCTGCGAAACGCCGACTGGCTGCGTCCCTGGGAGCCCAGCAATCCGGAGACGCCGCTGTTCAGGACCGGGCTCGGCCCGTACGTCTCCATGGTCGGCACCCTGCGCCGCGAGGCCCGGCAGGGCCTGGCGATGCCGTGGGTGGTCACGTACGGGGGGCGCTTCGCGGGGCAGCTGACCGTGGGCGCGATCGTGTGGGGCGCGGCCCGTTCCGCCCAGGTCGGCTACTGGATCGACGGCGCGCTCGCCGGGAAGGGGATCACCCCCACCGCCCTCGCCATGGCCGTTGACCATTGCTTCTTCACCACGGGCCTGCATCGGCTCGAAGCGAACATCCGTCCGGAGAATCAAGCCAGCCGCCGGGTGGTTGAGAAGCTCGGATTCCGGGAAGAAGGCATTCGGCGGCGCCAACTCCACATCGATGGGGCCTGGCGCGACCACATTTGCTACGCGTTGACCGCTGAGGACATTCCTGGCGGCCTTCTCGTGCAGTGGCGTCGCGCGCGTGAGTCAGCTGCTCACGGGGGGCCTTCCGTCGAAGAGGTTTGACGATCTCGCGACACACCGCACCGAATGCTCGTCAATTAGTGACACGCGGTCTTACGGTGCGTGACGTGAGCACATTGAAGGCGCGACAAGCACACTTGCGTCTTTGTGCTGCCCGGAGGTGGTCGTGAGCAGCGCCTTCCTCTATCTGGTCATCGTCGTGATGTGGCTTTGCGTCCTGATCCCGATGTGGCTGCGCAAAGACAAGACGAACCTGGCCGAACTGGTCGAGCTCGAAGAGCACTACACCGGCGAACACCAGCTTCCCGATCTCGACAACCTGGACCCATCGGACGCGGACGAGGACGACGGGTCGTCTCCTGCCGAGGTCGAGAAGGTCGACGTTCGCCAGTTCCGGCTCCGGCGCCGGGCCATCATCGTGGCCCGCCGGCGGCGGCTGCTGTTCTTCACGGCGCTGCTGGTACTGGCCTCTGTCGTGACGGCCGCGGTCAAGATGATCCCGTGGTGGGGCGTGGCGCCCTCGGTCGTCATCATGTTCGCGTACATGGCGTTTCTCCGCATCGCCGTACAAGTGGATAGGGAACGCCGCGAACGGGGCCGTCAGGCACGCACAGAGCGCCTGCGGCGGGCACGTGAGCGGCGGCGGGCCGCGGAGGCGGCCGCACAGGCGGAGGTCATCGATCTCGCGGCGCTGCAAGCGGACGTCTTGTTCGATCAGTACGCCGAACCGCCCAGGCGGGCGGTGGGCGACTGAAACGATGGCGCGAGGACCCCGCAGAGTTTGCTAACCTGGTCGAGTCCTTGGGGATGTAGCGCAGTCCGGTAGCGCACTTCGTTCGCATCGAAGGGGTCAGGGGTTCGAATCCCCTCATCTCCACCAGGGGCCGTTCTTGAAACGGCTGAACTGAGGTTGACGGGATCCCGTCTGATCATCGCGATCGGGCGGGATCTTGTCGTTTCAGGGGTTTCCGAATCGGGTTCGTCCTGGTTTGGGGATCGCGGAGCAGGTGTCCGGGAAGGCCCGGGTGGTGTCAGGCCGCTGGTGGAGGACCGAGATCCGGCCGTTGGGCATGGCGAAGCCGACGGTGGGCTGGGCGCTGCGGTGGGGTGGCGGGTTTTGTGGCTTATGGGGCGGGTGGTGGTCTGCTCTGGCCTGCGGGTGGCGTGCCGTCGAAGGGCTCGACTGGAGTCTGCGGGGTGTCGGCGGGTGTGATCGGCTCGTTTTGGAGCTGGTGGGTGTGGCGCCACTGGTCGAGGAAGTGGTCGTTGGCGACCGTGACGAGCAATGCGACCAGGATGGTCTGGGCGACGCGGCCGTGGGCGAGCCTGTTCTTGGGATCGCCGAGGTCGAGGTCGTGTCCCTTGAGCCGGCCGTTGATGCCTTCGGTGTTGGCGCGGACAGACTTGTAGGTCCTGATCCAGGCGGGACTCAGGTAGGCCAGGTCCTGGCGGAATTTGTCGAGGTGGCCGAGGTCGTCCTTGTTCAGGGTGATGGTGTGCTGGTGGCAGATCTTCGGCAGATCGCCGGTCTTGTGGTCGGAGGTCGGGGGCAAGATGCGGGGTTTTGCCGCTGGGTGGGCGGCTCGCTGTCGGGCGTCGGTCAGGTCGACCGCGATAGGTCGGCTGGGGCTGCGCTGGTGGAGGCGGTCGAAGCGGGGGCAGGTGACCGACGGGGAGGTGCCTGCTGCCGGGCATTGGAAGCGGATGGTGCCGTCTGCGTTCGCGCTCTGTTTGAGACGCAGCAAGTACGGCTCTCGCGCGCTGATGAGTGCGGTGAGTTCTTGCGATGGCGTGCGGATGGCGGCGTCGTCCAGGCCGGTGGTGGCGGTGGCGAGTCGGCCGGGTATCAGCGGGCAGGCCAGGTGGCCGTCGATGAGCAGCGCGCCGTGGGCGCTGCCCTGCACTCCCCGTTGATCCACTTTGTAGTCGAGGGCGAGTCGGTAGCCGAGTGCGCGTGCGGGCTGGGCGAAGTGGCTGGGTTGCTGGTCGGTGTAGGCGCGGTCGACGGCGGCGAATGCTGCGGGCAAGCCGAGCGCGGCCAGGGGTTTGAGGGTGGTGATGGCGTTGGCGCCGATGCGTTTGTGCGGGGTGTCGAGGACGAGGCCGAGCGCCAGTTGCGGGAAGGAGCCGAGTGCCGGGCGGGTGCGGGCGGCGACAGTGAGGGTGGCGCTGTAGCCGTACTCGGGTGGGCCGTTTCCGGCCGAGTGATGCCAGCCCGCGGTGATCTCGGTGGAGGCGAACAGTTCGCCGGTGGAGCGGCGAGCTCGGGGCGGGCGGGCGAAGACCGGGGCGGCGGTGGTGTCGATGCCGACATCGCCGCGGAAGTGACGGAGGTAGCCCCGGCCTTTGGCCCAGCGCACCGGGGTGAGCACCAGCGCGGTGACGATGTCCTGCAACAGTTCCCGCCTACGCGAGCGTGCTGGGTCGTCATCCTCTCAGGCGGCGGCCAGCGCGTCGGCCTGATGCTGGGGCAGGCGGGCGCGCCGATCGTGGCGGGCTGGATCCAGCACGGTGGTCAGCCGGTCGAAGGCTCGGTAGAAGCGGCGGGAGGAGGCGAGCACCTGGTGGATGTCTTCGCGGTTGATGTCGGGCAGGCCGAGCCGGTGGCGTGCGGCGGCGGTCAGACAGAACGCGGCGATCCGCCAGGCCTCGACGAGAGTGGCCTTGCCGGTGTGGTTGATGGACAGCAGCAGGCAGGTCAGCACCGCGGCGATGGGCAGCCCGGGCGGGCCGGGCCTCGGGCCGAGTTCGGCGTCGATCAGCGGCAGGACGCCGGAGTCGTCCAGCAGCCGGGCGTAGTGACTGACGACCGCGTCGGGGATCTGTGCCCTCTGCTTGGCAGGAGGCCTGGGCCGGGCGGCTCGGGCTCGGGTAGTGCGCGGCGGCCAGGCGCGTGGCTTCGCCGTACTCAACTGGCCTGTTCGTCGGGCCTGCCGCGCAGCAGCGCGACCGCGGTGGGCTCGTCCAAAGCAGGGACGAAATGTTGGTAGCGGGCCAGCGCGGAGGCGCTCATCCCGGCCGCGGCGGCCACCACTCCCAGGTCGATGCGGGCGTTCAGCAGCTCGACGATCCACGAGGAACGCAGCCGGCGCACCGACAAGGCGGGCAGGCCGCCGGTCGGCCGGTGGCGAGCCGTCCAGGAGCTGAACAGGTTCTTGGCATGCCGGGCGGCGCGCCCGGGCCGGAAGACGAAGGCGTCACTGGGCCGGTCGGCGGCATGAACCAGGACGTCCTCCCAGGCGGCGCGGCAGACGATCAACCGCTGCGTGTCAGGGACGGTGACCACCATCGCGCCGGAGCCCAGGTGACGAAGATGCCCTGTCCGGACGGCGGCCACCTCCCCAGAGGTCAAACCGCAACCGAACGCGAGCGCCATCAACGCCAGCGCGTCGCCTCTGGCCTGGCCGGGCAGGCGTTCGGCCCAGCCGCGAAGGCGGCCGAGCTGGGCCGGCGAGTAGGGCGGGCTGACCTTCTTGGGGGCTTTCATCGGCGGCGGCGGCTGCTCGCCGCGTTCCAGCCAGGCCAGCGTGGCGCGCATGTGCCGCAGCCAGGACCGGTAGGTCTGCGCCGAACTCGGCGCCAGATCGGTGCAGCCGGTCAGGACGAACGCGTCAATCGTCTCATGCCGCAACCACACTTCCGGGTCATCGGGCAGGCCGGAGCGGTGACACCACACGGCCAGGCGCATGGTCGCGGTGAGCAGCCGCTCGACCCTGTAGGGGGAGCGGTCGGCGCTGGCGGCGACCAGCATCCGAACCTGCCCGCAGATGTGCTCCCACTCCGGCGGAGCATTTTGCGGCCGGTAGCCGGTGATCTTCGCCGAGGTCGCGGGATCGAGGGTCACACCCCATCCATAGCGGCAGGACAAGCAGCCGTTACGCAGTGCGACGACATCCACCGAAAGGAGTGCTTTGTCATGGTCGGAGGACGCGCGCGCTCGGCCGCCCCCCGGGATCTGGCCGAGGACCCGCAGGCCTGGCCCCACGCGGATCTCGCCGCCCACCCCGCCGCCGCCGTCATCCAGCAGATCGCCGCCACCCTGGCCGGCATCCTGGCCGAACGCCGCCTGAGCCTGCGCGGCCTGGCCGCCGCCTCCGGCGTCAACCGCCAGTCCGTCGCCGACCTGCTGGCCGGAAAGTCCTGGCCGGACGTGGCCACCATCGCCCTGCTGGAGACCTCGCTTGGGATCCGGCTGTGGCCGGAGGGCACTCCGACGCCCCGATGACGACGCCGAACCCCGCGCCGAACCCCGCGCCGAACCCCGCGCCGAACCCCGCGCCGAACCCCGCGCCGAACCCCGCGCCGAACCCCGCGCCGAACCCCGTGATGTTCCCGACGGCATGGTCGAGCCTTCTCTCCGCCGCCCCAGACAACCCGGACATCCGGGCAGAAGCAGCCGCCATTTGGCTCGACAGCCTCCAAGCGATCACCTATCGCGTTACGCTCAGAAGGCGCGAGCCTTCAAAGAGTTAGGTCTGTTGGGTGCTCAAGCAACCCGGTGCCGTCGAGCTGCAACTCGGCGGCACCACTTTTCGATCCAGCCGGCAGACCGGCAAGCGAGCTCAGCTCGTGGCGGCGCTCCCTTCGCCGCCGAACCCGTTCACTCCGGCCGCGATCGTGAACAGGCCCTGCTCCCGCTCGGCCAGCCAGCCATCGTCCACCAGCCGCTTGAGCCGCGCGCGCATCCCCTCCACCTGACCGCGGACATCCTGCTGACCCAGCGCCCGCACCACATCGCGCGCCCGCAGCGGCTGGTCGGAGCTGGCCAGCAACACCACCGCGTCCTTGCGCAGCCCCCGCAGGGCCGGACGCTCCTGGGGAACCTCCTCATGCCCGGCGGTCTCCGGATCGCCGTGGCTCGCCCCATGATGATCGTCGTTGGCAGCTTCGCCGCGTCCCACTTCAGCCGGCTCGTCGGCCGACTCCAGCGCGGTCAGTTCCTCTCGCGCGATGGCCAGTCGTTCCAGGCGCCGCTGTGCCATGGCCAGCCGCTCCTGCAGTTCCTCCATCTGCCTGGACAGCTCGGCGCATTGCTGCCGTGCGGACTCCTCGGCCCGCTCCAGCTTTGTCAGCAGCGACGTCACCATTGCCTCCCTTGCGGCAGTCCCAGACCATCGTCGTCACTCGGCGCATAGCTGCAACTCCACACTGTAGGCGGCGATGGCATCGCTGGCCCTGAAGACTGCAAGATGATCTCCGGCGAAAGACGCCAAGATCGGCAGGGCCGCCGCAGGCGTATGCCGCTGCGGGTGGCCGTTAAAGAAGACGCTCCATCCACAGCGAACTGATGTACTGACCGTTCTTGGCGGCGTACTCGTGGAACGTCCCGACCTCTGTGAAGCCGAACTTCCGATGCAACGCGACCGATGCATCGTTGGGCATGGCGATGCCTACGACGGCCACATGGATCGGTTCGTCGGCAATGCTTTCAAACAGCGCCCGATACAGCGATGTCCCCACTCCCAGGCCTCGGCAACTGGCATCGATCGCGACGCTGAGCTCAACCGTCTCCCGGAAGGCATCGTGATCTCGGTAACGCTGACTGCAGGCATAGCCCACCACCTGACCGTCTCGTCGAGCCACGACCAGTCGGTAAGGGCCGGCGGAGGAGAACCGTTCGAACCAGGCGCGCCGCTCATCCACCCTGATCGGCCGGGTGTCGAAAGACGCGATCGAATTCGCCGCCACGTCGTTGAGGAGGTCGACAATTCCGGGGAGATCGCCCTCATCCCCGATCGCAACCTCAACAGGCCCTGAACCATCCAGCATGCGCACATCGTTCATGAGTTACATTCTGATCAAACCGGGTCTGCCTCGCCACCGCCGGAGCTCAGCCCGCCCGCACACCATCAACAAGAAGGCCACGGACTACTCACCTCACGCAGCTACCGCCTGGGAAACGATCACTTCCCTTCCGGGAAGCGATCTTACCTATGGCCCTCCTGCTCCAGGTCGCACGTATTCGTGAACACCCCACCAGGGGCCGTTCTTGAAACGGCCGGACTGAAGTTGACGGGATCCCGTCTGATCATCGCGATCAGGCGGGATCTTGTCGTTTCAGGGGTTTCCCGAATCTGGTTCGTGCTGGTTTGGGGTCCGAGAGCCGGCGAGATGAGTGGCTCGGGTGCTGTCACGCGGTCGTGTGGGTGTGGTGAATGGCCTGGTGGGCATGGCGAAGCCCTCGGCCTTGCCTGACATCCACCCGCTTGGCACTTCTCGCTCGGGAGGTGCAGAACTGCCTCGGCAGAGTTCGGGAAACGATCACGTGGCGCACGGGAAGCGATCAAGGCGCCTGTCGTGCCGTCTCGCCGATGGGCGCCGCAGAGGTGTCGCCATGGAACAGCTGCCAGCGGGTGAGGCCCGGCTGTTCCGAAGACGGCGTGATCATCTTGCCATCGGGGATGGAGACGTAGGCGGGGGTGGGTAGCGTGCCGTCCCACAGGGTGCGCGCGAAGGCGGGGAGATCGGCGGCCGTGCAATAGGCCACGCGATGTGGGCCGGCGAATGGAAGCAGGCTGGCGGTGAAGTCGACCCGGGGGCCGGACGGCTGGGTGGCGTACGGGCGCGCGACCGTCCGGTCGGCCGTCACTTGTATCTCACCCAGCCGGAACTGCCCCCGCTCTCGTAGGCTGAGCCGATCGTTTCGAAAGGAACGCCCCCGGATCTTGGAGCCGCTCCGCTGCTGACGTGCGTGAAAGGCCCTTTCGGTTATCCGGCGTCGCAGAGCCGTGCCGCGTATGTGCCACGACTGCCCACAGGTTCTCAATTCTCCAGCCGCACTTGGCGATCATGATCTGATCACGCTCGCCTTGTGCGGCTGGAGTGATCACTTCGCGGGGCAGAACAGCGATTTGAGGGCGTTGGTGATGCGCGACGGTACGGTGCTGCGCTCGTCGTTGTCCATGGCCAGGGTCAGGGACACGGCGAACTGCAGACGGCCGTCGGAGGAGGTGATGGTCGCGGCGGTGAAGCCGGGGGCGCTGCCTCCGCCTCCGGCGGCGAACTCGGGGTTGCCGGCGCACGGGCCGCCCGCAGGCGGCGGCGTCTGGCCGGGCGGCGGGTCGGTGATCAGCTTGCTCAGGGACGCCGGCAGGAGCTTGTTCTGGCGGAAGGCGCGCTGGAAGACGCTCATCTCGCGCGTGGTGGAGATCACGCCGCCGGCACCGAGCATGCTGGTGGCGTTCATCATCTTGTCGACATCGCGCATCGTGCCCGTCTCGTCCGGGGCGTAGCCGTGCCCGTGCGGGCCCTTGATACCCTGGCCCGCCTTCGTGGGCAGGTAGGTATGGCGCATGCCGAGCGGGGCGAAGAGCCTGCGGTTGAGTTCGGCCGCCAGTGACCTTCCGGACAGTTTCTCGATGATCATGCCGAGCAGGATGTAGTTGCTGTTGGAGTAGTTGAAGGTCCCGACTTCCACGGGCCGGGCGTTCTTGCGTGAGGCCGCCAGCAGGTCGGTCGGGCGGTAGTTACGCGTGGGGTCGGAGGTGTCCGGGCCGATGTAGTCGGGGATGCCCGAGGTCAGCTGGATCAGGTTGCGTACCGTGATCTCGTCGGCCCGCTCCACCAGGTCCTTCTCCGCCACCTCGGGCAGGACCTTGCTAAGTTTGTCGTCCACGCTCAGCTTGCCTTCCCTGACCAGTTGCAGGACCGCGGTGGCGGTCATGGCCTTGGTCTGCGAGCCGATCCAGTAGCGGGCGCTCGCCGGGATCACGCCGCCCTTGCCGTCGAGCAGGCGGGAGCCGGCTGAGCCCTTCCCGACCCGCTTGCCGTCCACGTACACCTCGCCGATGGCTCCCACCACGTGGCCCGTCTTCACCAAGTCTTCCATCGCCTTCTGCACATCCCCGACCTTGACGGGGGCGGCAGCTGTCGAGGCGGTGGAGGGCGGGGCCGCGCTCAAGACCAGCGCCGCGCAAGCCAGCGAGGCTGCGCCAGTGAACGTCGCTCGACGCAGAATCATGAAGTCTCCCGCTTCCAGGTTCGAATACTCGGCTGTCGAGCCACAAGTTCTAACGAGGGCGGTGTTTCCTCGGCGTTTCCGTGCAGGGCCAGGTGGCTCTGCACGGAGCCCAGAGCACAGGCGCGGACCTTGGCCTCCGCTCCCGCACTCTGGGAAACGATCAGCGCAACGCCGGGAAGCGATCTTCTCGACCGTTCTTCCGGCCCAGGTCGGGGCTATTCGTGAACACCCCACCAGGAAGATGCAGGTGAGAAGGGTCTTTGGAGTAATCCAGAGGCCCTTTTCTCATGTCTGGAAGTCGACGGGAGCCAATCGGGGAGCCATCTCAGTCGGATTCTCTACCCGTGTCGGCTGTCGCCGAAGATGGTGTTCATCGGGTGGGCACCCTTGGTGATCACCGGCCTGAGCTGGTGCCGGTAGACCGCTTCCGTGACGCTGGTGCCCGCGTGCCCGACGAGATCGGCGATGGTCTCGATCGGTACGCCCTGGTCACTCATGATGGAGACGAACGAGTGACGTAGTTCTCGGGGACTCCAGGCGGTTCCGAGTCCCGCTCGTTTGGTGATCTTGCCAAGCCTCGCCGGCCTTGAGCTTGAGGGCGGCTTGGTGGGTGTGGTGTTGCCGGAGAGCCTGCGCCGCCAGCTTGGGCAGCTCCAGCGTGCGGCGTGATTTGCGGGTCTTGGTGTCCCCTCCTTCTCGGTCGGCGCGCCATACGTTGATGGCGAGCTTCCTGTGCTTGAATCCCACCTCCGCCACTGGATGCCAGGTCTTGAGACTCGGTATCCAGGCGACGACGTGATCCCAGCACAGCGCCCGTGCAGGGCGCTCACGCAACCCGGGTGCCCTCTCGGCGGCACCCCCTTGCCGTCGACCCGGACCCCTTGGCTCAAGCCCTCGCAGCAAGAAGGATGACGACGACAAACTCATCAATGGTCAGCGGCGGCCCCGTTCAGCGCCGCGCCGTTGAGGCCCTCAACGATCGAGAACTGCCCGCGCTGGTGTTCTGCCAGCCATCCTTTGTCGATCAGACGCTTGAGACGAGTTCGGACGGCTTCCACCCGCTTGTGAATATCTGGCTCGCCCAACGCCATCGCGACCTCCTTGGCGCGCATCGGGCGACCTGCTGAGGCCAACATGATGACGACCTGCCGGTTAATACCGGTCAATGAGTGCCACGCGGCAGCAAGAGTGTCCGGAGCTCCCATGGACGGCACCGGCTGAAGGTGACGAGACTCGGCGGGGCCTTGACGGTCAGCCTCACCGGTGACCAGTTGGTGCGAGCCCTGGCGTTCTGATCGAGCACTTCCGGCTCGGAATCGTCACTCGCCGCGTTCTTCGCCCGGAGATCCTCCACGGGGTTCCGGCTCGATACCTCGTCTTTGGCCTGCAGTCTGGCCAAGGTGCGCCGAACCGCCGTCAGTTGCTCCAGTCACTCCTCGGCCTCGGCGATTTTCTCGCGCCACGACACGAAGCCAAAGCCAGTTCCGGGTCCATACCCGAGCCGCCTTGCACCGGATCTCCACACTAACCACGCATCAGGCACATACCTGCCTGCTTTGATGGCGCCGTGATCAAGCCAAGGAGGCACTCGACGGAAGCCGGCGACATTCGCTGGGCCTTCGGCTGCGGATTCCCCGTGATCATCGCCCTGGCGTTCGCGACCGTCGGAACCTTCCTCGAGCTTCATCTGGTAGCTCGTGCGCATGTCTACTGCGCTGGTGACCTGAGCGCAGGAGAGAACTTCGCCGGGTCCATCTGGATGGTGAGCCGCCTTGTTCTCTTCCCGGTGGTCTCGGTGGTGTCGGCGCTCATCTCGCTGGCCTTCCAGCTACTCGCCCGACTGCCACGCCTGGCCGGCCGCATGTGGCTGGAACTCCTCCTGCTGGCGCTCACCATCGCCGTCTCGGCCGCCGGTCCGGTAGCCCTGACCCTGTACGACCTGGCCGCCCAAGGCACGCCAGGCAACTGTGTCCTGCCCCGGTGGCCCTCCTGGCTGCCCTCCTAGGACGACGGACTTCCCTCCTCCCTCCAGAGGGATCCTGGGAAGCGACCTTCCGAGCCTCCGCTCCGTTCCAGGTCAGACCAACTCGTGAACACCTCACGCCGAACTCGTGCATAACAGCTTCGACGATCTATCGCTGTCCGCGCCGTCCCTGCGAGGATCTCGAATACCTGTTCGCCCTTAATCGACAGGAGCAGGTGGTGCGCCAGTTCGAGTCGCGCATCCAGGCGGACTGCGGGAGAACGGGCGGCCTCGATCCCGGCCGTCAGCACGTCGCTGATGAAGGTGACAGACGTGCACACGTCGCCGCCTGCAGGGGGGCGAAGCGCATCTCCTCCCCCGCACGGTGCAGGTAGCCGGTGGTGGGCTCCACGGTCACTCGTCGCCTAGAGCTGGAACTGACCCTGCCGGACCTGCACGATCACGGCGGCGGGTGACATCTCGGGAGCGGATCAGCGAGAGTGATCGTCCGTGCACTGGACCGCGCTGATCACAGAGTGCGGGCTTTTTCGCCGTACGCACCGCACAAACCCTACGCATCATCGCCGACCGTGCGGTCTGCAAATTTCTTCAAGACTGAGCGGGCACGTACGGCAGATGCTGGGTGCATGATCGCTCTTGCTCCTCCGTCGACGACGGCTGCCCCCCGGGGCCGGATGCTCGCCGTGCTGCTCACCGGGCAGGTCATGGCGTCCATGGACGGCTCGATCGTGTCAGTGGCGGCGGAGACGATTCGTGACGAGCTGCATGCCGGCAGTGCCGCGATCCAGTTGATCGTGTCGGGCTACCTGTTGACCACCGGAGTGCTCCTGGTCACGTGCGCGCGGATCGGTGACGTTGTCGGACAGCGGCGTGCGTTCTTGCTCGGGCTTGGCTGGTTCACCGGCGCTTCGCTGCTGTGCGGCCTGGCTCCAGACGCGACCGTGCTGGTGCTCGCCCGCATCGTGCAAGCAATGGGGGCGGCGCTGCTCACCCCGCAGATCTTCGCGCTCATCCAGGTGCACTGGGAGGATGCGGCACGCCGTAGGGCGATCGGCCTCTACAGCATGGTCCTCGCCTTGGGAGTCGCGCTGGGGCAGGTCATCGGAGGGCTGGTCGTCAGCGCCGACCTCTTCGGCCTGTCCTGGCGGCCCATCTTCCTGATCAATGTCCCGATCGGCGTGATCTTGCTGGCTGTCGGCCCAGGCCTGCTGCCGAGCTCCCGCACAGACGCGCAGGCGCGTCTTGATCTGGGTGGAGTGGCGGTCCTGACTGTCGCCATGACCGCGGTCACTGCCCCACTCATCTTCGGCCACGACCACGGCTGGCCCGTTTTGGCATGGATCTCGCTGGTGTGTGGCGCAGCGCTGCTGGTGGGGTTCGTCCGGCATGAGACCAAAGCGGGGCACCCGCTGCTGGACCTGGCGGTGCTGCGGCCGAACGGGGTCAAGCCGGGACTGACGGCCTGCTGGATCATCATGGGCTGCTACACCGTCTTCCTGCTCACCCTGACTCTCCATCTCCAAACCGCGCTGGGGTATTCGCCGCTTCAGGCGGGGCTGGCTTTCGTCCCGTACGCCCTGGGGTTCGGCACGCTGAGCTTGAGCTGGCCCCGCTATCCGCAGCGGCTGCAGGCCGCCCTGCCGATAGCGGGCCCGATCGCCTTCGCGGTCGGGGCGGCCCTACTGGTGCTCCTGTTCCGTGATCAGTGGCAGCCGGTCGCGTCCATGCCCCTGCTGCTCCTGGCCGGGGCCGGACACGCCGCCGGGTACAGCCCGCTGATCGCGCAGATCACGTCGCTGGTGGAGCCACGGCTGGCGTCGGCGATCTCAGCATTGAACTCCACCGGTCCCATGCTCGCCGGGGTGACCGCCGTCGCTGGGCTCGGGAGCGTCTACTTCGCAGCGTCTTCCTCCGCCGACGGTCTCCTGCAGGTTGTCACCGCGGTCGCTGTCCTGCTCGCGATCGGTACGACGTGCGCCATCCGGGTCGCGCTGGCTTACCGGGCCGCGGACACGGCTGAGTAACGTGTGCTGCCCACACCGGAGGCTCGACGTGGAGCAGTCGTTCCGACCGGTTCGTGGTCAGAGCCGCTCGTTGATGGCGGCGATCGGCGCAGTCGCTCTTGAGTCGCTGGGAAAGGATCAACTCGCGAGCGGGAAGCGATCTTATGGAGCCCGCGTTGTCGCAGGCCGGCCGTACTCGTGAACACCCCCACCAGGAGGCCGTCGGCGGCGCTTGTGCCTTCACTTGTTCGTCAGGCTCACGCCGATGAGCTTGATGAGGAACCGATCGATCTGCTCTTCAAGAGGCGGCCACGCCAGACCCGGTTCGTTCACCCGGATCGACACGGCGCCGTGCACGGCTGCGCGCAGGTCGAGCGCGAGAGTGGCGGCGTCGCCGGCGGGCGCGAGCCCCGCGTCCAGGCACCGCTGGACGGCAGCCGTGGTGCGCACCGTCAGCTCCTCCTTGAACACCAGGTGCATCCGCTGGTTGAGCGTGCTCTCGTGCAGCACTTTGTACAGGCCCGCGTGGTCGCGGACCCACGTGCCGAGGAACAGCAGGCGCGCTCGTAGCCGGCCCACCGGGTCGCCGTGGACGTACTCCGCCTGATCCAGGTCGGACATGAGGTCGTGCGTGCACTGCTCCAGGGCGGCGAAGACCAGGGCGTCGCGGTCGGCGAAGTGGATGTAGACCGAGGTTGCCGCGATGCCCACCTCGCGCGCGACGGCGCGCAGGGACAGCGCCTCATCGTCGCTCAATTCATCGAGCATCCGCAGCGTGGCATCGATGATGTCGCGGCGCAGCCGTTCCCCCTGGCCTCGCCGGTTACGGCCCCGCGCGGACGAGGGCGAGGTCGAAGAGCTGGCATCCATGGCTCCCATTGTATTGCGACGATCGTTGCCTTACAGTCGTAGCCCTACGAATGTAGGGCTACATCTGTTAACTTAGTGGGGAGATCATGAAGTCGAGGCTTGAAAGCAACAAGCAGACCGTTCTGGCCTTCTACGAGGTGGGTCTGAACCAAAAGGACTTCGAGGCCGCGTCGAAGCTCATCGGCGACCGGTACGTTCAGCACAATCCCCGCATCGCGGACGGCATCGAGGGCTTCGAAGCCTTCATCGGCCAGTTGCGGACGGACTTTCCCACGCTGCGAGCCGAGGTCAAAAAGATCTTCGCCGATGGCGACTTCGTCATCGCACACGTGCACGGCGTACGCGTGCCAGGGCAACTCGGCACGGCCATCGTCGACATCTTCCGGCTCGACGAGAACGGAAAGATCGTCGAGCACTGGGACGTCATGCAGCCGATCCCCGAGACCGCCGAGAACCAGAACGGGATGTTCTAGCCGTGACCACCACGACCGGCACCGGGCGGCATCCCGCCGACGCGACCCTGCCCGACCCCCGGCGCTGGTGGGCGCTGGCCACGGTCGCCACGGTTCAGCTGATGGTCGGCATCGACATGACGATCGTGAACATCGCGCTGCCCTCAGTACAGCGCTCACTCGACCTGTCCGACCCGGCCCGCCAGTGGGTGATCACGCTCTTCGCGCTCTGCTACGGCGGCCTGCTGCTGCTCGGCGGGCGGCTGTCGGGGCTGATCGGCCGCAGGCGGATCCTGCTGGCCGGGCTGATCGGCTTCGCCGCAGCCTCGGCGCTCGCCGGCGCCGCGACCGGCCCGGCGATGCTGCTCACCGGCCGGGCCCTGCAGGGCGTGTCCGGCGCGCTGCTCACCCCGGCCGTGCTGGCCACTCTGGCCACCGCCTTCCCCTCACCCGCCGAGCGCGGTAAGGCGTTCGGCATCTACGGCACCGTGATGGGCAGCTCCTCCGGCCTGGGCGTGCTGATGGGCGGAGTGCTCACCGACTACCTCGACTGGCGCTGGTGCATGTACGTGAACCTGCCCATCGCGGCCCTGGCCGTCACGGGGGTGCTGTACGCCGTGCGCCCGTCCCCACGTGCGGCGGGCGCCCGCATCGACGTCACCGGTGCGGTCCTGGCCACCGCCGGCCTGATGGCCCTGGTCGTCGGGTTCGCCCGGGCCGAGCCCGACGGTTGGGACGCGCCGACCACCTTGGGCCCGCTGGTCGCCGGAGCTTTGGCACTGGTCGCGTTCGTCTGGGTCCAGGCCCGGGTCAAGGGGCCGCTGCTCCCGCTGCGGGTCGTCCTGGACCGTTCTCGCGGCGGTTCGTACCTGGCGGTGTTCGGCCTGGCGGTGGGCATGTTCGCCGCGCTGTTCTTCCTCACCTTCTATCTGCAGAACGTGCTCGGCTATTCTCCGATCCAAGCTGGCCTGGGATTCCTGCCGCTGACCGCCGGTCTCATGATCGGAGTTCGGGCGGTGAGCCCGCTGATGGCCCGCGTCCCGGTGCGGGCGCTGCTGTGTCCCGGACTCCTGACGATCGCGGCCGGGCTCGCCCTGCTCGGCTTCCTGCGGGCCGACAGCGGTTACTGGCTCCACGTACTGCCGGTGTTCCTGCTGGTGGGGCTGGGCACGGGATGGGTACTCGTCACCGCCAACAGCACGGCGACCCTCGGCGCCGGTGCCGACAGCGCCGTGGCGGGAGCCATGGTCATGACCTCACAGCAGATCGGCGCGTCCTTGGGCACTGCAGTGCTCAGCACGATCGCCGGGACGGCTGCGGCCCGTCACATCGGCCACACGCCGGCCGAGACCGCCGTCCATGGCTTCAACGTGGCCAGCTTCGGCGCGGCCGGGTTCCTGTGCCTGGCCGCACTCGTGGTCTTCTTCGTCACGGGTCCGCGCAGACCTCAGCCCTGAGACGCCGCTGAAGAAGGTGGGTTGTGGGCGTGTGGTGCCTCGTCGACGTCTACGGCGACCTGGCCAACTGGTCAAAGCACTCTGCGCGCTCAGCCGCACCGAGGGCCTACCGGGGAAACGATCTTCGATGTTGCTCACCCCGGCATGGCGTTCAAACGCGCCCTCCGCCTGGCGCCACTCCTCATGATCGATTGTAGGGTGAGGCGTTCGCTCCCATCCCCCCGAAACCCTCAGGAAGCGTCCCGTGTTACGTCGTCACCGTTCAGCCCTGCCCGCCCTGCTCGTCACCGGTCTGTACGGCGGCGCGCTGGCGGTCGCCGTCGTCGTCGCCCTGATCTCTGGCGACCTCGGTCCGTTGTGGTGGCTGACGCTGTTCGCGACCGTGACCGAAGGCGTCGCGGCGACAGGGCAGAACCTGCTCCTCCTGGTCCTGGCCGGGCTGTCCTGGACATGGGGGATCTGGCAGATCCTGCGCGGGCCGCTGGCGGGGCCGCCGCCCCAGCAGGACCGGAACATCCTGCGGTTGCGCGTGGCGCTCTACGTCGCGACGGCGGTGACGTGGCTGCTCTACGTCACCGCGTCGTTCATCTGGGTAGATGTGACGGTGATCAACTCTGCGGCGATGTGGTGGGTCGTGCTGGTGTTCATGCGGGTGCTGGGCGGCGACCGGCCGTACATGCGGGGCGCGGGGGTGCTGGGGTACGGCGGTTTCACGGTCATCGGCGTACTCGACCTCGTCGGCTGGCCCGTCCTGGATTGGGCGGAGCTGATCTGCGGCCTGGCCTGCCTGGCCTGGACGGCGCTGGTCCTGTGGGTCCAAAGGTACGACGACCGCTGGGGAACGGCGACCGTCGCGTACGGCATCGCCGCCCTGGTGGTGCCTATCTTTCTGGTACTGGCGGCAATGCCGTTCCCGGGCGAGGGAAGCGCCGTCGAGGCTCTCGGTGTGGTCTCGAGCGTCCTGATCATGATCTGGCTGGCCCGCTCCGCCCACGACCTCGCCGCCCCGCGCCACGAGCCGGCCGCCCAGACTACGTTGGGGGCATGAGCCGACGAGCAGTCGCGTTGTCGGTCATCGCCGCCGCGCTCGTGCTGGCGGCGATGGCCATGGTGATCATTCGGCCGGGCGACCCTGAGCGCGCCGCCCCAGGATCGTGGAACGATCGTGCTCCCGAGGACGTCGCGTCCTACTGGACCACCGAACGCATGCGTGAGGCAGCCCCCGGCTGAGAGACGGGAACAGCGGATCGAGACGTTGATGCGGATGCGGTCGTCGGACGAGTTGGCGCGCGTGGTGTTGCCCAGGCCGTAGCACAGGTCGTTGCCGCTGAAGTCGGTGCGCTGGTAGCCGTCCGGTGGGAAGCCGAAGGAGCAAGGAGCAAAGCGTGAACACCGGACAGCCTCCGACTGCCGACCTGCACGAGCACTATCGGCAACTCCGCTCCGGCCAGCAATGGCTCAACGTGGCCATGTGCTGGACCGTAGTGGTCCCGGACAGCGGACAAACGCTCCCCCTGGACCAGCTCGCCGCCCGGCTCAGCGGAGCTGCGCCGCACCGTCTTCATGAGCCGGCACTGCCCGATGCCCTCGGGCTCCCTTACGACACCGACAATCCTGTGTTCGTCGATTGGTGTGGATCCGCCGCCATGCTCGTGGAGGGCGACTTCCTCGGATCAACCCCCGCCGTGCTCCGGCGGCTCAGTCAGGGGGCCCGGGTCTACAGCGCCTGGTGGAACGTCAACTCCCACAACCGGCTGAGCTTCGCGGCCGGAGGTGAGCTCGTTCTGGCGATCGACGCGTTCGGCCCCGGCAGACCGGAAGACCATGCCGACATCGGCCAATGGCCTGAACTGCAGGCGATGACAGACTTCTTCGTCGACTTCGAGGAACGCGACGAGGACTACGACTGGCAAGCTGCCATGCTCGCGGTCATCGACCAGACCACCGGAGCAAGGCTGACCAGCGAGTGGCTGGAGCAACCACATCCGTACATAACGGTCCGCATGCCTGATGCGGCACGCTGATCCCCTCGGAAGCTCGGCTGGGAAACGATCACGACCCATCTCGGGAAGCGATCTTCGCCAGGACGTTATCGTCGCTGCTCAACCACACTCGAGAACGCCCCATCAGGGGCACGGGATCCCGTCCGAGTGCGGCGGAGGGCTCGGGTGGCGTCAGGCCGTTGGGAAAGTACGCGAAACGGGCTGACGGGCATGGTCAAGCCGGAGACTGGCGCGGTGCTGCACCGGGTCGGTCTGGTTTGTGACTTTGTCTGCCGGGTGGTGGCCTGCTCTGCTCGAAAGGCGGGGCGGCAGATTCTCGGTGATCGACCACTCGCGTGCCGTCTCTGGCAGGATCTCCAAGAGATGCGTGAACGGGTCAGTAGTAGCCCTTCTCGCCGTCGATCAGTTCTCTGATGACGTCCAGGTGGCCGGCGTGCCTGCCGGTCTCCTCGACCATGTGGATGAGCATCCAGCGCAGGCTCGCCGCGGCCGAGCGGTAGTCGGGGTGTTTGCCGACGTCGTCCAGTGAGTGGGTGGCGACGATCTCGTTCGAAATCTGGCACTGGCGCTCGTACTCGTCGAGGAGTTGCGCCAGCGGGACGCCCTCGACCAGCATGTCGGCGTCCTCCACGCTCTCGTCGAACTGCGGGTTGCCGTCGGCGGGGCGGCCCAGGAAGAGCACCTCGAACCAGCAGTGCTCGGTCCAGCGCAGGTGCGAGATCAGGCCCGCCATGGTCATGAGCGGCGAGGTGGGCAGTACCGGCCGGTAGGCGTCCTCCTCCGACAGCCCTTCGCACTTCCATCGGACGATCGCGCGCTGCGTGTCGAGCCAGCCGACAAGCTGGGTGCGTTCGTCGGCGACGAAGGGCGGGCGTACGCGAGGAATGCTCATGAAGGCGGATGGTAGTGCGGTCATCCTGGGCAGCGCACGAGGTTTTCTGCCGTGGCGACACTCCTCTTCTCCGAGGTCTCGGGGCCGCTGGGTGAGCCGGTTCTGACTGGTGCGTGACCGCGAAGCCCTGCTCCACCTTGCGATGGTCGACCTCATGACCCGCCGGCGGATCCATGGCTGGCAGCTGGACCTGGGGTCAGGTAGGGCGAAACGCCCACTTAGTGCTCATGGGCCACTGGAGCCCCTTGAAGCTCACATTTCACTACAAACCAGATGATCGCCTTGAAACCCGCAAACAACACAGCAGCGGATGAACGGCAACAAAACGCCTCCAGACTCGCCTCCAGCAAAATCTTGGAGGTACGTGTTGGGGTACAGCAGACGCGGTTTCCTGTCCGCCGTCGGTGTTTCCGGCGGTGCAGGGGCGCTCTTCGCGACCATGGGCGCGCTCGGTCTCGCGCCGTCCGCCGAGGCGGCCGCGAAGGGAACCTTCGACCCGCCGCAGCAGTCCGACTTCTCGCTCACCGGGCGGGCCACGAAGAAGGTGGTGATCCTCGGCGCGGGGATAGCCGGCCTCGCCACGGCGTACGAGCTGGGCAAGGCGGGCTACGACTGCACGATCTTGGAGGCGCTCGACCGGGTGGGCGGCCGGAACTGGACCATCCGCGGCGGTGACCGCGTGACCGAGCTGGACGGCTCTACGCAGGTCGCGCGGTTCGGCGACGGCGTCTATCTCAACGCGGGCCCGGCGCGGCTGGCGCAGTGGATGGTCACCATGGACTACTGCCGCGAGCTCGGCGTGGACCTGGAGGTCTTCACCAACTCCAACGCCCAGGCCTACATCTACCACCAGAACATGCAGGCCCCCGTCCGCTGGCGTACCGCCAAGGCCGACGTGTACGGGTACGTCTCGGAGCTGCTGTCGCGGGCGACCGACGCGGGGGCGCTGGACGGCGCGCTCACCGCGCAGGACAAGGAGCGGCTGATCGCCTTTCTGTCGAACTTCGGGGCGGTGGGGGACAAGGCGAGCGGGTTCAAGTACACCGGAACCACCCGCCGCGGCCACAGCGTGAACCCGGGCGCGGGCGAGCAACCGGGCACGGTCCTCGGGGCGGTGCCGTCACTGTCGGAGGTGCTGGCGAGCGGCGTCGGGCAGCGGTTCTCGTTCGAGTTCGGCTATGACCAGGCGATGCTGATGTTCCAGCCGGTGGGCGGCATGGACGCGATCCCCAGGGCCTTCGCCGCCAAGATCGGGCGGCAGCGGATCCAGCTGCGCTCCAAGGTCACCAAGATCACCGACCTGCAGGACGGCGTGGAGGTGGAGTACCAGGACCGCCACGGCCGTACCCAGAAGATCAAGGCGGACATGTGTGTCGCGGCGATGCCCCCGCACATCCTCGCCAAGACCGCGCACAACCTCGGCCCGGAGATCCAGGCCGCCCTCGCCACCCCGACCGCCGCGAACGCGGGCAAGATCGGTCTGGAGTACCGCCGCCGCTGGTGGGAGACGGACGAGGACATCTACGGCGGTGTCACCGCCACCGACCTCGACCTGGCCACGATCTGGTACCCCTCCTACGGGTACGGCACGAGGCGCGGCATGGTCGTCGGCTACTACAACTTCGGCGCCCAGGCCGACGCGTACGCCGCGCTGAAGCACGCCGACCGCGAGCGCCGCGCGATCGAGCAGGGCATGAAGATCCACGGCGCGAAGTACCGCGACGAGCTGGCGTCGTCAGTGTCCATCGCCTGGAAACTCCAGCCGCACATCGAGGGCGCCTGGGTGGGCTGGCCGTCCCGCCAGGGCGCGTACCAGCTCCTCAACAAACCGGCCGGCCACGTGTACTTCGCGGGGGACTGGCTGAGCTACATGATCGCCTGGCAGTCGGGAGCCCTGGAATCCGCCCGCAAGGTCGTCACCGAGCTGCACCAGCGCGTCCTGAGCACCTCCTGAGAGGACACCTCCGCATGAAGATCCGCACCATCGCCCTCCCCGCGGCCGTCGTCCTCGTTCTCGGCACCGGTACGGCCGCCGCCAGCCCCACCTGGTCGCCCCGGCCGCAGGAGGTCAAGCCCTTCCTCCCGGCAGGCACCACCAACCCCGCGATCGCCGACGGAGTGGCGCTCGGCAAGCAGGTTGCCTCCTACACCGCCAGCGGCCTGGGCCCGGCGGCGGCCAACACCGGGGCTCCCGCCGACTCTCCCGAGCGCTACGTCGACTTCCCCGGCGGTACGTTGCCTCCGGGCGTCACCGTCACCGAGGCCCAGGCGCTCAACGTGCTCAAGCGCATCAAGGCCAACCTCGCCGCGGCCGGGCTGGGCCTGGCCGACGTCGTCTCCATGCGCGCCTACCTGGAGAAGCCTCCCGGGGCCGAGTCGGCCGACTTCGCCGGCTGGAACCGCGCCTACCGCCAGTTCTTCGCCAACACGGACCTGGCCACCGGCGCGGCCGTACCCGTGCCGCTCGGCACCGCGCCCCCCGCGCCGCCCATGGAGGTCAACCCGGCCCGCCCGGCCCGCGTGACGATCGAGATCGCCAACCTCCCGGTCGCGGGGTGGCTCGTCGAAGTGGAGGTCGTCGCCGCCTACAAGCACTGACCGCCGTACGGGGCTTCGGGCGTGCCCTGCTGCTGGAGCGGATCCGGCAGCCGGCCACGCCCGGCAGGGCTTCCCGCGGCACGCGCGGCCGATCGCGCGGTGTCCGCGGATGTGCCGGCCTGGTTGCCGCCGAGCCCCCGCCGAGCCCCCGCCGAGCCCCCGCCGAGCCCGTGCCGAGCCCGTGCCGAGCCCGTGCCGAGCCCGTGCTGGGCGTCCGGGAACGGCAGGTCGGCCTGGCCGTACGCATGATGATCGAATCGCCCAGCCGGGGCCGCCCCGGCTGGGCGTTCTGATCACACCTTCGCGGAGCGGCCCGGTGTGAATTGCCCGATGCCGGCCTCGGTGACACCCTCCGCGAGGAGGTCGCCCAGGGCATCGCCGACCGCCGGTGCGTACTTGAAGCCACCGCCGGAGAACCCGACGGCGACCGCGACGTGCGCGGCGCCCGGGAGCAGCCCGACGACGGGCCGGCCATCCTCCGTGTACGACTCCACGTGCACCGTGGTCTGCACAGGACGCGGGTTGAGCCCGGGCAGCCAGCGCGCGACGACCTCGCGGATCTCCGCCAGGTGGTCGGCCGTGAGGTGGGGATCCGGGAGTGCCGGGTCGGCCACCTCCGGGTGCGGGCGGCTCTTCACGCCGATCTTCACCGTGGCCCCGTCCTGGCTGGGAAAGCCGTAGATGGAGGCGCCGTCCGGCATGCCGACGCGTTCGAAGACCGGGAAGCGTTCCGCGCCGTACAGTGACAGGTCGTCCGGTGCGAACCAGGTCTGCGCCAGCCGGCGGGCGGTCAGCCTGGTCACTCCGATCGCCTCCCGCAGCCCGTCCGGCAGCAGCGTGGCCGCCCAGGCGCCGGGGGCGAGGACCACCGCGTCGAACGTCTCGTTGTGCGGCCGATCCGCGCCGCTCCGGTAGGTCAGCCCGACGGTCTCGGACCTCACGTCGATGTCGAGGATCTCGGTGTCGTGGTGCACGGTTGCCCCGAGCGTCGCGGCCTGTTCGACCGCGGCGAGGATCGCCAGCTCGGGGCGGAGAAAGCCGGTCGCGGGGTCCTGGACGGCGATGTCCGCGTCCTCGACGGCGTGCTGGGGGAAGCGCTGCCGCAGGTCCGGTGCGTCGAGGATGCGATGAGCCAGCCCCCAGCTTTCACAACTGGTCACGGCCCGCCGGACGGAGGCGCTGTCGGCGGGGCCGAGGATCAGTCCCCCGGTCTGCTCCAGCAGGCGTCGTCCGGTCGCCTCCTCCAGCCGGCGCCACAGCCGCTCGGCCCGGAGAACCAGCGGCGGCAGGTCCGGGTCGCCCATGCTGATGACCGCGAACCGGCGGGTCTGCCCGCCGGAGGCCCCGCGGTGGTGCGGGACGCCCCAGCGGTCGAAGGCGTGCACCTCCAGGCCGCGCTCGGCCAGCTGCCAGGCGGCCATGCTGCCCACCGCTCCGGTTCCGACGATCGCCGCCCTCCTTCGAGCGGTTCCGATGAGGTTCATGAGGCCAGCGCCGGGGCGGCGAGGTATTTGAGGTTCTGGTATTCGACGAGTCCTTCGGCGCCGCCTTCCCGGCCGAGCCCGGACTGCTTGATCCCGCCGAACGGCGCGGCCACGTGGGACAGCAGCCCGCGATTGATGCCGACCATGCCGCTGTCCAACCGGCCCGCGACCCGGGCGATCCGGTCGCTGTCGCGTGCCACCAGGTACGCCGCGAGCCCGAACGGGGTGTCGTTGGCCAGCGCCACCCCCTCGTCCTCGGTCCGGAACCGGCGGATGCCGGCGACCGGGGCGAAGACCTCCTCCTGCTGCAGGAGAGCGTCGGCGCTGAGGTGGTCCAGCACCACCGGGGCGAACCAGCTGCCGGGCCCGCCGGGCACGTCGGCACGCCCCAGAACCGTCGCCCCCTTCGCGACGGCGTCGTCGACCAGCCGGTCGGCCTTGGCGACCGCGCGGTCGTCGATGAGCGGGCCGAGGTCGACGTCCGAGGTTCCCAGCCCGATCCTGATCGCCGTGAGGGCCTCGGTGAGGCGGGCCGCGAACTCGTCGGCCACCGGTTCCTGGACGAGGAACCGGTTGGCCGCCACGCACGACTGACCTCCGAGGCGCATCTTGGCGACGACCGCCTCACGGACCGCGAGGTCGAGGTCGGCGTCGTCGAAGACCAGGAACGGGGCGTTGCCGCCGAGCTCCATCGACGTACGCAGCACGTGCGCGCCGGCCTGTTGCAGCAGCAGTTTCCCGACGGGGGTGGACCCGGTGAAGGACACCTTCCGCAGTCGTGGGTCGGCGATGAGGGCGCCGCAGACCGCCCCCGGATCCGTGGTGGTGACCACGGTGAGAACTCCTGGCGGGACTCCCGCGTCCCGTGCGAGTTGCGCGAAGGCCAGCGTGGTGAGCGGGGTGAGCTCGGCCGGCTTCAGCACGGCCGTGCAGCCGGCGGCCAGGGCGGGCGCGGCCTTGCGGGTGGCCATCGCCAGCGGCACGTTCCACGGGGTGATGAGCAGGCAGGGGCCGACCGGGCGCGGGGCGGTGACGATGTGCCAGCCGCCGTCGGGGGTCGGGGTGCTACGGCCGGAGCTGCGGACCGCCTCCTCGGCGTACCAGCGGACGTACTCGGCGGCGTAACGGACCTCGCCGCGCGCCTCGGTGAGAGTCTTGCCCACTTCGAGGGTGATGAGGGCCGCCAGACGCTCCTCGTCGGCGAGCATCGCCTGGTAGAGCCGGTGCAGGATGTCCGACCGCCGCCGGGTCGGGGTGGCCGCCCAGGCGGGGAACGCGTCGCTCGCCGCGGTCAGCGCGAGCAGGGCGTCATCCGGTTCGCAGTCGGCGACGGCCGTGACCGGCCGGCCGAGCGCGGGATCGGCGACGGCGAAGGTCCGTCCGGAGCGCGGCGCCGTCCACTCGGCGGCCAGGAAGCCGTCGGGCAGCGACTTGGCCGCCGTCTCCGTGAGTTCGCGGTGCCGGGCGATGTCGGCCGGCTGCGGCGCCGACGCCTGCGCGGGCTCAGGCGGACTCGAGGGTACGCGCGCGGTCGAGAGCGGACTTGAGGACGTCGGCGGCACGGGAGATCTCCTCGGCGGTGATGACGAACGGGGGACTGACGTGCAGGGAGTTGTCGGCCAGCAGCCGGGTGAGGACGCCCCGCTCCCGCGCGGCGCGCAGCACGGGGCGCGCGTCGACGTCGGGGGCGAGCTGGACGGCCGCGAGCAGGCCGACCCCGGCCCGGACGTCGACGACGGCTTCGTGGTCGCGCAGGGGGGTGAGGGCCTGGGCCAGGACGGGTTCGAGGTCCAGGACGCGCTCCAGCAGACCTTCCTCCTCGATGATGCTCAGGTTCACCTCGGCGGCGACGCAGGCCGCGGCGTGGCCCGAGTACGTCAGACCGTGGCGGAAGGTCGGGGCGTCGGGGGTCTCGGCGAAGAAGGGCTCCCAGACGCGCCGGGAGACCAGCACGCCGCCCAGCGGCAGGTAGCCGGAGGTGATGCCCTTGGCCATGGTGACGAAGTCCGGCTCGATGCCGAAGCGCTGGCAGGCGAACCACTGCCCGACGCGCCCGAAGCCGGTGATGACCTCGT
The DNA here is from genome assembly GCF_040605375.1 of Nonomuraea sp. NPDC005650. NCBI lineage: Bacteria > Bacillati > Actinomycetota > Actinomycetes > Streptosporangiales > Streptosporangiaceae > Nonomuraea > Nonomuraea sp. NPDC005650. The sequence goes on from NZ_JBEXCR010000005.1 coordinate 41,224, forward strand.
CGGCGATGAGCAGGATGTCCAGGCGGCGGCACAGCTCGGCCAGCCCGGTGAGGTAGCCGGGCGGGGGCAGCAGCACGCCGCCGGTGCCGATGACCGGTTCGGCGATGACGGCGGCGACGTTGTCGGGTCCGAGCCTGAGCAGCTCCGCCTCGGTGGCGGCCAGGTCGTTCCACGGCACGCGGGCGGTCTCGGGGATCAGCGAGTCGCTGCCGTACCCGTCGCGGTTGCTCTGGATGCCCGTGATGCTCGTACCGAACCCGTGCAGACCGTGGTAGGCGTGCTGGCGGGAGACGATGACGCGCTTGCCGGGCCGCCCGGCCAGCTGCCAGTGCCGGCGCGCGAGCTTGCAGGCGGTGTCGACGGAGTCGGAGCCGCCGCTGGTGAGGAAGACCTTCGCGTCGGGGATGGGGCTCAGCTCGGCGAGGCGCTCGGCGAGCCGGATGGCGGGGCGGTTGGCCATGCCCTGGAACAGGTGGTACGTCTCCAGGACGCTCAGCTGCTGACGGACGGCGTCGGCGACGCGGGTCCGGCCGTGTCCGATGTTGGCGTGCCACAGACCGGCCGGCAGGTCGAGCAGGTCCTGGCCGTCCTCGGTACGCACCGAGGCTCCCCGCCCCGACGCGATGACCGTGAGGGTTTCCTCGATGGTGGACATCGCGGTCTGCGGATGCCACAGGCTGGTGCTCGTCAAGAAAGGCTCCTCATCACGTCGGGGAGGGGAATACAGGGGGAAGGGAGGGTCAGGCGGCGGCCACGACGTCCTCGACGACCTCGGCGTGGATGTGCAGCATCCGGGCCACCAGGCCGTTGCCACGGGTGTACTTCAGGTTCTCCGGCGCCACGGGGTCCTCCTTGCCGGTGAAGAAGGCGGCACCCTGGTCCATCGACTTGTCGGACTTGTCGTCGGGGTAGAGCGGGTTGATCGTGTTCTCGATCTTCGGCCACAGGGCCCGGGCGGCCTCGGTGCTCTCGAACTCCAGCGTCAGCACCAGCGTGTTCGGGATGAGCTCCCCGGCGCACTCACGCAGAACCGAGCCCCCGAGGTAGCCGGGGTGGCCGTCGAGGCTGCGCAGCCAGTCGACGAGGCTGGTGCGGGCCTCCTCGATCTTGGTGGGCTCGGCGACGAAGATGAAGACGTCACGACGCTTGTACATGGTGTTCTCCTGTCTTACCTGTGCGGTCGGGGACTGCGCGGAAGTCACTGCGGGGAGCGCGGCAGGTCGTAGAAGACCGCGCCGCTGGCTCCCTGCGTGTCGTCATGGACGAGCCGGGCGCCGAAGGACTCCCAGAAGGCGACGGCGCCGGGGGAGTGGCGATAGGTGTGCAGGGCGATGGCCAGGTAGTGCCCCTCCTGGTCCGCGCGGTCGAGAACCGCGTGGACCAGGGCCCTGGCGATGCCGCGGCGGCGGGCGTCCTTGCGGACGTAGACGCGTACGAGCTGGCCGTGCCGGCCGTCCTCGTACCGCTCGACGACGTGGTGCGGGGTGAGGCCGGGCTTCAGCCGGCCGCTGCGGATCCCGCCCGTCGCCAGGACCTCACCCGTGCCGTCGTCGGTCACCACGAGGAGGAAAGGACCGTTCCCCGGGGCGTAGTGGGTCAGGGGATCGTCGACGTCGGCGTGGATCCGCGGGTCGTAGGCGTCGCCGAAGTCCTCGGCGATGCTGTGCCGCATCACCGCCTGCGCGCCGGGCAGGGTGTGCTCGCTCAGCGGGTGGATCGACCATCCCGGCGAGCCGTTCACGGGTGTCACGGCGCGCCCGCGCTCTGCGCGGCGAGCTTGGCCCGGTATTCCTCCCGGGCCTGCTTCGAGGCGTGGTGGGCGGACAACTCGTGCAGGTCGTCGGGCATCGCGCCGTCGACGATGGGGTGGACGTGGACGGTGACCCGGTCGAGGTTGCCCACCGTGTGCATCAGGGAGTGCTGCACGTTCTCGGCCACGTTGTGGGCCTCGATCACGCTCAGCCCGAAGTCGACGCCGATCTCGGCGTCTCCCTCCATGCGGTGGCCCGACCAGCGGGCACGGACCTCGCCGACGTTCACCACGCCGGAGACGCCGGCGATGGTGGCGCGCATCCGGTCGATCGTCGCCGGCTCCACGCCGTCCATGAGCCGGCGGATGATGATGACCAGGGAGTTGACCAGGATGCCGCTGATCGCCAGGGCGATGAAGAGTCCGACGATGGCGTCGGCGCGGTCGAACCCGAGCCACACCCCGATCACGCCGGCGATGACGGCGATCGAGGTGTATCCGTCGGCGCGGGCGTGCTGCCCCTCGGCGATCAGCGCGGCGGAGCCGATGCGACGGCCGGTCCGGATGCGGTACACGGCCACCATCTCGTTGCCGATGAAGCCGACGGCCCCCGCGGCGAAGACCCACCACAGGTTGGTCAGCGGGTGCGGGTTGATCAGCGCGTCGATCGACTCCCAGATGATCAGCACGATCGAGGCGACGATGACCAGGGAGATGAACAGCCCGACCAGGTCCTCGGCGCGCCGGTAACCATAGGAGTACTTCTTGGTCGCCGCGCGCCGGCCCAGCCGGAAGGCGATGATCAGGGGGATCGTGGTCGCCGCGTGGCCCAGGTTGTGGATGGTGTCGGCCAGCAGGGCGATCGACCCGGACACCGCGACGATGACCATCTGCCCGATCGCGGTGGCCATCATGCCGGCCAGCCCGATCCAGGCCGTGCGGATCCCGTCCTGGGCCGACTCCTCGGCGCTCTGGATCGCGTCGTTGGCGTCGTGGGCGTGCGGGATCAGCGTGTGCTTGATCTTCGCCCACAGGCCGGTCCCGTGGTCGTGGCCATGGTCGTCGCCGTGACCGTGACCGTGGCCATGCCCGTGTCCGTGCCCATGCCCGTGGTCGCTGTCGTGGTCGGTGTCGTGGTCGGTCTTGGCCGACGCCTCGGCTACGTGGTGGCCGTGATCGGAGTGTCCGTGCCCGTGGCCGTGCCCGTGGCCGTGGTCGTTCACGGCGGCAGGAGTGTCATCGTGCCCGTGCCCGTGGTTGTTCACGGCGGCGGGGGCGTCATCGTGTGGGTGGTCGTGGCCGTGGCCGTGGCCGTGGCCATGCCCGTGATCGTCTGGGGTCGTGGAAGCTCGCATCGAGAGTCCGTTCATGCCGGCGGAGGGTGAGTCGCGGGGCCGAGGGGGTGAGTCGCGGGCCGGGAGGGTGAGTCGCGGGGCCGGGAGAGAGGGGGGCGCGGGGGGTCGCGGGGCCGGGGAGAGGGGCGGCCGGCTGCCGAGTGGCGCCTGCCGCGCCATCACATCTTGTCCACAACAGCCAGCGGCGGTCAACTGTTGTCAACAATCTGCCCGATTGCACTAAGGGCGTACAGGCAATTAAGCCAGGGCCAAGACCTGGAGATAGTTGCGAAACCGGCTTATGAAGATCGATAGAAGTCGGGGAAACATACTCGTTACAAGCAGGCTGCTCAGAATTGTTGACAGCAGAGAATCGGATGCTTAGCGTTCCAGACACCACACGGCCGGTCGCCTCGGGCGGCTCGCACCGGGTGTGATATCTCGCCGCTCAGCCGGCGGCCCGCTCGCATTGACGGGCTCCGGCTCTCACCGGACCGACCACCGACGCTCCTGCTCCCACCGGACCGACCCCCACCGGAGGAACTGCTCGTGGACCTGACCAGCGTGCGCCCTAAATACATCACTTTCGATTGCTACGGGACGCTGACCAGCTTTGATCTCAACCTCACCGTCAAACCGCTGGTCGCCGACCGCGTCTCCGAGGAGGACATGCCGATCTTCCTCAAGGACTACCGCGCGTACCGGATGGACGAGATTCTCGGTGAGTTCAAGCTCTACCCCGACGTGCTCAAGGACTCCTTCAAACGAGCCTGCGAACGCTGGGGCATCGGCTACCGCCCCTCCGACGGCGAGGCCATCGTGGCCTGCGTGCCGACCTGGGGTCCCCATGCGGACGTTCCCCCGGCCCTGGCCAAGCTCGCCGACGCCTACCCCCTGGTGATCCTCTCCAACGCCGTCGACGAGACGCTGCAGCACAACGTCGACCAGCTCGGCGCCCCCTTCCACAAGGTGTTCACCGCCGAGCAGGCCAGGGCGTACAAGCCGCGCTACCAGGCCTTCGAGTACATGCTCGACCAGCTGGGCTGCGAACGCGACGAGATCGTGCACGTCTCCTCGCACATCTGGTACGACCTGATCCCCGCCCACGAGCTGCGGATCCCCCACAAGGTCTACGTCAACCGCGGCTACGACCCCTCCACACCCTTCTACCAGTACGCAGAAACCGCCGACCTGTCCGGCGTCCCCGCTGTGCTGGGTCTCTGACATCGGAAGGAGGATGTCGTGAAGCTGACCAGCTACTGGCTCGACACCGCTGAACCCGCCGGCGACTTCCGCCGCACCGAGCTCCCTGACCACGTCGACGTCGCGGTCATCGGTGCCGGGCTGACCGGCCTGTCCACCGCGCTGCATCTGGCTCGCCGCGGCGTCAGCGTCGCCGTGCTGGAGTCGCACACCGTGGGATGGGGTGCCTCGGGCCGCAACGGCGGCATGGCCACGACCGGCCTGGCCATCTCCTTCCCCGCCGCGGTCAAGCGGTACGGCGCGGAGCGCGCGACGGCGATGTTCATCGCGTACGACGACGCGATCGACACCGTCGAGAAGATCGTCACCGACGAGGAGATCGCCTGCGACTTCGTGCGCTCCGGCAAGCTCACCCTGGCCGCCAAACCGGCGCACTACGCCGCTCTGGAGCGTTCGGCGGCGATGATCGAGAAACTCGTCGGCCGCTCGGTCCAGTTGGTCCCCCGGGGCCGCATGCGGGACGAGCTCGGCAGCGACCGCTATCACGGCGCGCAGGTCGACCCGAACGGGGCGGGCGCCCACGTCGGGAAGCTGGTCATGGGGCTGGCCCGCGCCGCCGTCGGCCACGGGGCTCTGATAGCGGAGAACGCCGCGGTAACCGGCGTCCGCCGCATCGGACAGGGCCAGGGGCATCGGGTGCAGACCACGCGCGGCGCCCTGACCGCCTCGGAGGTGCTGATCGCCACCAGCGGGTACACGGGATCGCTGACCCCGTGGCTGCGCCGCCGCATCGTGCCGATAGGCAGTTTCATCGTCGTCACCGAGCCCCTGCCGGACGACCTCGTCGCCCAGCTCATGCCGCACCGGCGGATGGCGTCGGACACCAAGAACCTGCTGTATTACTTCCGTCCCACGCCGGACAACCGGCTGCTGTTCGGCGGGCGGGCCCGATTCGCCCTGTCGGACGCGCAGTCGGACCTCAAGAGCGGCGAGATCCTGCGCAAGGCCGTCGCCGAGGTGTTCCCGTCGCTGCGTGACGTCCGGCTGGACTACTGCTGGGGCGGGCTCGTCGACATGACGATGGATCAGATGGTCCATGCCGGCGTGCGGGACGGGTTGCACTACTCCGTCGGCTACAGCGGCCACGGGGTCCAGATGGCCACCCACATGGGCAAGGTCATGGCCGACGTCATCGGCGGCGACCCCACGGTCAACCCCTGGAAGGGTCTGGCCTTCCCCCCGGTCCCGGGTCACTTCGGGCCGCCCTGGTTCCTGCCGGCCGCCGGGGCGTTCTTCCGTGCGCTCGACGCCGTGCGCTGATCGATCCGCGAACGTGTGACGGCCCGGAGGTCCCCGAGTGTTGTACGTGCTGAGACGGTTCGCCGTCCTCGTGACGACCCTGCTGGTCGCCTCTTTCCTGGTGTTCCTCATCCCCTACGTCACGCCCGGCGACCCGGCCGCGCGGATCCTGCGGGCGCGGGTGGGCGACCTGGTCCAGGACCCGCAGTCGCTGGCCCGCCTCCGGGCCGAGTACGGGCTGGACCGGCCGCTGCTCCAGCAGTACCTGTCCTGGCTGGGCTCGGCGCTGCAGGGTGATCTCGGCCGGTCGTTCACCAACGGCACGGAGGTTCTCCCTCAGCTGATGCGGGCGCTGTCGGTCACCGCCTCGATCGCCGTCATCGCCCTCCTGCTCGCCCTGCTGGTGGCGGTCCCGCTGGGAGCCGTCTGCGCGGTACGGCGCGGCACCACCCTTGACGGGGCGATCACCGGCGTCACGCAGGCTTTCGTGGCCGTGCCGGAGTACTGGCTGGGCCCGGTCCTGGTCCTGGTCTTCGCCCTGAAGCTCGGCGCCCTGCCCTCCTCCGGCTGGCAGGGGGTGGAGTCGATGGTGCTGCCCTGCCTGACCCTGGCGCTGCGGCCGATGAGTTACTTCACCCAGGTCGCCCGCTCGTCGATGATCGAGGTACTCGAGGCGCCCTACATCACCGCCGCCCGCGGTCGCGGGCTGAGCTTCGCCCAGACCATGCTGCGGCATGGGCTGCGCAATTCCGTCCTGCCGGTCCTGACCCTGTTCGCGGTCTGGCTGGCCGGCCTGCTCGGCGGGTCGGTCGTCGTCGAGGTGATCTTCTCGGTCCCCGGGGTGGGGCGGCAGATGTACGACGCGGTCATCAACAACGACGTCCCGCTCGTCCAGGGCGGGGTCGTGGCGGTCGTCGCCCTGGCGGTGCTCATCACCACCCTCACCGATGTCCTTTACACCGTCATCAACCCGACTGCGAGGGCGAGCCGTGTCCGTGCTTGACGTCTTCGGCGACGACGCCCGTCGCGACGAACCCGGCGCCGCCCCTCCGCCGTCACCGGTCGAGACCGCCGCCGCCCCCGCTCGGCGCGGGCGCGGAACCTGGCCGCCGGCGTTGCTGGCCGGGTCTATCCTGTTCGGCGTGATCGCCACGCTCCTGCTGCTGGCACCGTGGCTGGCGCCCTATCCGCCGGCGCAGCAGGACCTCGTCGCGCGTCTCGAAGGCATCTCCGGGGCCCACCTGCTGGGCACCGACCACCTGGGCCGCGACGTGCTCAGCAGGCTGCTGGACGGGGGCCGGTTCTCTCTCGCCGTCGCCTCGGTCACGCTGGTGATCTGCGCCGTCACCGGCACTCTCGTGGGGTTCGTCTGCGCGCGGCGGGGCGGTCTGCTCGACACCGTCGTCATGCGCATCACCGACATCCTGCTGGCCTTCCCCGAGATGGTGGTCGCGCTCTTCCTCGTCGCGGTCCTCGGCACCGGTGACCTGACGCTGGTGCTCGCCCTGACCATCGGCGGGTGGACCCCGTTCTGCCGGCTGGCCCGTGGCGTCGCGCTCGAACTCAACGGCCGCGACTTCATCGAAGCGGCCCAGGCTCTGGGGTGCTCGGGGTGGTTCATCATCCGCCGCCACCTGTTTCCCAACGCCATGCCCCCGTTGCTGGCCCACGCGGCGGTGCGCTTCGGCCACAAGCTCATCACCGCCGGCGCCCTGTCCTTCCTGGGGCTCGGCGTCCAGCCTCCGTCCTCCGACTGGGGTTCGATGTTGTCCGAGGCCATCCCCTACCTCGATCGCGCGCCGCTGCTGGTCCTCGTACCCGGTGCCGCGATCTTCATCGCCGCTCTCAGCGTCACGCTCACCGGCCGCGGCCTGGAGACGCGACGGGCGCGGGCAGGGCGGTCCTCATGACCTGCGGAGCTCCGCTGCACCCGCGCGGCGGCCAGACCGAAAGTGCTCACCCGCTCCCGCGACTGCAGAACGTGAGCGGTGGGAACACCACACAAACCCGGAGAAGCACACTCATGAGCCATCAGGCCCCGGCGAGCAAGACCTCGAAGCGGACGCTGACGGAGGTGGTCACGGGGCTGCTGCGCGACCGCATCCTCGGCGGGGAGTTCTCACCCGGAACCCAGATGAACGAAGTCGAGCTGGCGGCCTACTTCGAGGTCTCGCGCGGCCCGTTGCGCGAGGCGATGCAGCGTCTGGTGCAGGAGGGCCTGCTGGTCAGCTACCCCCGCCAGGGGGTCTTCGTCCCCACCTTGACCAGAGAGGACCTGGAGGACATCTTCGTCGCCCGCCAGGCGATCGAGCGGGAGGCGCTGCGCCGGGTCACCGCCCGGGGGGTTTCCGCGGCCCTGGTCGCCGAACTCGAGGTGATCGTCGCGCGGATGCGGGACGCCGTCGGCCACGCGGACGAGAGCGCGCTGGCCGCCCTGGACCTCGCCTTCCACCGCCGGCTGGTCCATGCCGCCGGCAGCACCCGGCTGGATCGGCTGTACGGACTCATCGCCAACGAGATGCAGCTGTGTTTCCGGATGATCGTCGACAGCTACAACGACCGTTCCAAGCTGGCGGCCGAGCACGAGCAACTGCTGCACGTCATCGCCAGCGGTGACAGGCCCGCCGCCATGGCACTTCTGGACCGGCACTTCGCCCAGGTCGGCGAGCTCCAGCCGACGGCCTCGGACCAACCGCCCAAGCGCGACCTGCACCCCCACCCGCATCACCACCAGGGCCCGCGCGACCGGATCTTCCACGAACACGCCGACGGCTTCCACCACGGCGACGACCAGCAAGCCCCACCGCATCCCCGGGAGCAGCCATGAGCGCGCGTCTGGAGGTCCGTGACCTCACCGTTCACGCAGGGCGGCCCGGACAGGCCCCGCCCATCCTCGACCGCATCAGCCTGACCCTCGACTCCGGCGAGGTGCTGGCCCTGGTGGGCGAATCGGGGTCGGGCAAGAGCATGACCGCCCACTCGGTGCTGCGCATGCTGCCGACCGGGTTGCACATGCACGCCGAGGGCCTGCGGCTGGGCGACCTGGACCTGCTCGCCGCCTCCTCACGGGCGTTGGACGGCGTCCGCGGCCGGCGGATCTCCATGCTCTACCAGCAGCCCAAGCGCATGCTCGACCCGACCGCCACGGTCGGCAGCCAGGTCGCCGAGCCGCTGCGACGGCATCTCGGCATGAGCCGGCACGCCGCCCGCCGCCGGGTCGTGGAGCTGCTCGCCGCGGTAGGGATCCCCGATCCCGAACGCCGCGCCGGCGACCATCCGCACCAGATGTCCGGCGGCATGGCCCAGCGCGTCATGATCGCCATGGCGCTGGCCGCCCACCCGGACGTCCTCATCGCCGACGAGCCCACCACCGCCCTCGACGTCACCGTCGAAGCGCAGATTCTCCGGCTGATCGCCGCCATGCAGGTCGAGACCGGAATGTCGGTCCTGTTCATCTCCCACGACGTCACCACCGTCGCCTCCATCGCCGACCGCATCGCCGTCATGTACGCGGGCCGCATCGTCGAGGACGGACCGGCCGACGAGATCATCACCGCCGCCAAGCACCCCTATACCCAGGCGCTGTTGCGCTGCTCCACCCTGCAGTCCGACGACACCGGCCATCTGCACACCATCCCCGGCAACGCCACCTCGGCCCGCGCCGTCAGCCACGGCTGCCGCTTCCGCCCGCGCTGCGCCGTCGCGGACGGCGACACGGAGCTGGGCTCCCACTGCGACACCGAGGAACCCGATCTCGCCGGCTGCGGCACCCACCGCAGCTCTCGCTGCTGGGTCACGATCGACCCCCGACGACAGGTTCCGGCATGAACGACCCCGCGCAGAACTCCGACATCGCCGTCATCGACCGCGTGACCAAGCACTATCCGCTGTCGCGGAACGGGTTCGGGCGCCGGCCGCACGTGCACTCCGTCGACGACGTGTCCCTGCGCATCCGTACGGGGGAGGTGCTGGGGCTGGTCGGCGAGTCGGGCTCGGGCAAGAGCACTCTGGCCCGGCTCCTGCTCGGCCTCGTACCGGTGGACTCCGGACAGATCGACGTCGACGGCCTGAGGGTCGGCAAGCTGCGCGGCGCCCAACTGCGCCAGCTGCGCCGGGCGGCGCAACTGGTCTTCCAGGACCCGCACTCCGCGCTGGACCCGCGGATGACGTTGCAGGAATCGATGCTCGCCCCGCTGCAGCAGCACCGCATCGGCACGCCGCAGGAACGCCTGCGGCGGGTCGCCACCGCGCTGGCGGAGGTCGGCCTGGACCACAGCTTCCTGGAGCGGAGGCCGGGCGACTGCTCCGGCGGCCAACTGCAGCGGGTGGTCATCGCCCGAGCCCTCCTGCTGGAGCCCAAGCTGCTCGTCTGCGACGAGCCCGTGTCGGCCCTGGACGCCTCGGTGCAGGCGACCATCCTGAACCTGCTGGTCGATCTGCGCCGCTCACGGGCGCTGAGCATGCTGTTCATCTCCCACGACCTGAGGGTGGTCAAGTTCCTCGCCGACCGGGTGGCGGTTCTCTACCTCGGGCAGGTCGTCGAGATGGCCACGCACGACGACATCTTCACGGGTGCCCTGCACCCCTACACCCTGGCGCTGCTGCATTCCGGTCAGGGACACCGCATCGACGCCGGTGCGCAGGACCAGCTGAGGGGCGAGCCGCCCAGCCCCGTCTCCCCGCCTCCCGGCTGCCGCTTCAACACCCGCTGTCCGCTGGCCACCGACCAATGCCGCACCGAGCAACCCGACCTCGTCGACGCCGGAAACGGCCACCACGTCCGATGTCACCGCTCCGCGGAGAGCAGGAGCCGGCTGGTCGTTGAGGAGATTCCCGTATGAGCGAGCGTAGCGAGCGACCAATTAGACACAGCCCTGTCAGGCTCATGGGCCCGACGAAGGAGGGCGCATGAGCCTTTTGAGCGGATGCGCCGCCGAAGCAGGCGCGCTGCCCGTCACCACCCGCTGGAGCCCACCCGGCAAGGCGTTCGCCGGCGGACGCTGGCGGGAGACGGAGCGGCACACCGTCGTCACCGACCCTGAAACCGGCGCCTTCCTCGGTGAGGTCGCCGACAGCACCGCCGCGGAGGTACGCGCGGCCGTCGACGCGCTCGTGGACACCTTCCGGGTCAGCACCGCCGCCGACCGTGCCGACTGGCCGCTGTGGCGGCGCCGGGAGGCCCTGCACCGCGCCGCCGAGCTGCTGAGGCAGCAGGCCGAACGGTTCACCGCCATCGTGGGCTCCGAGGGATGCAAGACGATCAGAGACGCCCGCCGGGAGGTGGCGAGAGCGGCGGAGACGCTGCAGCTGTCCGCCGGCGCGGGGCACGCCCTGCAGGGCAGCAGCGTGCCGTTCGAGGACACCTCCCGTGGCGAGGACCGGCTCGGGTGGAGCAGCAGGGAACCGCTCGGGGTCGTCGCCGCCATCACCCCGTTCAACGACCCGCTGAACCTCGTGGCGCACAAGGTCGGCCCGGCGCTGCTGGCCGGCAACGTCATCGCGGTCAAGCCGCACGAGGCGACGCCGCTGTCCGCGCTCGCCCTCGCCGAGCTGCTCCTTGAGGCAGGCGTGCCCGGCGACCGGATCGCCGTGCTGCCGGGCGGCCCGACCGCCGGGCGGGAGCTGGTGTCGCACCCCGGCGTCGACGTCGTCTCCTTCACCGGCGGGGTACGCACCGCCGACGAGGTGGCCCGCCTGGCCGGCGCCCGGACCCTGCTGATGGAGCTGGGCGGATCCAACCCCGTCATCGTCGACCACGGCGTGGACCTGATGGCGACCGCGCAGGCGATAGCCGAAGGGGCGTTCGGGTGCGCGGGACAGAACTGCCTGTCGGTGCAGCGGGTCTACGTGGTCGCCCAGCACTACGACGAACTGCTCGGCCACCTGACCCACATGACCGCTCACCTGAGCGTCGGCAGCAAACATGACGAGAGCACCGACGTCGGGCCGCTGATCGACGTGGCGGCCGCGCGGCGCGTGGAGCACCGGGTCGAGGAGGCCGTCGCCCGCGGCGCGGTCGTCCGCGCGGGAGCCGTCCGTCAGGAAGCCACGTACCAGCCGACCATCCTCACCGACCTCGCCCCCGACGATCCCATCGTCACCGACGAAATCTTCGGCCCCGTGGTCAGCGTGCTGGCCGTGGCCGACCTCGAAGACGCCGTGAACCAGGCCAACCGCGCGGCCACCAGCCTGCAGGCCGGGGTCTTCACCCGCGACACCACCGCGGCCCTGCGCACGGCCCGCCGCCTGCGGGCCGGCGCGGTAATGATCAACGACACCTCCGACTTCCGCATCGACGCCATGCCGTTCGGCGGTTTCCACCGCAGCGGCATCGGCCGGGAAGGCGTCACCAGCGCCGTCGTGGCGATGACCGCACCCAAGGTCATCGCGGCCCGGCTGACCTCCATCAGCTGAGCTCGCTCACCGGCAACCATCCGTCCGCTGCCCATCCGACCGGGACAAACGAACGTCAACCGGTCATGCCGTGGTGCCCATTCCCTTGCTCGCCCCCCAAATGACGTTCGGAGGAACACCAGCATGGCACGCACCCTGAACACCCTCGCCAGCTTGTCGACGGCCCTTGTCGTCCTCGTCGGCTGCTCATTCGACTCCGGCAGTCCCGACCCCACCGCGAGCGGCAGCTCCAAGCTGGTCATCGCCGACCTGTGGGCGCCCGACTCCGGGTACGCCCTGGAGACCGACGACGCCTTCACCCTCACCCGCGCCGGCTGCCTGGAGACCCTGGTGGCCGTGGGCAAGGACAACCAGGCCCAGCCCGCTCTGGCGACGGAGTGGAAGCAGACGGCGCCCAAGTCCTGGACGTTCACCATCCGCGAGACCAAGTTCCAGAACGGCACCGCGCTCACCGCCAAGGTCGTCGCCGACGATCTCAACCGGCTGCTGAAGGCCACGGCGCCGCCGCGCAGCTTCGCCCCCAGCGTCATCGCCTCGGTCACCGCCGTCGACGACCGGACCGTACGGATCGACACGCCCGAGGAGGACCATTTCCTGCCGCTCCGGGTCAGCGTCCCCAACACCGGGATCCTCGCCCCTGAGGCGTTCTCCGGCAGCACCACGAACCCGGTCGGCACCTGCACCGGACCGTTCAAGATCGCCAGCATCGGAACCGGCCAGTCGCTGTCGCTGACCGCCAACGCCGACTACTGGGGCGGGGCCGTCGCCCTCGGCAGCGCCGAGATCCGCTACGCCGAGAGCGGCGCCACCCGCGCCACCCAGCTGCGAGCCGGTGAGGTCTCGGTGGCCGCCAACCTCCCCGTCACCACCCTCACCACCCTGAAGGGTGACAACAACATCACGCTGCAGCAGACGCCGCTGCCCCGCACCACCGGCCTCTACCTCAACACCCGCAAGGCCCCCTTCGACAAGGTCGAGGCCCGCCGCGCGATCCAGAAGGCCATCGGACTCGACGCCATCGTCAAGGCGGTCTATGAGGGCACCGCCACCGCGGCGGCCGGACCGTTCACCCCCGACGAGCCCTGGACGCCGGCCGAGCTGAAGCCCGTGCAGGGAACCGCCGCGGACGCCAAGGCCGCGATGACCGAGGCCGGCATCGACCCCGCCTCCCTCAACTTCGAGCTCATCGCCTATTCCGACCGGCCCGAGTTCGCCGACCTCGCCCAGGTGATCCAGGCGCAGCTGGCCGAGGCCGGCATCACCGTGAAGATCCGCACCGGGGAGTACGCCTCGGTCGAGGACGACCTCATGAGCGGCAACTTCCAGGCGACGCTGCTGTCCCGCAACCACCTCATCGACCTGCCCGAGCCCATCAGCATGCTGCGCACGGACGAAACCTGCAAGGGCAGCTTCAACCTCGCCGGATACTGCGACTCGAAGGTCGACGCCCTGGTCGAGGAGGCCGGGAGCACGGCGGACTCGGCCAAGCGCCACACCCTCTACGGCCAGATCGCCACCCAGCTGGCCACCGACGTGGCCTTCGTCCCGCTCGTCCACGAGAGCCTCACCATGGGCGTCGCGGACAACGTCCAGAACCTGCCGACCGACCCGCTGGAGCGCACCCTGCTCACGAAGGACACGAAGCTGTCGTGACCACGACTACCCAGGAATACACCGGCACCGGGACGACGCGGCGCCACGTCGTCGACGTCGTCCCCGGTGACGGCATCGGCACCGAGGTCGTCCCCGCCGCCGTGCGCTGCGTCGACCGCCTGGCTGAGACCTTCGGGTTCGCCATCGAGTGGCGCGACCGCGCGTGGGGGTGCGACCACCACCGGGCGCACGGGCGCATGATGCCCGTCGACGGCCTCGAACAGCTCGCCTCCGGCGACGCCATCCTGCTGGGCGCCGTCGGAGCGCCGGACATCCCCGATGACGTCACCCTGTGGGGTCTGCTGATCCCCATCCGCCGGGAGTTCGTGCAGTACGTCAACCTCCGGCCGGTCCGGTCGCTGCCCGGAATCCATTCGCCGTTGCGCTCGGACGCCCCGATCGACCTGGTCGTCGTACGAGAGAACGTCGAGGGTGAATACAGCGAGGTCGGCGGCCGGGTCAACCGCGGCCGGCCCGGCGAGTTCGCCGTCCAGGAGGCGGTGTTCACCCGGGCCGGCATCGAACGGGTCGCGCGCTTCGCCTCCGACCTGGCCCGGGAACGTTCGGGCCGGCTGATCTCGGCGACGAAGTCGAACGGCATCATCCACACGATGCCGTTCTGGGACGAGGTGGTGGCCGAGGTGGCCGCCGGCAGCGGCGTGGAGCTGGAGAAGGTGCTCATCGACGCCCTGGCCGCCCGCCTCGTGCTGCGGCCGGAGAGCGCCGACGTCATCGTCGCCTCCAACCTGTTCGGCGACATCCTCTCCGACCTCGCCGGTGCCCTGGCCGGGTCGATCGGGGTCGCGCCCAGCGCCAACCTCGACCCCACCAAGACGTACCCGTCGATGTTCGAGCCGGTGCACGGATCGGCGCCCGACATCGCCGGCAAGGGCATCGCCAATCCGGTCGGCACCCTGTGGGCGGCGGCCATGATGCTGGACCATCTCGGCGAGGCCGCCGCGGCGGCCAGTCTCGTGTCGGCCTTCGAGCACGTCCTCCGTACGGGGACCGCCACCGCCGATCTCGGCGGCACGGCGAACACCGAGCAGTTCACGACCGCCGTCCTCCAAGCCCTCGCCGAGGGACCTCCGTGAGCACGGACCGGCGATCCGAGGCGCGGCCGGACCCGCTGGACGCGACCGCCGTCCGGCGGCGGCTGCACCGGCGGCCCGAGATCGGCTTCCTCGAGATCGAGACCGCGGACCTCGCCTGGAGCCTGCTGTCCGACCTGGGCTGGCGGCTACGCGGCGGCCCCGACCTCGTCGACGTGCACGATCATCCCGGTCTGCCGAGCCGCGAGGAGCTCGACGCCGCCGTCCAGCGGGCCGCCGCGCGGGGCGTGCCGGCGGCGTCGGTGCGCCGTTTCCGCGACGGAAACACCGCCTTCGTCGCGGAGCTGCCGGGCGATCGACCGGGTCCGCTGGTCGGCCTGCGGGTGGACATGGACGCCCTGCCGATCCAGGAGAGCCGCTCCGGCGGCCACCACCCCGCGGTCCAGGGGTTCGGCTCGGGCATCGACGGCTCGATGCACGCCTGCGGGCACGACGGGCACGTGGCCATCGCGCTGCGGGCGGCGGCCCTGCTGTCCGACAGGAGCTTCCCCGGCACCGTGCGGCTGCTGTTCCAGCCCGCCGAGGAGGGGGTCCGCGGCGCCGCTCCCATGGTGGCCGCCGGGCTCGCTGACGACGTGGACGTCATGCTGGCGGTCCACCTCGGCTTCGGCACCCCGGACGGATGCGTCGCGGCCGCGACCGAGCTGTACGGGACCTCGAAACTGCGCGCGGAGTTCACCGGGATCGCCGCCCACGCCAGCGGAGCGCCGGAACAGGGCCGCAACGCCCTGCTGGCGGCGGCGACCGCCGTTCTGGGCCTGCACGCGCTGCCCCGCTACGCGCGGGCGACGACCCGCGTCAACGTCGGGACCCTGCACGCACCCGGTGCGGCGAACATCGTCAACGCCTACGCCGTCCTCGACGCGGAGGTCCGGGCCGACGGCGCCGCCGAGCACGACGACCTGGAGCGGCGTGCCCGCGACGTCCTCCACGGCGCGGCCGCCATGCACGGCGTCACGGTGGACATCGCCAGAACCGGCTGGGCGACCAGCGCGACCACCGACGGCGCGCTCCTCGGCAGGATCGAGACCCTCGCCCCGAGCTGCGGCCTGCGCCTGCTGCCACCGCGGCCCCTGGGCGCGAGCGACGACGCGACGCTGTTCATGCGGCACGTCCAGGAACGCGGCGGACTCGCCGGATACCTTCTCGTGGGTGCCGGGGCGTACGGGCCGCATCATTCGCCGACCTTCGACCTGGACGAGGCCGCGCTGGCCCCGGCCGCCGACCTCCTGGCCGCGCTCATCCGATCCTGAGGTTCTGAGTGGCTTGCGCCCTACGACCCGGCCCGAGGCTGAGCCGGGCCGGGCCGGTCCGGAAAGAGGGCGCGCAGGGCGAGGTCGGCGATCTCGCGCAGCTCCTGGCGGGTACGGCCCCCGGCGGCCTGGACCGCGATGCCGTCGGAGACGGTGTGGACGAGCCGGGCCAGGGTGGCCGGTTCGTGGCCGGGAGGCAGGTCGGGGGCCTGTTCAAGGCGCCGCCGAAGGGCCGTCTCCCCGGCCATGCGACAGGCCCGCGCCAGCTCGCGGACGGGGGCGGCGTCGGGACCGCACGCCTGGACGGTGTTCACGTTCAGGCAGCCGCCAACCGGGTGCCCGGCCAGGTGCTGCTCCATGGATTTCTCGACGGCGGTGCCACCGCCTCGGTCGCGGTGTACGGGGAGAGCGGGAGCCTCGCCGTCCCCGACGCGTACCGCACGGTCCCCTTCGACCCGGCGGCCGGACCGGTGGCCAACGTGGCGGCGCTCTACCGGGAGATCGCCCCGGCGTTCACCGGGGGGCGCCCCGCGTCCCCCGACTTCCACGCCGCCGCGCGCCATCACCGGGTTCTCGCGGCGATCGAGCGCGCCGCGGAAAGCGGCGGCACGGAACCCGTCTCATGACGGGGTCAGTCACCCCCACACGGCCTTGCTGAGGATGGCGCCCAGACCCGGCGTCTTCCAGTGGTCGACGACGATCACCTTTTTGGCCTTCACGTACCAGACGCGCTGGATGTAAGAGGCGACGTTCTGCTTGCTGCCGTGGCAGGACACCTTCCACTCGGTGAACCGCGCCTGCTGTCCGGCCCCGAACGCCGCCTTGGAGGTCTTGACGCGGGTGGCCTGCCCGCTGCCGTACTTCTTCATCGGTATGCACTCGGTCACGCCGCTGCTGGGGTGATAGGGCTGGTCAGGCCGGTACGAGCTGCCCTCGGACGCGTACTTGACCGCCTGGGGGCCGCCCAGCAGGAAGCTCTTGCACTCGGCGGCCCGGGGAGAGCAGGCGCCGGTGACGACCCGCAGGTTGACGCCCTCCTTCTTGACCTGCCACTGGGCGGGGACCTGGAGGGTGAACCCCTGGAACGTCACCGGCTTGGTGGCGACATGAGCGGGCGAACCGGTCAGGGCGAGGGAGGCGCTGAGCGCGACAGTCAGGATCATGGGCCGTGATCCTAGGGTGACCACGCTCGGCATCGTCAAGATTGTCAGGATGTGCGAAAAAGCACGCCGGTTTCGCAGAACCAACTGAGCGATCTCCGCATCCAAAGTCTTCATGGAAGTTCTCGGTGCGCGCGTGCCCGACCCCGGCCGGCGGCGGGCGGTTCAGGGGTCAGCCGGCGCTGTCGAGGGCGAACCGCTCGGCGAACGCGGACATCTCGGCGCGCTGCTGTTCCGGTTCCGCCGAGGCGGGGCTGACCACGAGGCGGGTCACGCCTTGCGCGGCGAGGGCCTCGACCTGTTCGGCGGACAGGTCGATCGACCCCCATCGGGTGTACTCAAGCGCGCCGGGGTCGCGGCCGGCCTCCGCGGCGGCGGTTCGGGCCAGCTCCCATTGGGTCGCGCGTTCCTCCGGGGTGAGCCGCCCGCCGGGGAAGTAGCCGTCGCCGCGCCGACCGGCGCGCCGGGCGGCCACCCTGCTCGACCCGCCGATGTGGATCGGCAGGTGGGTGGCGGAGTGCGGCTTCGGGTAGCTGGTCACGTCGTCGAAGCCGAAGAACTCGCCGTCGAAGCTGACGCCCTTCTCGTCGCCTTCCCACAGCAGCCGCAGCACGTCGATGGCCTCGTCGGTACGTCGTCCGCGGGTGCCGAAGTCGACTCCGATCGCCCTGGCCTCGCCGGGCAGCGTGCCCAGCCCCACGGTGAGCAGCCGCATCCGTCCCTTGGACAGCACGTCGATGGTCGCCAGGCGCTTGGCCAGGACCACGGGGTGGTGGTACGGCAGCAGCAGCACGGCGGTGCCGAGCAGGATGCGCCGGGTGGCCGCCGCGACGAAGGCCAGGCAGTCGAGCGGATCGGGGTAGGGCAGGGACGGCGGGAACGCGAACGGGCCGAGCGTGGCGCCGGGATACAGCACGACGTGCTCGGGCAGGTACAGCCCCTCGAAGCCGCACTCCTCAGCATCGCGGGCGAAGGCGACGAGCCTGTCGGGGTCGAGCCCGTCGGCCGTCGAGTAGCTGATCGCGAATTTCATCGTCATCCTCAGGGTCGGAATTCGCGGTCACGCTACATCCCTGACGTCAGTGTCAAGGCAAACGCGGCTCACTCCTGAGGCGAGCCGAACACGACGGCGAGAAGCCCGGGAGGTGGTGCTCGTGCCGGACAGCGGCCACAACCTCCCCGAGGAGCAGCCCGAGCTCGTCGTCGAACACCTGACGCGGTTCTTCGCCTGACGAACGCGAGCTCGAAGGTCTAGGTCACGCACAGTCGTCGACGCCTCACGGGTGGGCGCGAGGCGGCTGTCAGACCGATAGGGTCAGATGGCGCAAATCGATCAGAGGGGTTCAAACGGAACCGTGCGCCTCTCCCCGATCGGCCGGCTCGCACGACAGGAGAGACGATGATGTACCCCCCGTCCGGCTCCGGGCCGGGGTCCCATCCCCCTCAGCCGTTCCCCGGGCCTCCCCACCCGTACGCACCCGGGCAGCCGCCCGCGCCGGAGCCGTACCCGTACCCGCCGGAGCGACCCCGGCGCAGTGCCTGGCGGGTCGTCTTGGGGTTGGTCATCGCGGGGTTCGGGCTGCTCGCCGTGCTCGGCGGTGGCGCGCTCATCGCGCACGCCTACTCCAACAGCCGGCAGGTCATCCACAACCCGGAGTACTCCAGGGAGCTGTGGCGCAACGTGCCCGTCGAGATGCTGTTCCCGCCGCAGCTCGGCCGGGAGCACCCCGACAAGGGCTACACCTCCCCGAACGACGAGCGCGGCTGGACCAGGGCCGCGATCTCCACCGACACGTCCTGCCGGGCGGGGCTCTCCGGCGAGCTGGCCCGGGTGGCCGCGAAGCAGGGCTGCGTCGCGACCCTGCGCGCCACGTACGTGGACGACACCGGAGGGACGGCCGCCACGGTGGCCCTGGTCGCGTTCCGCGCCCTGGGCTCCGGCGCCGATCTGGAGGGCATCGTCCGTGAGGCGCAGCGGAAGCCGGACCACGCGGTCCGCGCTCTGGCCGCGCCCGGCACCCGGTGGAACGACTCCGCGCGCACCGGGAACGGCGGGCGGATCGTCGGGGACGCGCCCATGTTCGTGGCGGTCACCACGGGACCGGCGGACGGCCGCAGGCCCGGGCGGCTGCCCGAACCGTGGGGCAGGAGGGATTTCCCGCAGCGGGAGGACCGCGACGCGTGGGCGTACACCGCCCAAGGGCTCGCGGAAAGCCTGGCCACTCGGCTGTACGCCGAGACCCGGAAGGTAGGGGCATGATCCGCAGGTTGACCTGCGCGACCGCACTGGTCGCGGGGCTGGTCGCGGCCACCGCAGCGCCGGCCGTGGCCGAGGCGCCGCGGGGCTGGGAACAGCAGGCCATGAAGGTGGCCGCCGCGCAGCGGCTCGGACAGGGCAAGGGGATCACCGTCGCGGTCCTGGACACCGGGGTCGTGAAGAGCCATCCGGAGTTCCGCGGACGGGTGACGAACGGCCCCGACTTCATCGGCGGCGGCGCCCGGCCCGGACAGTCGTTCTGGGGCGAGCACGGCACCGCGATGGCCTCCAGCGTGCTGCGGGTCGCCCCCCAGTCGCGGGTGCTCTCGGTACGCGTGATCTGGGACCGGGAGGACCCGGCGCGCAAGCGCGCGGAGGCCGCCGCCAAGTCCGGGCAGATCGCCGCCGACAAGGAGAGCGTCAAAGCGGGCACCGCGCTGGCCAAGGGCATCCGGTACGCCGTCGACAAGGGCGCCCGGGTGATCTCCATGTCCCTCGGCACCGACGAGTGGGGCCTGGGCAGCGGCTACGACGAGACCACGGCCGCGGCCGTCGACTACGCCCTCGGCAAGGGGACCATCCTGCTGGCCAGCGCGGGCAACGGCGGATCCACCGACCCGCTGGAGGTCGACGCGAACAACGTCGTCTCCTACCCGGCCGCCTACCCGGGAGTGATCGCGGTGGCGGCGACGGGGCCCGGCGGCGTGCGGGCGAAGTTCTCCCAGGTGCACACGTACAACACGATCAGCGCGCCCGGCGTGGACATCTACGCCGCGGACAACGGCGGCGGCTATCGGGCCGGCGACGGCACCTCCCCCGCCTGCGCGCTCGCGGCGGGCACGGCGGCGCTGATGTTGTCCCGCAATCCCGACCTGACGCCCCGGCAGGTGCGCGACATCCTGGTGCGGACCGCCAGGAAGCCGCCGTCGGGCTACAACGTGTTCCTCGGCTTCGGGCTGATCGACGCGGCGGCGGCGGTGCGGGCGGCGGGCGCGGCCAAGGACGCCAAGATCGCGGCCGCCCCGTACAAGGGGAAGGAGCACTTCGGCGGCGGGCCGGTCGCCGCGCCGACCTCCAACCCGCCGATCGACATGACCTACGTGGCCGTGGGAGGCACGGCCGCCGGAGTGGGGCTGCTGTTCGTGCTGGGCGCGGTCCTGCTGATGCGCCGGCCACGCGCGCGCCCCATGCCCGGCCCTCCCGTGGGCGGCGCCCGACGCTAGAGCGTCACCCCAGGTGTGATCTCCACTTCGACGTCGACGAACCGGTCGACGAACGGCACCGCGGCCCGCACGCCGAAGGCGGTCCGGTCGATCCTGGCGCGAGCCACCAGGCGCCACTCCCCGCCGGACGATCGGGACTCGGTCACCTCGAAGCGCACCTCCTGGGCGACTCCCCGTACGGTCATGATCCCGGCCATCGCGGCGCTGCCCGCGCCGGTCGGAGCGATCGTCCGGCTGGCGAAGGTCAGCTCGGGGCACCGGGCCACGTCGAGAAAGCGGCGCGAGATCACGTCGCGGTCCCGGCGCGGCCGGCCGGTGGTGAGGCTGGCGGCGTCGACGGCGACGTGAACGGCGGAGCGTGCCGGATCCTCGGCGACGGTGATCTCGCCCTCGCGCACCGCCAACGTCCCGCGCACGGTGTTGAGGCCGAAGAATTCCTTGATCGTGAACCGTACGGAGGCGGTGCGCGGGTCTATCCGGTAGCGCCCGGGGGCGATGGTCTGCTGCGTCATGGTCAAGCCTCTCCTCGTGCTCGGTGCCGGGTCGCCTCTATGACCCGGGCCGATCGGAGGATGTGACCGGCGGCGGATCGGTCGAGGACCGTCGGGTCGACTTCGGGTGTGACCGGCGGCGGATCAGTCGAGGACCGTCGGGTCGACCTCGGCGAGGCGCTCGGGGTTCCTGAGCACGTCGATGGCGACGATCCTCCCGCGGGTGACGGTGAAGGCCATGACCGAGAACACCTGCCCGTCCACGACGGCCACGACTCCGGCGACCCCGTTGACCAGCGCCGGTCGCGCGAACGGGGCGACCCGGGTGTACGTGAGCGCCCGCGCGGCCACGGCCTGCGCGCCGCGGACCGTGACGGTCCGGCCCGAGGGCAGGCCGGGGTCGCCCCGCAGCACCACGTCGGGGTCGAGGACGGCGACGAGCGCGTCGAAGTCGCCGTCACGGGCGGCGGCGAAGAACGCGTCGACGACCTCGCGCTGCCGGGCGAGATCGGGGTCGGGGGTGGGAGCCTGGCCCTGCACCCGGCGGCGGGCGCGGCTGGCGAGCTGCCTGGCCGCGACCGGAGTGCGGTCGATCATGGGGGCGATCTCGTCGAACGGCACCGCGAACATGTCATGCAGCACGAAGGCGAGCCGTTCGGCGGGCGTCAGCGTGTCGAGCACCACCAGCAGCGCCAGCCCGACCGAGTTCGCCAGCAGCGCCTCCTCCTCGGGACCGCCGCCGTCCGCGCCGCTGATGATCGGATCGGGCATCCGCGCCTCAAGAGGCTCCTCGCGCCGCTGCTCGCGCGAGCGCAGCATGTTCAGGCACACCCGCGCCACCACCGTGGTCAGCCACGCGGCGAGATTGTCCAGGTTGCTGTGGTCCGTCCGGCTGAGCCGCAGCCAGGATTCCTGTACGGCGTCATCGGCCTCGCTCAGCGAACCGAGCATCCGATAGGCGACCGCTCGCAGCCGGGCCCGGTGCTCCTCGAAACGCTCCGCCAGCCACTCGCGCTCATCCACCGTGTCACGTTCCTTCCTCGCGGGGTGTCGTACCAGTAGACCCGCGAAGTCCACCAAATGTGACCAGGGAGGAAACCTATGAGCGACCTGCAGGCCATCGCAGATCGTTTCGAGATCGAAGCGCTGCGCGGCGAGTTCACCGACGCGGGAATGATGCGCGACTACGACCGGCTCGCGTCGCTGTTCACCCCGGACGGCGCGTGGCGGATTCCCCACGTCGGCGTAGAGATCGTCGGCCGGGAGGAGATCCGTGCCGGGATCGAGCGGTTACGGGGTCTCTGGGAGTACATCGTGCAGACCGTGCACCCGGGCACGATCCAGCTTCAGGGTGACACCGCGGCCGGCCGCGCGTACGTCGCGGAGTTCGGGCGCTTCCGCGACGGCAGCTCGCACCTGAACTACGCCATCTACCACGACCGCTACCGGCGCATCCCGGACGGCTGGAGGTTCGTGGAGCGGGTCTACGAGCTCAGGTACCACGACAGCACTCCGCTGACGGGCTCGGTGCCCGACGCCCGCGTACTGACGAGTCTCCCGATCGACGCCACGTCGCTCTGACGCGGCGCGGGCCGGGCGAGCACGGCGGCGTGCTCGCCCGGCCCGGCCGGTGACGGGGTTCGTTACGGCGTCACCGGAACGCCGCCGAAGGTCACGACGAGGCGGCCGTCCGAGGCGAACGACCAGTTCAGGGTGCCGCTGTAGGAGGAGCAGCGGGACCCGTTCGAGCCGGACCAGAACTGGTTCGAGCTGTCGGAGTTGCCGACGATCCGGTCGTTGGTGCCGCTGCCGCTGCGGCACGAGACGTTGTTGCGGAACACCGAGGTGCCGGCGTCGAACGAGAAGTTGCGCTCGGTGTTGTCGATGCTGACGTTGTCCGACACCGACATCGTGCCGGGGTTGCGGTTGTAGGTGAACCCGTGCTTGCCGTTGCGGTACGCGATGTTGCGCCGGATGGTGTGGTTGACCGCGATGTCCTCGCCACCGAGCTTGTAGCCGTTGCGGTCACCGTTGCCGGCCTGGCCGCCGTTGCTGAGGGTGCCGTTGTTGTACGACAGCGAGTCCTCGATGGTCACCGCGCCGATGGCTCCCGTGTCCGTCTTGGTGTAGAGGTCCCAGCCGTCGTCGATGTTGTTGCGCGACACGCAGTAGCGGAAGACGTTGCCGGAGCCGACGGTGAGCTTGGCGGCGAAGCCGTCGGCGTCCTCGCCGTCGGAGTCGGCGTTGTCGTGCGACAGCGCGCTCAGGATGAGGTTGTTGGCCGGCCACTGATCGCGGGGGGTGTCCGAGGCGATCCGCGAGAGCTGCAGCCCGGTGTCACGGTTGAAGCGCGTCTCCGTGCGCTCGATGATGTTGTTGCTGCCGCCCACGAAGATCCCGTTGTCGCCGGCGCGTTCGACGATGATGCCGTAGACGTGCCAGTACGACCCGTTCAGGGCGAGGCCGCGGTTGGCCGAGTCCTCGCTCTGGGCCGAGAAGTTCAGGATCGGGGTCTCGCCCGGGTAGGCGGACAGCTTCTTGCGGGCGCTCGAGGTGCCGTTGTTGCCCGCCGCGATGGTGACCGTCGACGAGAAGTTGTAGGTCCCGCCGCGGACGTAGATCGTCCCGCCGGCGGCGATCCGGGTGATCGCCGAGGTGAGGGTCGTCGGGTCCGACTGCGTCCCGGTCGCGCCGTCCCTGCCGTTCGGCGCCACGTACAGCGTGGCACCCGACGGCGGGGGAGTCGTGCCCGCTTCGACGTCGATGTAGTCGACGTTGGGCAGGCCGTTCGCGGTGGTCGGGTTGAGCTGGATGGTGTTGCTGCCCGACCTCAGCGTCACGGTGAGCGTCTTGGTGACCCAGGTGTCCCACGTGGCGGTGCCCTCGTACGAGACGTTCTGGACGGTCGAGCCGTTGACGATCAGGTCGGCGGGCCGGGCGGTCGTGGTGCCGTTCGCGAACCGCACGCCCACCGTCGCCGTCCCGGCCGCGCCGGCGTTGACGGTGAACTGGGCGCCGGCGCCGATGGCGTTGTTGGCGTTGCAGAATCCGCTGCCCGAGTATCCGGACCAGTTGCTGTCGATGGTGCCGGTGCAGACCGCGGGCGAGCTCTCCGCCTCGTACCGCGTCGGGGCGGCCTGTGCGGCGGTCGGTGACAGTGCGACGAACACACCGGCTAACAGGCCGGCGCAGGTGAGGACGGCTTTCAGGCGCATCATCGTTCTCCATGGGGTCGGTACGGTGGCGCGGGCGAAACCGATGGCCACAGTAGGAAAGCGCTTTCCCCCCGTCAATGCGTCACTGCAACCCCGCTGACCCGGAAAGCATCGCCGCTGGCCAGGGATTCACCACAGGCCCGAACCGCCGGTGAAACTTTCATCCCGCCCGCGAAACCGGGCCGCGGTGTACGACCGCGCCGGGCCCAGAGGTGTTCCGGCGAGCGTGAAAGCATTCCCTCCCTTGCGGCAAGAACGGGTGTGATCGTGTACAACACGCGTAACGGGACGGATCGGCTGGTGGTCCCTGGTCTCTTCGACCGCTATTTCGCTGAGATCCACCGATACATCGCTCGCCGCCTGCCCGCGGACGACGCCGACGACCTGGCCGCCGAGGTCTTCCTCGTGGCGTTGCGCGGCGGAGCGTGACTGGGACGGTCACGGGGACCCGGTGCTGGATCGGGTCCTCGATCGGGTGGACGCCGCGCGTTTCACCGGCCCGCTCGCGGGGGTGCCGCGATCCTGCGCCTGCTGGCCGAGCTGCCCGGCACCACGGTGCATGGCATGGCGACCGATCCGCTGGGCAGGCAGGCGTTGTCCGTCACCTTCACCCGTGACACGGGATCTCCCTCGTACACGCATGAGTTCCTGGACCCGCGGACCGGCGCCATGCTGTCCCGGGCCGGCTACGCGCCGGGGAGCTCCGGGGGCGACATCCTGATCTACACCGCGCGCACGCCCGAGACGGGGTGGACCGCGCAGCGGCCCCTTCTGCCGAAGTCCTGCGAGACCAGGTGATCACCGTCGGGCGGGCAGGCCCGCCCGACGGTGATCTACCATGCTGCCATGCAGCACCTTTGTGACTGACCAGCACATGTCCGGCAGCCCGCGCCCCCGCGGAGCCGACGACGTCGCCCTTTTCCGACACCGCTGGAGTCACCGAGTGTTCTCTGCATGCCGCCGGCCTTCCGGCAACCTCTTCGCGCTGGTGCGCGCCAACCCCGATTTCCGGCGCCTCCTCGGCGCCTGTGCGCTGAGCCTGACGGGCGACTGGTTCGCCTTCGTCGCGTTGAGCGGTTTCGTCTACCACAGCACCGGCTCGCCGGGGTGGACGGCGCTGCTGTTCGCGATCAACTCCCTTCCCGGAGTGCTGCTGTTCCCGGTGATCGGCCCGCTCACCGATCGCTTCGACCGGCGGCGTCTTCGGATCGCCTGCGACCTGGGCTCGGTGGTCCCGGTCGCCGGCCTGCTGGTCGCCTTCCACACCGGCTCGGTGGCAGCGGCTCTGGTCTGCCTGGCCGTTCTGTCGGTGTTCGCCGCGGTGGCCGGGCCCATCCCCGAGGCGGCGCTGCCCAACCTCGTCTCCGGCAAGGACCTGTCAGTGGCCCAGACCGCGCTCGGCAGCCTGTACTCGGCCGGCCTGCTGGTCGGGGCGGGGCTCGGGGGCGTGGTCACCGCCGCCTGGGGCCCCTCGGCCACGCTCGTCGTCGACGCCGCCTCGTTCGTCCTCTCCGCCTTGCTCGTCGCGCGGATCAAGCGGTCGTTCTCCAGCGCCGTGTCGACGCGCCGGCTGCGGATCCGGGCCGACACCGCCGAGCTCTGGCGGTTCCTGCGGGCCACCCCGGTGGCCGCCGCCTGGCTGTGGCTGACCGCGGGGCTCCGGCTCTGCTACGGAATGGTCGGGCTCCTGCCCGTCTATGCCCTCGACCGCTTCCACGTCGGCGACGCGGGCGTCGGCGCCCTGTACCTGGCGCAGGGGCTCGGCGCCGTGCTCGGCCCCTTCGCGGGCAGGTGGCTCGCGGGCGGCCCTTTCGCGGGCAGGCGGCTCGCGGGCGGCTCGGCCCGTCGACGGCTGTACGTGGCCGCGGCGGCCCTGGCCGTCTTCGGGCTCGGATACCTGGTCCTCGCCCACGTCTCCGGACTCGGCCCGGGCATGGCCGCCGCCCTGGCCGGCCACCTCGGGGTGGGCGCGTGCGCGATCCTCGCCCTCAACGGCCTGCAACTGGCGACGCCCGATCACCTCCGGGGACGCGTCATGGTGCTCGTCTTCAGCCTCTCGTCGGCGCTCCAGGGCGTGTCGACACTCGCGGTCGCCCCCATGACCGCGGCCATCGGCATGACCGACACCACCCGCGTCCTCGGGCTTCTGGCGGTCGCGTACGCGATCGTCTGGTCCACGCGCGTCCGGGACTGACGACGGCGTCAGAGCCGCCGCGGCCGCTGGCCGTCTCGGTGAACGTCACCACATCGCCGACCACCGACTCGACGCGAGCAGCCGTAATCCTGTGACGGCATTCTGAGCTGACCCCCAAGTCCCCACGGGTGGGCGGTGGCACCATGGTGAGTTCCGCTTGGTGGGGGGATTGGGGGGTCTTGTGCTTGATGCCGGGCCGTTGCGCAGGAACAAGCAGTTCCAATTGCTCTGGGTCGGCAGTGCCGTCTCCCAGGTGGGCATGGAGCTGACGAAGCTGGCGACGCCGCTGCTCGTGCTGGCGCTCACCGGATCGCCGGGGTGGGCGGGGGTCGTCGCGGGCGCGCGTACGGCCGCGTCCGTCGTGGCGCAGGTGCCCGCCGGCGTCTGGGTGGATCGGTGGGACCGGCGGCGCACGCTGATCGCCGGCCAGGCGCTCCAGACGGTCAACGCGGCGGTCCTGGCCGCGCTGATCCTCGCGGATCGGGCGCTCATCTGGCACTTCGTCGTGGTCGCGGTCATCGACGGAGGATGCGCCGCCTTCCTCGGGCCGGCGCGGACGACGGCGATCCGCGGGGTCGTTCCGGTGGAGCAGTTGCCGAACGCATACGCGCAGGAGGAGGCCCGCAATCACGCGGCCAGGCTGATCGGGCCGCCGCTCGGCGCGCTGCTGTACGGGTTCGGGCGGGCTGTGCCGTTTGTCGTGGACGCGGTCACGTTCCTCGTCGCCATGGTGTGCGCGGCCGGGGCGAAGGTGCCGCGGCGGCCCAGGAGCGAGCGGACCGGCCGGCGGAGCATGCGCAGGGACACGGGGGAGGCGGTCGCCTGGCTGTGGCGGCAGAAGGGGCTGCGGGAGGTCTGCGCAGCGGTGATGATGCTCAATCTGCTGGGCTCCGCGTTCTTGATCCCCTTGATCGTGCTGGTCGGCGAGCGCGGCGGCGGGGCGCTGAACACCGGGACGGTGCTGGCCGGGCTGGGGATCGGCGGGCTGGTCGGGGCGCTGCTGTCCGTGCGGGTCGGCGGGCTGCTGCCGCCGGGGAGGCTGACTGTCGTCTTCGCCGCCGTCTTCGGGGTCTCGATCATGGCGATGGCCCTGCCGTTCGGGCCGTGGTGGCCGATGGGGCCGCTGGCGCTGTTCAGCCTCACGACTCCCGCGTTCAACGTGGTGACGAGCGTGGTGATCACGCGAATGGCCCCCGAGGAACTGCTCGGCCGGGTGGACGCCGTCCTGAGCACGGCCGGGTTCGGGCTCTCGCCCCTCGGGCCCGTGCTCGGCGGCGCGCTGGCGACGGCTCTGGGCGGGGCGGGCTCGCTCGTGCTCGTCGGCGGGTTGCTGCTGCTCACCGCCGCCGGGGCCGCGCTCAGCGGCGACCTGCGCCGCTTCAGCGGCTAGAGCCGCCGGAGCCGCCGCTCGCCGTCCGCCGCTCGCCGTCCGCCGCTCGCCGTCCGCCGGCGCCATCCGGTGAACCCGGGTACGTCGCGCGCGCCGGCGTACGGCATGGTGAACTCCTCTGCGGCGTCGTCACGCCCGATCAGGGCGACGGCCGGGAACGGCGCGTTGTCGCGCCACGCCTGCCGTCCGCGAAGAAAGGTCCCTTCGCCCCGTCGCCCTGACGACGAGATCAGCGGCGGGTCAGTTGCGCAGGACCTGGTTGAGCAGCGTCGTGACCCCGAGGGTGTCCAGGAGCGACGAGTTGTTCCCCGTGACCTGGACGGCCGGGCCCTCGACGCTGATCCAGTTCTCGGTGTTCGCCCAGTTCGCGCTGCTCAGCGAGGTCTCGCCGCTGGTCCAGTTCTCGGCGCTCGCCCAGTTCTCGGTGCTGCTCATCGCGACGCAGGGCACCGTGCCCGTCCAGACCCGGTCGAACAGCTGCGTGACGCCGATGGAGGTCAGCAGCGACCCCGCGGCGACCGGCGTCGTGCACGGCTGCGCGGGGACGGGGGCGAACAGGCCGTTGACCAGGCCGACGACGCCGCCCGTCTTGTACGTGGGAACGCCCGTCGAGTTCGTGCTGCCGCACGCCCTCACCTGGTCGAGCCAGCGGCGGACCAGGTCCTCGTCGTACGACACGTACGACTTCGGGCTGCCCAGGTAGCTCGTGCGGCTGGACCACGACGGACCGAGCGCCGTGCTGTAGTAGATCGATTCGGACACTGCCCCGACGTTGTCCCTGGCGCCCGCGGCCAGGGGCGCGAGCGGCCTGTCGTAGCTGAAGAGGCCGTTGTCGCCGCACGAGACCGTCTTCGCGGTTCCCTCTTCCGCGGCCGCCGGCCCGGCGGCCAGCAGCAGGCCGGAGGTCGCGGCGAATGCGGCGATGGCGTGCTTGTACATGGTGCTCCCTGCGGATGGTATTCAGGTTATCCGCAGAGATCATTACCCTTAGTGATGGTTGAATTACTTCATAGTTGTATCTAGCCCTCTTTACCGTGAGGTCCTATTCTCGCAACTCGTGAAACTTCGCATGTTCGCGGCGCTGATGGGCGCCCTCGTGATGCCCTTATCGGGGACCGCCCAGGCGGCTGCATACCCCGTCAAATCCGACCAACTAACCGCCAACCCGCTCTATGAAGCGGGCGCACTGCCGACGACCACCTGCGTCGAGCCGGCGCTCAAGCCGAACAATCGCAAGCAGGCCCGCGCCTATCTCGACGCGATCGTCGCCTGCCTGGGAACCACTTGGGAGCAGCACCTCACGAGTGCCGGCCTGACCTACCGGCCGGTCAAGGTCCGGCACATGGACCGGATTCCGAAGAAGTACTGCGGCTTCGACATCGGAAAGCAGAATTCCCAGGCCTGGTACTGCGACCGCACCGAAACGCTGGTCTTCCAGCTCGGTAAGGACTGGCTGGAGGATCCGGACGACCTCTGGCTGTTCGACACGGCGGCCTCCATGTACGGCTACCACGTGCAGAAATTGGTCGGAATCGCCAAAGCCTACGATAAATTGCCCTACGGTAAAAAGGCGGAGTTGGCCGAGCAGGAGCGTCGCGAGAGCCTGCAGACCGAATGCTTCGGGGCCGCCTTCATCAAGAGCGTCTGGCCGATCGAGGGCAGGAACCTGAGCGACTGGAACGTCCTCGTCCGGCTCATGCAGAGCGACGACCCCGACACCATCCGCGAGTACGGCAGCAACGCCTCGGCGCGCTACTGGCTCAAGCGCGGATTCGCCGCCGGCGACCCCGGCTCGTGTAACACCTGGGCGGCTTCCCCGTCCAAGGTCGCCTGACCGAACGGCCGCGGTGGTCCACCGGGCCACCGCGGCCGGCTCGATAAGATCATCACATGTATCCCCCCATCGAGCCGTACGACCACGGTCTGCTCGACACCGGTGACGGCAACCTCGTCTACTGGGAGGTCTGCGGCAACCCGGAGGGGAAGCCCGCGCTCGTCGTCCACGGCGGCCCCGGCTCGGGGTGCAAGACGGGGGTGCGCCGTCTCTTCGACCCGGAGCGCTACCGGGTCGTCCTGTTCGACCAGCGAAACTGCGGTCGCAGCCGCCCGCATGCCAGCGACCCGTCCGTCGACCTGAGCACCAACACGACCCACCACCTCGTCGCCGACATGGAGCGGCTGCGCGAGCACCTCGGCATCGACAGGTGGCTGCTGTACGGCGGCTCGTGGGGCTCGACGCTGATGCTGGCCTACGCCGAGGCGCATCCGGAGCGCGTGTCGGAGATGGTCATCGTGGCCGTCACGACCACGCGCCGCTCCGAGATCGACTGGCTCTACCGCGGCGTGGGGCAGTTCTTCCCGGAGGAGTGGGAGCGCTTCAGGCAGGGCGTCCCGGAGGCCGACCGCGACGGCGACACCTTCGCGCTGCTGGCGGCGTACTCGCGGCTCATGGCCGACCCCGACCCCGAGGTCCGCGCGAAGGCGGCCAGGGACTGGGTCACCTGGGAGGACGCGGTGATCTCCATGGAGCCCAACGGCAAGCCCAACGCCTACAGCGACCGCCCGCCCGAGGCGGTGCTGGCGCTCGTCCGGATCTGCTCCCACTACTTCTCCAACGCCGCCTGGCTGGAGGAGGGCGTGCTGCTGCGGGAGGCGGGGCGGCTGGCCGGGATCCCCGGCGTGCTGATCCACGGCCGGCTCGATCTGGGCGGCCCGCTCGTGACGGCCTGGGAGCTGGCCAGGGCCTGGCCGGACGCGAAGCTGGTCGTCGTGGACGACTCGGGGCACACCGGCAGCGGCACGCTCTCCAAGGAGCTGTCCGCCGCCCTCGACGGCTTCGCCGGGCGCTGAGGGACCCACGGCTCGCGATCGTCTGGGGCGTAAGGACGGCGCCAGTGGTGACCATCGCCTCGCCGTCGGTCGATTCCGAACGGATGAGCCGCGGGTCCGCAGGGACAGCGCGCCGGCAACCGCCCACTCGCTGACCTGCAGCAACAGTAGCTTCGCCAGATATCTGGACACCACCGAATTTAACGCCCGTGCGCGGAGGATTCCCCTGCTGTGCCCGCGACCGTCACCCGCGGTCGTCTCGAAAATGTCTCATAAAGTGTCTCAATATTAAGCGGACAGGTGGCGGTAGAGGGTGGCGCGGGAGACGCCGAGGGTGCGGGCGATCTCGGCGGCCGTGTGCCGGCCCGAGTCGTGCATGCGCCTGGCCCGCTCGACCGCCTCCGGCGTCATCGCCCCCGGCCTGCCGCGGCGGCGCGCGTCCCGCGCCGCCGGCTCGGGACGCTCCTCCAGCAGGCGTTCGACCCCGGCCAGCACGGCCGGGCGCAGCATCTCCGCCGGCAGGTCGGCGAACATCACGACGGGGTCGCTGAGCATGCCGAACGCCTGCGCCGCCCGGATGCGGTCCACGTGGTCGGCGAGCGGGCCGGCGATGAGGTGCTGGGCCAGGTAGGCGGCGTCCCTGAACCGCTCGAAGACCGACCCCTCCGAGGCCAGTGCGAGGTCACGCATCTGCAGCCGCAGCAGGTCGCGATGTGCCAGCCAGACGTCGAGCAGGCCCTCGATGACCGCCCACCGCTTCTGCCGCTCGTCGCTGCCCGGCGCGCGGTTGGCCGCGTCGATCGCGGCCTCCATGTCGGCCAGCAGCGGCTCGGCCAGGGCCGCGATGATCTCCTTCTTGCTGGGGAAGTGGTAGAGGACCGCGGTCTTGGTCAGCTCCAGCCGCTCCGCGATCTCGCGGATCGAGGTGGCGTGATAGCCCCGCGCGGCGAACAGGTCGTGCGCCACCTGGAGGATCCGTGAGCGAGTGTCGTCCGTCACGCCGCCGATTCTAGACCTTGCCTGACCGTTGGTCGGGAGCCTATAGTCCTGAACTGACCAACGGTCAGGAGGGTGGACGGCATGACGGAGATTCTGGTGGTAGGGGCGAGCATCGCCGGGCAGACGCTGGCGTACTGGCTGGCCAGGCACGGGATGCGGGCCACGATCGTCGAGCGGGCGCCCGGGCCGCGCACCGGCGGCAACGGGGTGGACCTGCGGGACGAGGCGACCGAGGTGGCCGAGCGGATGGGGATCATGCCGCGGGTCAGGGCCGCCGCGGCGGACGTGCGGGGCATGAAGTTCGTCGACGCGAAGGACCGGGCCGTGGCCCGCATGGACCTGAGCGGGAACGGCGAGATCGAGATCATGCGGGGCGACCTGGTGGCGCTGCTGCACGAGGTGGCCGGGCCGGAGGTGGAGTACGTCTTCGGCGACTCCGTCCGGTCGATGGAGGAGGACGGCGGCGGCGTCACGGTGTCGTTCGAGAGCGGCTCGACGCGGCGGTTCGACCTGGTCGTCGGGGCCGACGGGCTGCACTCCTCGGTGCGGCGGCTGGCCTTCGGGCCCGAGGAGGGGGCCCTGCGGCACATGGGGCACTACTTCGCGTTCGCGAACGCGGACTCCGCGCTGGGGGAGGACCGGTGGGTGACGATGTACAACCTGCCGGGCAAGATGGCGGGGCTCTACCGGTCGGGGAACCACGCCCAGGCGAAGGCGTACTTCATCTTCAGGTCGGAGCCGCTGGCGTACGACCACCGCGACGTCGGGCAGCACAGGACGCTGTTGCGGGGCGCGTTCGGCGACGAGACGTCCTGGCGGGTGCGCGAGCTGCTCGACGGGGCGCTCGCCGACCCCGACTTCTACTTCGACGCGCTGAGCCAGGTGCGGCTGCCCTCGTGGTCGTCGGGGCGGGTGGCGCTGGTGGGGGACGCCGCCTACTGTGCCTCCCCGGCATCGGGAGCAGGGGCGGAGCTGGCCGTCGTGGGGGCGTACCGGCTGGCCGAGGCGCTCGCGGGGGCCTCCGACCACCGGGTCGCCTTCCAGCGGTACGAGGCGGGGCACCGGGCGCTCGTCAAGGACAAGCAGCAGATCGGGTCGAACGTCCGCATGATGGTGCCGAGGAGCCACCTGGGAATGTGGGCCAGGAACGGCCTGGTCCTGTCGATGGGGCTCCTCGCCCGGTGCGCCTAGCGGGCGTTCACAGGACGCGGGCCACGAGCAGGGCCGCGAACACGAGCAGCGCCGCCCCGCACCCTGCCTCCAGGAGCCGTACGGCGAGCGGCGGCAGCGCCCGGCGCAGCAGCGCGATGAGCCCCGCGGAGATGAAGCACCAGGCCAGTGAGGAGACCATGAAGCCGGTGAAGAAGGCCGCCAGGCTCGCCGGCCCCGCGTCCTCGCCCAGCGCGGTGCCGACGGCGCCGGCCGCGCCCGACCAGTACACGATGTTCCAGGGGTTGCCGAGCGACATGGCGGCCCCGACCGTGATCGCGCCCCGCCCTGTCCGGTCGTCACGGGGAGCCTCGGGGCGCGGGAAGACGGCGTCACGGAGTCCCGTGACGCCGAGCCAGGCGAGCAGGAGGCAGCCGGCGACCGTCAACGGCACGCGCAGGGCCGGGACCGTGAACAGCGCGCCGACCCCGGCCAGCCCGAGCAGCGCCCACACGGCGTCACCCGCCAGCGACCCGACCTGCACCGCGAACGCCGGGCCGAAGCCGCCCCGCACGCCCCGCCGCAACGACTCGCTGAACACCGCTCCCGGCGCCGCGTTGAACAGCAGCCCGATCCACAGGGCCAGCATGAACACCTCGGACACGGCGCTCACTCCGGCGGCCGGGGCCGCGCGGAGCCCTGTCCGAGGCAGCGGCCCGGGGCGATGGCGCACCCGTCGTGGCCGTGCCGGGGGAACCCGCCGGACGCCGGCCTGATCACGGCCGGTCGCGTGCCGTTCAAGTCCCTGACCTGCATGTCGGACAGATTAGGTCATACGGGAGGCACAAGGGCGAAGTAGCGGTCGAGCATGCTCTTGTCGCCACGCACGTCGAGGCCGTCGGCCGGGATGCGACGCCAGAGGAACAGCATCAGGTCCGACGCGCTCCCGGCCAGCTCGACGTCGGACCGGCCGCCGTCCGAACCGGGGGAGAGCCGTACGTCCCGGCCGTCGAAGTGGACCGCCCAGTCGCCCTCGCCGTCCGTGCGCCGGAAGCGGAACCGCTCACCCGCTCCGGCGGGCGCCCCCGTCCACTCCCGCCGCGCGGGCGCCATGACCTCGAACGTCTGCGCGATCGCGTCGGCCGCCACGTCCTCGGCGATCGGGTGCGGAACGCCGACGGCGTTCTCGGCGTCCCAGCGGTGGATGGCGGCCTCGATGGTCTGCATCCGCACCCAGAACCCGACGGTCTGCTCCTTCGACCACGTCCACGAGGGATCGTCGGCATCCCGCTCGTCGAAGAGCGCCCCCAGCCGGGCCGCCCCCTCCTCGAACCAGTCGAGCACCTCGTCCCGGATCGGCCCGAGGTTGGGTGCGTTCTGCGGATCGGGCCACCCCGTGAGGTCCGGCGGCAGCCCGGCGAAGGAGAGGTCGGAGGCGTCCGGTGGCCGGTCGAGCCGGTCGGTGATGATGCTGAACACACTCCGGTGCACGGCGCCCAGATGGATCAGCAGATCCGCGACCGACCAGCCGGGGCAGGACGGCACCGCGGGCGCGGCGCCGGCCGCCTGCCGGGCGGCCTCCTGGAATGCCCGGGTCTCCCGATGAAAGCGTGCTGCGGGTTCCATGCCACTCACTGTGCCTCAGCCGGGTGTTCCTTCTCCACCGGATTCGCCGGTGACGGCCGTCCGGCCGCGTGGGCGACGGCGGCGGTGACGAGGGCGGCGGCGACCAGCAGGGCGCTCAGCCACAGGGGCGACCGCAGCCCGAGCCCGGCCCCGATGCTCACGCCGCCCAGCCACGGGCCGAGCGTCGCGCCCACGTTGAGCGCGGCCGTGGCGAAGCCGCCGGCCAGGGTGGGCGCGCCGGTGGCCGCGTACAGGACCTGCGAGATCAGCGTGGAGCCCACGGCGAACGAGAGCGTTCCCTGGACGAACACCAGCACGATCGCGGGCACCGGAGCCCCGGCCGTCAGCGCGAAGAGGGCCCAGCCGGCGGCCAGCGCCGGCCCGCAGATCACCAGGAGCCGGATCGGCCGCCGGTCGGCCACCCGCCCGCTGACGGTCACCCCGGCGAACGAGCCCAGCCCGAACAGGGCCAGCATCAGCGGCATCCAGGCTGCCCCGATCCCGGTGTCCCCGGTGAGGAGGGGCGTGAGGTAGGTGAACGTGCAGAAGGTGCCGCCGTTCACCAGGCCGGCCAGCACGAGGAGGACCAGCAGCCGCGGCCGGCGCAGCGCCCGCAGCTCACCGAGGGCCCGCGGACCGGCCGGGTCGGGGGCGCCGCCCGGCACGGACCGGAGCACGGCGACGATGGCCGGGACCAGCGCGACGGCGACCGCCCAGAACGCCGAGCGCCACCCCCACACCTCGCCCAGCAGCGCGCCGCCCGGCACGCCGGCGACGCAGGCGATCGTGACGCCGCCGAGGAGCACGGACGTGGCGCGCCCCTTGGCGTCGGCGGGCGCGAGCGCGACGGCGGTCGCCATGGCCACCGCCAGGAACCCGGCGTTGGCCAGCGCCGCGATCACCCGGGTGCCGAGCAGCACGCCGTAGCTGGTGGTGAGCGCGCCCACGACGTGCACGATCAGGAACGTGACCAGGAAGGCCAGCAGGGCGAACCGCCGGGACCAGCGCAGGCTGAGCACCGCCATGAGCGGCGCCCCCACCACCATCCCGACGGCGAAGGCCGAGGTGAGCAGCCCCGCGGCGGGGATGGACACCTGCAGGTCCCGCGCGATGCCCGGGATGAGCCCGGACAGCATGAACTCGGACGTGCCCTGGGCGAAGACCGCCAGTCCGAGCAGGTAGACAGCGAAAGGCATGAGAGAACTCCGCGACCGTATCGAGGATCGACAGGGAAGCGGGCAGGCCGAAGGAAGGTCCTGCCCCGTTGAGGAACCGGCCGCATCACGAAGATCCGCACGGCTCGCGGAGAGCCCGGCGTCAACGCGAGACAGCCACCGGATGACCGGTGGCTAGCGTCTTGACGCTTCGGGGCTGGACATGAGGGCGAACGTAGCAAGACCCCCCGGCTCGGCGCAAACGCTTATGCGCCCGAACGCAGGAACTCCAGCACCAGAGGGCTCGCGACCTCCCTGAACTCCTCGAAGTACGCGTGCCGCGCCCCCTCGATCATCCGCAGCTCCGCCCCGGGGATGCGGCCGGCCAGCAGCGGGGCGTTGGCCGCCGGGTTGAACACGTCGTCGGTGCCGTGCACCACCAGCGTGGGCGCGGCGATGGAGGGCAGCGCGTCCCAGCTGTCGTGCCCGGCGCTGGCCGCCAGGTGGCGGCGGCGCGCGTACATGGGCATGGCCGGGTCGCCGACCGTGCGGTGCGGGCCCGGGTGGGTGGCCAGCCAGGCGGGCGTGTACATGAGCTCCAGCAGCGCCCGCTCGGCGGCCGCCCGGTCAGGCTGGGCCAGCGACCTGCGCACGTCGTTGTCCCGCTCGATCCCGTGGGCGCCGCCCGGCGAGCTGCAGCCGAGCACCAGCGACCCGACCCGCTCTGGATGGTCGGCCGCCAGCCACTGGGCCACCCGCCCGCCCATTGACGTCCCGTACACGTGCGCCTTCGCCACGCCCAGCTCGTCGAGCACGGCCAGGACGTCGCCGGCGAACCCGCGGGTGGTGTACGGCTCGTCGGGTTTGTCGCTGCCGCCCGTGCCGCGGTAGTCGAAGGTGATGGTGCGGAACTCCTGCTCGAAGTCCGGGCGCACGGGATCCCACCAGCGGTGTTCGTTGGCCTGTCCCTGCAGGAGGACGAGGGGCTGCCCGCCGCCGCGGACCTGGTAGGACAGCTTGACGCCGTCCACGGCTGTCGCAAGTGGCATGTTTAGCATCGTAGGGGTGTCCGGTGAGCGGGCTTGGCTCCGACGTACCCGGTGAGAGGCACACGAGAGAGGACTCGGTCACCATGAAGTACATGATCCTGTCGTACGGCACGCAGCGGGACTACGACGCCCTGTCCGGCAAGGACTCCGAGGGGCAGCCCGCCTGGTCGCCGGAGGACGTGGCGGCGATGCACGGGTTCATGGAGGCGTTCAACAAGGAGCTGGAGGAGTCCGGCGAGCTGGTCGAGACGCGCGGGCTGGTCGCGCCCGTGCACGCCAGGCGGGTCCGGTTGCGCGACGGCGTCCCGGTTGTGACGGACGGGCCGTACGCGGAGACGCAGGAGGTGCTCGCGGGCTACTGGATCGTCGAGTGCGCGAGCTTCGACCGGGCGACCGAGCTCGCCGGACGCCTGTCGAAGTGCCCGAGCCCCGGCGGTGTCTGGGACGGCAGCGTGGCCGACGTCCGGCCGATCGCCGAGGGCGTCGCGGAGCTGGAGTTCTGATCGGCGGCATGGAGGCCGAGGACCTGCTGCGCGAACTGGCGCCGCAGGTCCTCGGCGCGCTGGTGCGGCGGTACGGGCATTTCGCCACGGCCGAGGACGCCGTCCAGGAGGCGCTGCTGGCGGCCGCGCTGCAGTGGCCGGAGGAGGGCGTACCGGACAATCCGCGGGCGTGGCTGATCACCGTCGCCGCGCGGCGGCTGACCGACCTGCTGCGCAGCGAACAGGCGCGCCTGCGCCGCGAGGACGCCGTGGCGGCCTGGACGCTGCCGGAGGACTGGCTGGCGCCCGCCGCCGACCAGCCGGCGTCCGGGGCGGACGACACGCTCGTCCTGCTGTTCATGTGCTGCCACCCGTCGTTGTCGCCGGCCGCGCAGATCACGCTCACCTTGCGCGCGGTCGGCGGCCTGACGACGGCGGAGATCGCCCGCGCGTTCCTGGTGCCGGAGGGCACGATGACGCGCCGCATCACGCGGGCCAAGCAGCGCGTCAAGGACAGCGGCCTGCCGTTCGGGCTGCCCAGGGCGGAGGAGCGGGCCGAGCGCCTCGGCGTGGTGCTGCACGTGCTCTACCTGATCTTCAACGAGGGGTACGCCAGCACGTCGGGGCCCGAGCTGGTGCGCGCGGAGCTGTCGGCCGAGGCGATCCGGCTGGCCCGCATGGTGCACCGGCTGCTGCCCGACGACCCCGAGGCGGCCGGGCTGCTCGCGCTCATGCTGCTCACCGACGCGCGGCGACCGGCGCGTACGGGCCCCGACGGCGCGCTGATCCCGATGGCCGAGCAGGACCGCGGCAAGTGGCACGCCGGCCATGTCGCCGAGGGCGTCGAACTGGTCACCCGGGCGCTCTCCCGCGGCACGCCTGGCCCCTACCAGCTCCAGGCGGCGATCGCGGCCCTGCACGACGAGGCGCCGAGCGCGGAGGAGACCGACTGGCCGCAGATCGTCGCGCTGTACGAGCTGCTGATGCGCATCGCCGGCAACCCCGTGGTGGCGCTCAACCACGCCGTCGCCGTGGCCATGGCCCGCGGCCCGCTCGCGGGGCTCCGCCTGCTCGAACCCCTCCAGGAGCGGCTGCCGGACGACCACCGGCTGCACGCGGTGCGCGGGCACCTGCTGGAGCTGGCGGGCGACCACGCGGCCGCCCGCGAGTCCTACGAGGAGGCGGCCAGGCGCACGACCAGCTTCCCGCAGCAGCGCTACCTGCGTGGCAGGGCCGCGCGGCTTTAGCCTATTTCGCCTCGACGTACCATTCGCGGCCCAGCAGCCAGCCGAACACGGGTGCGGGGAGCTGCACGAGCACTCTCGCGACGGCGGACATCCGGCCGTTTCCGCTGATCTGGGAGTGGTGGGCGGCCAGCGCCCGCTGTTTCTGGGAGGCGTAGCGGCGCACGTCGATCCGGTGGGTGATGGCCTTGCCGGGGCTGTACGCCTTCGCGAGCTCGCGTTCGTCGTAGCGGAGCGGGATCCGGAGCAGGCGGATCAGGCGTACCAGGCGGACGGCGACGTCGCGCGGGGCCGTGGCCTCCAGGACGCGGGGCACCCCGGCCAGCTCGGCGGCGCGCTTGCCGACCTCGTGCACCTTGACGTGGTCGCGGTGGCCGTACCCGCCGTTGGGGTCGTAGCTGAGCAGCAGGTCCGCCTTCTCCTCGCGCAGGATCGCGGCGAGCCTGGCCGCGGCCTCCTCCGTGCTCGCGCGCACGAAGCGCGTCCGGTCCGGCGGGTCGGGATGCAGGTCCTTGCCGTGCCCGCTGTCGGCGTAACCCAGGTGCTCGACGCGTGCCACGCCCAGCACGGCGGCGGCGGTGCGCAGCTCGTCCATCCTGGTCGTGCCGCCCTCCGCGACGGACTTCATGACGCCGTCCGTCGCGACCACGACGATCACGCGATGGCCCTCGGCGGCGGCGCGGGCGAGCGTGCCGCCGGTCAGGAGCACCTCGTCGTCCGGATGGGCGTGAAACGCCAGGAGTGTCGCCATAGCCGGACACCCTACCGCTCGTTAATGGGATTGACGGAGTGAGTACTCACTCCGTACCTTCGAAGGTATGACGAACACCGCAGGCCGGCGCCGCGCGCCGGCGATGAGCCCAGAACAGCGCCGCGAGATGATCGTCCGGGCGGCGCTTCCGCTGGTGGTGGAGTACGGCACCTCCGTGACCACCGCCCAGGTCGCCCGCGCCGCGGGCATCGGCGAAGGCACGATCTTCCGGGCCTTCGGCGACAAGGAGACGCTGCTGGCCGCCTGCATGGCGGAGGCGGCGCGGCCCGACGACACGCTCGCCCACGTGGCGGCGATCGCGCTGGACCTGCCGCTGGAGGAGCGGCTGGTCGAGGCCGCGGACGCGCTGCGCGGCTACCTGGCCCGGATGGGCGCCGTGGCGGGCGCCCTGGCCGCCTCGGGCGGCTTGCGCCGCGACCCCCCGGGCGGCGCGCCGCCCGAGG
Organism: Nonomuraea sp. NPDC005650; assembly: GCF_040605375.1. Classification (NCBI taxonomy): domain Bacteria; kingdom Bacillati; phylum Actinomycetota; class Actinomycetes; order Streptosporangiales; family Streptosporangiaceae; genus Nonomuraea; species Nonomuraea sp. NPDC005650. The sequence goes on from NZ_JBEXCR010000005.1 coordinate 80,919, forward strand.
GCGCGCCTTCGGAGCAGGCAGGCGCCGGGCGGGCCCTCTCGGGGCGGGAGGCGTCGATGGCGGCCACCCGCGACGTGCTGTCCGGGCTCTTCGAGCCCGAGCGCGACGACCTCAGGCTGTCCCCGGAGCGGCTGGCCGAGGCGTTCCAGTTCCTGGTCCTGGCGTCCGGGCGGGGGACGTCGTCCCCGCTCACCTCGGCCGAACTGGTCGACCTGTTCCTGCACGGCGCGCTGAAGGGCGGTGCGGCCGGGTGATCGACCTCCGGTGGGGTGGGGCCGGCGGTCGCGTTGATCGGCGGGGTGGCGGGGATGCTGGCCTTCGCCGCCCTCCTCGCCATGCGCGACGTCGCCGTCGCGGGCCGGCCAAGGTCCCGGCCCGCGCGACTCCTTAGAGGCGGTTGAGAAATTCGTGTCGTGGCGGGGAATGTTCGGCCGGTGGGTGTGGTTACATAGATCGTGGCCGGTGTGTCCAGTGTCCCCGGGCCTCACCTATTGCCTTCGCGGAATACCGTTCGGCTGGAGCCGCGTTGTGCCTTTCGCCGAGAGGCGACCTGCACACCGGTTGCCATACGTTGAGCGCCCGCCCTCCCCGGAGGGCGGGCGCTCAGTGCTTTGCATAGTTCAGTGCTTTGCGTAGTACGGATCCGTGACGCCCCCAGGGGAGCTCAGCGCCTCCATGTCGAGCCCGGTCAGCCGGGCGCCCGCCTGGTAGGCGCTGTCCAGGAACTCCAGTACGGACGAGACCGGATCACCCATCGCACGCACGTCGTCGTACCGGAGGATGGCCAGGTGGCTGCCCCGGGCGGGCAGCCACTCGGCCTCCAGGGGCCGCAGCGGCTCCATCTCCAGGCCCTTGGGCTCCGGCGCGGTGTAGGAGTAGAACGCCGGCCACGGCCGCTCCTTGTCGCCGAACCAGAAGCCCGAGCTGATGACCTCCCAGCTGTACGCCTCCCGCGTGACCGGGTCGGTGTCCGGCGAGACCCGGACCACGCGCCCGGTGAACCGCGTCACTGCGATGTCGAACGTGTGCCAGAAGTGGTGCACCGGCGAGGTCTTGCCGGCGAAGTCCGCCGCGAAGCGGTCGAGGAGCTGCACCACCTGCGACAGGATCCGCCAGTAGCGGTTGATCAGCACCGGGTCGTACCGGGCGTGCAGGGTGTCCTCGGCGAACGGCGTGTCGTCGCCCAGGTCGAACGGCACGGCCCAGATCTCCGGCCGGAGCCCCAGGCCCGCGAGCGTGTCGAAGAGCCGGTCGTGGAACGTGGCCACCGACCGCCCGATCAGGCTGAACTCCGCGCTGCGCCCGTCGAGCACGTCCACCACCAGCCGGTGGCGCACCAGGTCGAAGTCGATGCTGAACAGCGGCTGCTCGCCCAGCCCGCCCATCGGCCGCGAGGTGAGCCCGCGTCCGGTCGGGTGGAAGGGCACCTGCCACCAGTGGTTGCGCCGGTTGCTCGACGACAACCGGATCTTCCCCACGATCTGCGCGAACCTGTGAAAGGTCTCCTTGGCCTCCGCCCATTCTGCGAGCGGCATGGCTGGGAACAGCTCCATGACATCAATGGTAACTACCGTACGTAATGGGACAGTTCCCAAGGGTCATGTGCGGAGAAGACTTCGACTCCGTGGTCGTGCGCGAGCGAGCGCAGGCGCTCCTGGCTGGACATGCGGCGCTCGGCATCGACCTGGGCGCTGACCTGCACGATGTCCATCAGCGGGTGCGGCTGCGGCTCTCGGGCCAGTTCGCCGTGGTAGAAGTACGCGTCCCCGGCGTGCAGCAGCCAGCGCTCGCCGTCGTTGACCGCCACTCCGGCGTGCCCGCGCGTGTGCCCGTCCAGCGGCACGAGCAGGAAGTCCTCGCCCAGCCCGGTCAGCGGGTGTACGCCGTCCACGCCCAGCCATCGGGTGCCCGTGCCCGGATAGGTCACCCATTTCGGCGAGTGGGCCCAGTGGCCAGGGCGGTAGCGGCGGTTCGGGGCCTGGGCGATCGCGTCCTCCAGTTCGACCTCCATGACGTGCACCTGCGCGTGCGGGAAGTCGGGCAGGCCGCCGCTGTGGTCCACGTCCAGGTGGGTCAGCACGATGTGCCGTACGTCGAGCGGGTCGTGCCCGAGCGCGGCGACCTGCCGCACGGCCGTCTCGGCGGGCGAGAGCACCGGCTCGACGAGCTCGGTCCACTCGCGTTCCAGCATTTCCTCGGGCTTGGCCAGGTCGTCGAGGCCCAGCCCGGACTCGACCAGGACGAGCCCGGAGGAGGGCGTCTCGACCAGCAGCGCGTGGCACACCACGGAGGCCGCCGGCTGTCCGTCGAGGGATTCGACCTCGCGCATGGAGGCGAGGTTCAGGTGGTGAATTCGCATGGGCACTAGACTGCGACTTGAAGTGCGGTTCAAGTCAAGGAGCCAGGTCGTGGACGACACGTTGATCGACATAGGCGAGGTGGCCCGGCGGAGCGGCATGGCCGCGTCGGCGCTGCGGTTCTACGAGCGCAAGGGCCTCATCGAGGCCGATGGGCGCAACGGGCTGCGCCGCGCGTACCGCCCCGAGACGATGGAGCGCCTGGCGCTGATCGCGTGCGCCCGCGACGCGGGGTTCACGCTGTCGGAGATCGCCGAGTTCCTGCGCGCCCGGCCGTCCGACGCGCGGCTGCGCGAGCGCATGGCGGCCAAGGAGCGCGAGGTGTCCGAGCGGGTGGCGCAGCTCACCCGGCTGCGCGACAGCCTGCGGCACGCGGTGACCTGCGAGCACGACCCGCTCGTGGAGTGTCCGGAGTTCAAGCAGGCCGTGCGCCGCGTGCCGCTGGGCTGAGCGCACTCCGTCAGCCTGGGCTGACGTACTTCCTCGGTCGCAGGGCATGGGCGCGCAGCGCGGCCAGGGCCGCGAGCTGGCCGGAGCGGTCCATCCGCACCGCCAGGTCGTCGCTGAACGCCAGCCCCAGGGCGGTGAGCTGCGAGACCAGGTCGGCCACCGGCGCGGCGACGTCCTCCACGGTCGTGGTGGGATGCCAGCCCTCGCCGCCGACCACTTCCGCCACGCGCTCGCGCAGCTCCGTGGGCGACATCAGCGTGCCGTCGGCGATCAGCATCAGCGCGGCCTCGCGCGCCGACACCTGGAACTCATGCTCTCCTCTCGCCAGCAGCAGGCGCGTGACCGCCGACCACATGGCCGACTTCGATTTGAGCAGCCGCCGGCCGTAGTCGGTGATGACCAGCTTCGAGCCGTCGCGGCTGATCGCGCCGAGCTCGCGCTCGGCCAGCTCGCGCAGCCTGAGCGCCTCGGGCGAGGGGGCCAGCCGCAGCGGCAGGCTCTCCCCGGAGGCGGCCAGGCTGAGCAGACGGTGTAGCGGGGGCAGGGGTTGCGGGGTGATGGGCGCGTGCAGGCGCACCTCGAACGGCTGGGCCAGCTCGCGCCTGGCCGGGCCGCGCCCCAGCACCCAGCGGTTGAGGCGCTCGCCGTGCACCCGGTTGCGCCAGCTGTCGCCGCCCAGCTCGGAGCGGGGCTCGGTGAGCCAGCGGCGGGTCAGGGCGGCGCGGTCGACGGTCTCGCCGGCGACGATCGCCAGCTCCAGGGCGGCGGAGCAGGCGAGGTGCGCGCCCAGCTCCTCGGGCCCCATGATCATGCTCCACTGGAGTTCGGGCACGTCGGGCGGGAGCACGCCCGTGGCTTCGAGCGCCTGTTGGTAGGCGCTGGTGCCGGCGTCCTCGCCCTCGCGGGCGTAGGTACGCAGGATCTGGAGGGTCGTGGGTGACACGCACAGAGCGGCGTACCGCTCCATCCCGCCGAGCTGGAGCAGCCGGCCGAGCGAACGTGCCAGACGTTCGTGGTCGCCGCCCACCTTGAGCGGCAACGTGTACCAGAGGAACTCGCAGACGTCGAGCTGGGTCACCGTTTCCAGCGGCTCCCCAGCCGTCAGCCATTCGACGGCGGTCCTGGCCTCCTCGGCCAGCTCCGGCTGAGAGCGCTCCAACTCGGCGAGCAGGGCGGTGACATCCGGTGCACTCATGCCTCGAAGTTTGCCGTATCGACCCCTGGCCTGACGATGACCGAATCCGGTGCGTATTGGGTCTTGCACAGCGATAACCCTAAGAAACCACTATTGGGCGGACGATAAGCAGATCATATCCACCGTTTCTCGAACAACATGCGGGCCTTCCACTCGGTGTACGGGATGAGTTCGGCGGACAGGATCGGGTGCAGCCACCAGAAGTTGATCAGCGCGAGCAGCGTGAACGCGCCGACCACGGCGGCCCCGACGGTGCGCCGGATCGGCATCGCCCCCGTGGCCGTCGGTTTCGACGACCCGATCAGCAGCCCGGCGCACAGCGTGATGGCCAGCACCATGAACGGCACCATCGGGATGGCGTAGAACAGGAACATCGTACGGTTGTCGGCGATGGCGAAGTAGACCCACGGCACCAGGCCCATGGCGTACGCCAGCAGCACGGCCCCCGCCCGCCAGTCGCGCGAGGAGACGTACCACGCGATCAGGGCCACCAGCGCGGCCACCGCCCCGAACCAGATCACCGGCGTGCCCACGCCCAGCACGGCCTCGGAGCAGTCCTTGACGCCGCACGTGTTCTGCCTGCCCTCGTAGTAGAAGGCGACCGGGCGCAGCAGCAACGGCCACTGCCAGGGCTCGGACATGTACGGGTGGGAGGTCTCCAGCCCGCTGTGGAAGGTGTAGACCTGCCACTGGTACTTGATCCACGACCGCATCGAGTCGAAGACGAAGAAGATCGGGTTGCCCGGGGTGGTGGCCTGGGCCCAGTTGCGCCCGTAGCCGGTCGCGTTGACGAACCAGCCGACCCAGGTGGCCATGTAGGTGAAGAACGGCACCACGGCGAACGCCAGGAACGCCTGCGGCGCGTCCTTGTTGAACGCGCCGACGTAGGGATGCCGCAGCCCGACCGCCCGGCGGGCGCCGAAGTCCCACATCACGGACATGATCGCGAAGGCCACCGCGAACGCCAGCCCCGACCACTTGACCGACATGGCGAAGGCCAGGCAGACCCCGGCGGCGATCCGCCACCACCTGATCCCCAGCGAGGGGCCGTACGGCGAGATCGGGGAGTTCTCGTACCAGGTCACGAGCCGTTCGCGGGCCTGGTCGCGGTCGACCACGAGGCAGGCGAACGCGGCCAGCACCCAGAACATCAGGAAGATGTCCAGCAGAGCCGTGCGCGAGAGCACGTAGTGCAGGCCGTCGAGGGCCAGCAGCAGGCCGGCGAAGCAGCCCAGCAGCGTCGAGCGCGTCATCCGGCGGGCCACCCTGGCCAGGACGAGGATCGACAGCGACCCGATCAGCGCGGCGGCGAAGCGCCAGCCGAACGGGTTGAGCCCGAACAGCCACTCGCCTGCGCCGATCATCCACTTGCCCAGCGGGGGGTGGACCACGTAGGAGGCGCACTTGTCGAGGGTCGCGGACGTGCACGACTGCCAGATGTCGGTGTTGCCGGCGATGATCGCCTTGTCGGCGTCCTTGACCGTGGTCCGCTCGACACCCCAGGTGATCAGCGAGAACGCGTCCTTCATATAGTACGTCTCGTCGAACACCACGGCCTTGGGATGGCCCAGGTTGATGAAGCGCAGGACGGCGCCGAAGAGGGTGACCACCAGCGGGCCGATCCAGCCCCACAGGATGCTGCCGCGCATGGGCGGCACGACACGATCGCGTACGGACATCGTCTTGGGAAGGCTGTCGCCGACCTCCGAGCTCTCGTTGGCCTGGTATGGGGAATCGGTCACCGCCATTCGGACATCGTACGGGCCCCAAGCCGATAGCAAACGCAGAAACACGGTTATTTGGGATGCCCTGCCACAATGGTCTGGTGACTGGAGACGGCAGGTTGGTGCTGGCAGGAGCCCCTATCGGCCAGGCGGGTGACGTCTCGCCGCGGCTGCGTGAGGTGCTGGGGAGCGCCGACGTGGTCGCCGCCGAGGACACCAGGCGGCTGCGCAGGCTCGCGACCGAGCTGGGCGTGGAGATCGCGGGCCGTGTGGTGTCCTATTACGACCAGAACGAGGTGGCCCGGGCAAAAGAGCTCCTGGAGACCCTGAAAGAGGGCCGCACGGTCGTGGTCATCACGGACGCGGGCATGCCGGGGGTCTCCGATCCCGGCTACCGCCTGACGCGCCTGGCGGTCGACGAGGGCATCACGGTCACCGCGCTGCCGGGGCCGAGCGCCGTCACCACCGCGCTGGCCGTGTCCGGGCTGGCCAGCGACCGGTTCTGCTTCGAGGGCTTCCCGCCGCGCAAGCCCGGCGAGCGGGCCCGCCGCCTGGCCTCCCTGGCGCGCGAGGAGCGCACGATGGTGTTCTTCGAGTCGCCGCGCCGGCTGGCGAGCTCGCTGGAGGCCATGGCCGCGGCGTTCGGCCCCGACCGGCAGGCCGCCGTGTGCCGCGAGCTGACCAAGACGTACGAGGAGGTACGCCGGGGCGGGCTCGGCGAGCTGGCCGAATGGGCGGCGAAGGAGGTCAAGGGCGAGATCACGCTCGTGGTCGCCGGATACGCGCCGGGCGAGGGCGAGCCGGACCTGGACGAGCTGGTCGCCGAGGTCGACCGCAGGGTCGCCGAGGGCACGCAGCGCAGGATCGCCGTCGCCGAGGTGGCCAAGGAGGCGGGCATCCCCAAACGCGAGCTTTACGACCTGGTTCACAGGAGATCCCCTACGCCATAGGGTGCGCATGGTGAGGAACTGGGGGGTTTCCGCTCAGCGACTGGTCCCGCCGATGCCGGGGACCCCCATGCTGGGCTGGGCCGGGCCGATCCTGGTCGCGCTCTTCGGCGGCCTCCTGCGGTTCATCAGGCTCGATGAGCCCGAGGCTGTCGTCTTCGACGAGACGTACTACGCCAAGGACGCGTACTCGCTGATCACGCACGGCGTGGAGCGGACCATGCTCGGCGACGCCAAGAACCCGATCGCCGACAACCGCCTCATCGCCGGCAACCTGGACATCTTCAAGCAGTGCCCCCAGCCCGACGACTGCGCCTCGTTCGTGGCGCACCCGCCGCTGGGCAAGTGGATGATCGGCGTGGGCGAGTGGCTGTTCGGGATGGACCCGTTCGGCTGGCGCTTCGCGGCGGCGCTGTTCGGCACGCTGTCGATCCTGATCATGGCCAGGGTGGCCCGCCGGATGACGCGCTCGACGCTGCTGGGCTGCCTGGCAGGGCTGCTGCTCTCGCTCGACGGCCTGCACCTGGTGCTGTCGCGCACGGCGCTGCTGGACATCTTCCTGATGTTCTGGGTGCTGGCCGGGTTCGCCTGCCTGGTGGCCGACCGGGACTGGGCCCGGCGACGGCTGGCCGACCTGTTCGAGCGCGGGCCGATCACCGAGCTGGGGCCGCGCCTGGGGCTGCGGCCGTGGCGGCTCGCGGCCGGGCTCTGCCTGGGGGCGGCGTGCGCGGTGAAGTGGTCGGGGGTCTTCTTCCTGATCGCGTTCGCGGTCATGAGCCTCATGTGGGACATGGGGGCCAGACGGGCGCTGGGGCTGCGGCAGCCGTACCGGGGGGCGTTCTCGTACGACCTGCCGGGGGCGTTCGCGGCCATGGCGGTCGTGCCGGCGGTCGCCTTCGTGGCCTCGTGGACCGGGTGGTTCGCCACCTCCGGCGGCTGGGGGCGCAACTGGGCGCAGGCGACCTCGTCCGGGCCTTTGTTCTTCGTGGTCGACTCGGTGCGGTCGTGGCTGCAGTACCAGGTGCAGGTGCTGGGCTATCACAGCAACCTGCACGAATATCACCCGTACATGTCCGAGCCGTGGCAGTGGCCGCTGCTGATCAGGCCGGTCTCGTTCCACTATCCGGCGGACCTGCCGTCGTCGGCGTGCGGGGCCGACAAGTGCTCACAGGCCGTGCTCGGGGTGGGCACCCCGGCCGTGTGGTACGCCGCCGTGCTGGCGCTGATCGGCCTCGTCGCCTGGTACGTGGCCACGCGCGACTGGCGGGCCGGGGCGGTGCTGCTGAGCGTCGCGGCCGGTTGGCTGCCGTGGTTCTACTACGCGCTCGCCGACAACCGGACGATGTACCTGTTCTACATGATCCCCGTCGTGCCGTTCATGGTGCTGGCGATCGTGCTGGTGGCGGGGCTGGTGCTGGGCAGGCAGGACGCCCCCGCGTCCCGGCGGGCGACCGGGGCCGCGGTGGTGGGGGCGCTCTCGCTCCTCGCGCTGATCAACTTCTGGTGGCTCTATCCGGTGCTGACCGCCGAGACGATCACACACGCAGACTGGTGGGCTCGGATGCTGATGAGTTCTTGGGTGACCGCCGCGCCCAAGTGACGCCGCGGCGCAGCGTGATCGCCGCGGCGACGCAGGCCAGCGGGACGGCCGGGAGCACGTACCGGTAGTCGAACTCCGCCGTCGCCGCCGGGGCCAGCAGCAGGCCGACCGCGCCCAGCCACGGCAGCGCCACCGGGCCGCCGAACTTGCGCCACCTGACCGCGACGCCGTACAGGCCGATCAGCAGGATGCCGCCGAGCATGATGCCGCGCAGGTAGAACACCTTCTGGTAGCCGCTCATGATGTCGGCCCACGGGTGCACGATCCGGGTCTCCGGCGGGCCCTGCTCGTAGCTGAACGCGTCGGTGTCGGTGCGGCCGCCCGCGTACGACGACCACTTCGGCAGCCGCTTGGGCTGGCCGCTCTCGTCCGGCTCGACGTACGGCTTGAACTCGTACATGCCGTAAGTGGAAGGGTCGGGGAACATCGGCCGGCCCCAGTGGAACGAGCGGAAGAAGTCGCGGGTGACCACCTTCAGGTAGTCGCCGGGCTGCGAGAGGATCGCCCGCGTGGCGAACGCGCTGGCCGCGTCGTTGGTGATCTCGCTCCACTTCTTGTTGATGCCCCACCGGTGCAGCACCTCGCCGGTGCCGGTGCCGTCGCCGTTGCCCTGGCCCCACAGGTACCACTGCGCGTAGTCCTTGCGCTGGCTGACCGGGTCGTTGATGCACAGCAGGAGGAGCTGGACCTCCTTGTACTTGTCGATCTTCATCTTGTTGCAGTCGGCGAAGATGGCCGTACGCATGTAGAGGATGAGACCGTCGCTGTTGGTCATCGCGAACTTGCCGTACGCGGAGGCGAACCAGCCCATGTACGCCATCACCGGCACCGCGCAGACCGTGATCACGGCGACGATCGGGCGCCAGCCGGTGCGCTTGACCAGCAGGTAGAGCACCACCAGCGCCAGGATCGGCAGGCCGATCGAGCGGGTCAGCCACGTCAGCGCCAGCAGCAGGCCGACGACCGCGCCCGCCTGCCACGACAGCCGCCGCTTCCACAGCACCAGCGTGATGACGCCCACCACGAGCAGCGTGAACATGGAGTCGGACATCACCATCTGCTCAAGCTGGATCTGGTACGCGTCCAGCAGCACCGGCGCCGCCGCCAGCGTGGCGCCCCACTTCGGCAGCCGGAACTTGATCCGCAGCAACGCGTAGATCAGGCAGGCCGTGGCCAGGCCCATCAGGTGCTGCGTGAAGATCACCAGCGCGAAGCTGTGGAACGGCTTGAGCAGCATCAGCCAGAAGCTGTAGCCGTCGGGCCTGATCGGGTGCGGGCGCGGGTGCAGCGCCACCGAGACGTACTCGTAGGAGTCGTTGAACCACATGGCCGGGCCGTAGCCGAGCATGGTGATGAGCCGCAGCACGGCGCCGACGCCGAAAACCGCGGCGAACACTCGATGCCGGCGCAAGAATGCCAGCCAACGCGCTGCCCGGCCTGGGGCGGAGTGGTCCACAGGGGTAATCTCCGCGACGCTCACCATGCTGTAAAGAATGCCAGTCGTTTTTGGGTCTTGACCCGAGCACGGTTGGGCAGAGGGCATGATGGTTCACTGGAAGAGTCTTAACTGAAGGGTAGACACGTGGAACTGACGGTGGTCATGCCCTGCCTCAACGAGGCGGAGACCGTGGAAGTCTGTGTACGCAAGGCGCTGGCGTGCATGGAGGAGCACGGCATCGAGGGCGAGGTCCTGATCGCCGACAACGGCAGCACGGACGGCTCGCAACAGCTCGCCCGCGACGCCGGAGCCCGCGTGGTCCACGTCGACGAGAAGGGCTATGGCAACGCCCTCATGGGCGGAATCAGGGCGGCGCGCGGCAAGTACGTCATCATGGGCGACGCCGACGACTCCTATGACTTCACCGCGCTGCTGCCGTTCGTGGAGCAGCTGCGCGACGGCGCCGACCTGGTGATGGGAAACCGGTTCAAGGGCGGCATCGCCCCGGGCGCCATGCCCCCGCTGCACCGCTACCTCGGCAACCCGGTGCTGTCGTTCGTCGGCCGGCTGTTCTTCCCCTCGGCCATCGGCGACTTCCACTGCGGCCTGCGTGGCTTCCGGCGCGACTCCATCCTCAATCTGCAGCTGCAGACGGGCGGCATGGAGTTCGCCTCCGAGATGGTGGTCCGCTCGACGCTGTCGGGCCTCGACGTGCGCGAGGTGCCCACCACGCTCTCGCCCGACGGCCGCTCCCGCCCGCCGCACCTGCGCTCGTGGCGCGACGGCTGGCGCCACCTGCGCTTCCTGCTGCTCTACAGCCCGAAGTGGCTGTTCTTCTACCCCGGCGTGCTGATGATGATCGTCGGCGTGATCGCCGGGACGGCGCTGACGTTCGGCCCGGTGGAGATCGGGGAGCTGGCGTTCGACGTCGACACCCTCGTCGGGTCGTCCGCCCTGGTGGTGATCGGCTTCCAGGCTGCCCTGTTCGCCGTGTTCACCAAGGTCTACGCGGCCGAGGAGGGCTTCCTGCCGGAGTCGCCGCGCATCCGGCGGCTGATCGACATCGTGAGCCTGGAGAAGGGGCTCGTGGTCGGCGGCCTGCTGGCGCTGGCCGGTCTGATCGGCCTGGTGATGTCGCTGTTCCACTGGCAGGTGCGCAGCTTCGGCGAGCTCGACCCGCGCGAGTCGCTGCGTATCGTCGTGCCCTCCGCGACCGCTCTGATCATGAGCTTCCAGACGATCTTCGCGGCGCTGTTCATCAGCATCCTCGGCATCCGCCGCACCCGTGAGAGCTCCATCGACGTGGCCGCCAAGGCCGCCGAGGAGGCCGCGGAGGCGGTTTCCCTCGAAGAGTCCTCCAAGCGATAGCCGTTCCTCGCGGCGGGGTCCGTACGGGCCCCGCCGACGCGGGGGATTCGGTCCGAGACGGACAGGGAGCCCCGTAGGCTAAGGACTATGTCCCAGCACATCTTGACCGCCGTCGCGTGGCCGTACGCAAACGGCCCCCGCCACATCGGGCACGTCTCCGGGTTCGGCGTGCCGTCCGACGTCTTCAGCCGCTACCAGCGGATGGCGGGCAACAAGGTGCTGATGGTGTCCGGCACCGACGAGCACGGCACGCCCATCCAGGTGCAGGCCGACAAGGAGGGCGTGAGCGCCAGGGAGCTGGCCGACCGCTACAACCGCGTCATCGCCGAAGACCTGACCGGGCTCGGGCTCTCTTACGACCTGTTCACCAGGACGACGACGAAAAACCACTACGCCGTCACACAAGAGATCTTCAAGGGCCTCTTCGACAACGGCTATATCTTCCCCAAGACCACGATGGGTGCCATTTCCCCGTCGACCGGCCGTACGCTGCCCGACCGCTACATCGAGGGCACCTGCCCCATCTGCGGCTACGACGGCGCGCGCGGCGACCAGTGCGACAACTGCGGCAACCAGCTCGACCCGATCGAGCTGATCAACCCCAAGAGCCGCATCAACGGCGAGACGCCCACGTTCGTCGAGACCGAGCACTTCATGCTCGACCTGCCCGCCTTCACCGAGGTCCTCGGCTCCTACCTGCAGTCCAAGCAGGGCGAGTGGCGGCCCAACGTGCTGAAGTTCGCGCTCAACCTGCTCGGCGACCTGCAGCCGCGGGCGATCAGCCGCGACCTCGACTGGGGCGTGCCGATCCCGCTCGACGGCTGGCGCGACCAGCCCAACAAGCGGCTCTACGTGTGGTTCGACGCGGTGATCGGCTACCTGTCGGCCTCCATCGAGTGGGCCCGGCGCTCGGGCGACCCCGACGCGTGGCGCCAGTGGTGGCAGAACCCCGACGCCCGCGGCTACTACTTCATGGGCAAGGACAACATCGTCTTCCACGCCGAGATCTGGCCGGCGATGCTGTACGGCTACAACGGGCAGGGCGACCGCGCCGGCACGCCGGGCTCGCTCGGCACGCTGGAGGTGCCGTCCGAGGTGGTCTCCAGCGAGTTCCTGACCATGGAGGGCAAGAAGTTCTCCTCGTCCAGGCAAGTAGTAATTTACGTAAGAGATTTCCTGGCGCGTTACGACGCCGACGCCCTGCGCTACTACATCGCGGTGGCAGGTCCGGAAAATCAGGACACCGACTTCACCTGGCAGGAGTTCGTCAACCGCAACAACGGCGAGCTGGTCGCGGCCTGGGGAAACCTGGTCAACCGGTCGATCTCCATGGCGGCGAAGAACTTCGGGGCCGTGCCCGAGCCGGGCGACCTCACCGACGCCGACCGGGTGCTGCTGGAGCGCTCGCGCAACGCGTTCGCGCCGGTGGGCGCGGAGCTGAGCCGCTCGCGCTTCAAGAACGCGATCAACGAGGCGTTCGACGTGGTCCGCGAGGCCAACAAATACCTGGCCGACCAGGAGCCGTGGAAGCTCAAGGAGGACCCGGAGCGGCAGAAGTCGATCCTGCACGTCGCGCTCCAGGTCGTCGACGACGCCAAGACGATGCTCACGCCGTTCCTGCCCAGCTCGTCCAACAAGGTCGCCGCCATGCTCGGCGGCGAGGGCGTGTGGTCGGGCATGCCGGAGATCCGCGAGGTCGACGAGGACGGCGGCACCCCCTACCCGGTGATCACCGGCGAGTACGACGGGGCGGCCCGGTGGGAGCACCGTCCGATCAAGCCGGGCACCCCGCTCGCGCCGCCCGTGCCGCTGTTCAAGAAGCTCGACCCGAAGGTCGTGGACGAGGAGCTGGCCCGGCTGGGCGAGTGACCTCGTAGGCCCCGTAGTCCTTGAGGCTGATGGCGCCGGCGGTCTTCCTGACCGACTTCGCCATCAGCCCCCTCCACGGCAGATACGGCAGGAGCCGGTAGTTCTGGTTCATGAACCAGGCCATGAACCTGTTCTCCGGCACCATGAACCTGCTGACGCCCACGGCCGACTGCTGGCACCCCTCGGCGTAGGCGCGCACCTCCCGCTCGTAGCGGGCGAAGGCGGCGCGGTGGTCGCCTCCTGCCGCGGCCAGCTCGCCCGCCAGCACGTACGCGCTCACCATCGCCAGCCCGGTGCCCATGCCCGACAGCGGCGAGGCGCAGCACGCGGCGTCGCCCAGCAGCACCACCCGGCCGCGCGACCAGGAGTCCAGGCGGACCTGGCTGATCGAGTCGAAGTAGAAGTCGTCCGTCCGCCGCATCCTGCGCATCAGCTCAGGAACCTCCCAGCCGACGCCCTCGTACGCCTGCTCCAGGAGCTCCTGCTGGCGGGCGACGTCGTGCCGGTCGTAGTCGAGCGGCGGCGAGCCGAACCAGAACACGGCCTTGGCCTCGGCGTTCCCCCTCGCGCTGTAGATCGCGGCCATCTTGCCGGGGGCGTTGTAGGCGTGGCCGCTGTGGTCGAGCCCGAGGTAGTTGTCGATCGTGAACACCGCCGAGTAGAGGCCCAGGTACGACAGCTGGTCCTGGCCGAAGGTCAGGGAGCGCACGTTCGAGTGCAGGCCGTCCGCGCCCACCACGAGGTCGAAGCGCCTGGCCGGGCTCCGTTCGAAGGCGACCGTCACCCCGTCCGCGTCCTGGTCGACGGCCGTGATGGAGTCGCCGAAGATGTACTCGGTGTGGGGCTCGGTGGCGTCGTACAGGATGCGGGCCAGGTCGCCCCGGAGGATCTCGACGTCGCCCGCGAACAGGTCGGCGGGCATGGCCACGAGCTTCTTACCCGCCTCGTTCACATTCCACATGGCGCCCATGTGGGTCTGCTCACGTTCGACGGCGTCCAGGATGCCCATCTTGCGAAGGACGGTCAGGTGCGCGTCGCCGCGGAAGTCCACGGCGTAGCCGCCCTCACGGAGGGCGGGGGCGCGTTCGACGATGGTGGTGCGGTGGCCGTACCGGGTGAGCCAGAGGGCGAGCGCGGGGCCGGCGACGCTCGCGCCGGAGATCAGGATGTCCATGCCCCCGACCCTGCCGCCCCGGTCTCACCGCGCCCTCACCGGTCGCTCACCGGCCACTGCGGGCGCTGGGAGAGGGCGTCCTGGGCGCCGGTGACGGCGGTGATGGCATTCAGCGGCGACCGGTCGACGACCTCCTCGGGCACGCCGGCGAGTGCCAGCGCCTCCCGGTGCGAGAGCCGCGCGCCCGCCCGCCGGGCCCGCGCGTAGGCCCCTTCGCCCAGCGCCGCCCGTACCCGCTCCGCGACCTCGGGCTCCTGGGGCAGCTCGATGCCCCGCATGGCGACGGCGGCCCCCAGCAATGTGGCCGCGAGCTCGGCGCCGTCGTCACCGAACGCCAGCGCGGCCAGCGCCTCGAACGCCCGGGCGCTCTCGGGCAGCGCGCCCGACTCGACCGCCCCCGCCACCGCCCGTTCGTAGGACGCTCTGGCCGCCTTCCGATCCCCTTCGGCCTCGGCCACCCGGCCCAGGCCGACGTGGAGCCGGGCCAGGTTCCCCGCCGATTTGACCCATCCGGGGTCCGACTGCCGCAGCGCCCGCTCGTACAGCTCCCGCGCCCGTGCCAGGTCGCCTTCCGCGACGGCCACGTCACCGAGCCCGCGCAGCGCCGAGGCCAGATACGTCGGCAGGCCCGCCCGTTCCGCCAGCTCGGCGGCCCGCTCGTAGTCGGCCCGCGCCCCGGCCGGATCCGTCCCGATGCGGTGATCGCCCCGGTTGCACAGCAGATCGGGCAGATCCTCCTCGGCCCCGAGCTGCACGGCCAGTGCGATCGCCTCCTCCGTGCGCGCCACGGCCGTCGCGTCGTCGCCGCAGTTGCCCGCCAGCCACGAGAGCCCGTCCAGGGCCAGCGCCATGCCCCAGCGGTCGCCGAGCTGCCTGAACTGGTCGAGCGCCACCGTGAGATCGGCCTCCGCCGAGGCGAACTCCCCGGCGGCCATCTGCGGATAGGCCCAGACGAACCGGGCTATCGCCTGCTCCCACGGGTCTCCGTCCCGCGCGGCCCGCCGCAGCACCGTGAGCGCCACCGTCGGATCGATCGAACCCGCCGTGACCATCGGCCACAGGAACGTGACGAGCGGATACCGCCGCGCCCCGGAACCGCCGGTGACCATCGTCCCGGCCCAGCGCTTGTGGCTCTCCCAGGCGTCCCTGCCGGTGCTCCCGGCCAGCGCGGACAGCAGGCACAGCACGTACGCCTCGCCCAGCTCCGGATCCGGCGCGGGACCCGCCGCCTCCAGCAGCGCCACCGCCGGGCCGGTCGCGGCGGCGCGTATACCGCGCATCCACAGGTACGACGACTGCGCCGCCAGCAGCCGCATGCCGAGCGCCACCTCTCCCGAGTCCGCCGCCCAGCGCAGCGCCGCCTGCAGGTTGTCGTGCTCGGCGGCCAGCAGGTCGAGGTGGTGGAGCTGGTCGGCGCCGCGCAGGTGCGGGTCCGACCGCTCGGCCAGGTCGAGGAAGTACGCGGCGTGCGCCCGCCGTACGGTGTGCGCCTCGTCGGCGAGCTGCTCGGCGCAGAACGCGCGGATGGTCTCCAGCATGCGATAACGACCTTCGCCCGCTTGGCCCGCTTGGCCCGCCTGGGTCGCTTGGAGGAGTGACTTGTCGGCCAGGGAGTCCAACAGGTCCTCGGCGTCCGCCAGCCCGCACACCTCGGCGGCGGCCCGGGCCGTGGCGCCGCCGGAGAAGACGGTCAACCGCCCGGCCATGGCCTTCTCCCGGTCGGTGAGCAGCTCCCAACTCCACGCGACGACCGCGCGCAGGGTCTGGTGCCGGGGGTCGGCCGTCCGGCTGCCCCGCGACAGCAGGCTGAACCGATCCTGGTCCGCCAGCCGTACGGCCAGCTCGTGGGCCCCGTGCGTACGCATGCGGGCGGCGGCGAGCTCGATGGCCAGGGGGAGCCCGTCGAGTGCCGCGCAGATCCGCTCGACCGACTCGTCCGGGGTGAAACCCGGGCGCGCGGCGGTGGCCCGGTCGGTGAAGAGCCGGACGGCGTCGTCCGGGGTGAGCGGGTGCACCGGCCACAGGTGCTCGGCCGTGATGGCCAGCGGCTCGCGGCTGGTGGCGAGGACGCGGAGGTCGGGGCAGGCGGAGAGCAGGCGTTCTGCGAGCTCGGCGGCGTCGTGGACGACGTGCTCGCAGTTGTCGAGAACCAGCAGCATCGGCCGCCCGGCCAGCGCCGCGACCAGCCGGTCCGTCGGGGCGGACCGGTCTCCCGGGCCGATGGCGTGGCCGGCCAGCAGGCCGCTCTCGCGCACGCCGAGCGCGCCGAGCACCACCTGCGCGAGATCCACACCCACCGCCGTCACGCCCGCATGGACCGCGCGGAAACTCGCGTCCCCGCCACCACCCACCACGCCGCCACGTGCCGCACCGTCAGTTGGCGAGCCGCCACCTATCGAGGCCAGCTCGACCAGCACCACCTCGACCGGCTCCCGGTTCCCGCCCGAAGGCGTCCCACCGGTCGTGTGGGCGGCCGGTTTCCGATCGTCGCCCTCGGGCGTCTCGGCGATCGAGCGGGCGACCTCGATCGCCAGCCGGGTCTTGCCCGCGCCGCCCGGCCCCAGCAACGTCACCAGGCGCGCGGAGCCGAGCAACGCCGACACCGCCGCCACGTCGCCGTCTCGCCCGACGAAGCTGGTCAGCCGGGCGGGCAACGTGCGCCGTACGGAGGGGGGAAGGACCGGCGGCCCACCCTCCCCGCGCAGCAGGCGGCCGTGCAGGTCGGCCAGCTCGGACGACGGATCCGTGCCCAGCTCGTCCGCCAGCAGCCGCCGCGTGTCCTCGAACACCACCAGCGCCTCGGCAGGCCGTCCGTCCGCCTGCAGGGCACGCATGAGCTGCCCGCGCAGCCGTTCCCGTAAGGGGTGCCGCTCGATCAGCTCGCCCAGCTCCGCCACGACCTCGCGATGGGCGCCGCGCCGCAGGTCGGCCTCGATCCGGTCCTCCAGCGCGGCCAGCCGCCGCTCCTCCAGGAAGGCCCCGTGTTCGGAGTCCAGGTCCGCGACCGCCGGCCCCCGCCACAGCGCCAGGGCCTCCCGCAGCAGCCCGGCGGCCCGGACGGGGTCCCCGCCGTCCGCGAAGGAGTCCCGGCCGGCGTCGGCGAGCCGCAGGAACCGGTGGGCGTCGATGTCGTCGGGCGCCGCGAGCAGCCGGTAACCGAGCTCGGTCAGCTCGATCGCGACCCCGTCCCGCCGGAGCCGGGACACCTGCGAGTGCAGGGCGTGCACCGCGTCGCCGCGCGTCCGATCCCCGTACAGGACGTCGACGAGCCGATCCCGGGTGACCACCTCTCCGGGGCGGAGTAGCAGCAGCGCCAGCAGCGCCCGCCGGGCGGGGCCGCCGAGCGGCACCTCGCCCCCGTCCGCGCGCCAGGCCATGGTGCTGCCGAGGATGCCGAACCGCATGGACGCTACTTTAGGACTCGTGAGCAAGCTTCCCGCCGCCCCAGAGCCGCTTTCGGCACCTGTGTTCGACAGCCACTGCCATCTCGACATCATGGTCGGCAACAGGCAGGCGTCATCCGGCGATCCGGTGGCACAGGCCGCGCAGGCGTCGGAGGCCAGTGTTCGGAGCATTCTCGAGGACTCGCGGGCGGTCGGGGTGACGCGGCTGGTCACCATCGGCTACGACCTGAGGTCCTCCCGGTGGAACGCCGAGGTGGCGGCCGAGCAGGAGGGCGTGTACGCCGGGGTGGCCATCCACCCGAACGAGGCCCACGAGGCCACGTCGGAGGTCCTGGCCGAGATCGAGAGCCTCGCCGGGCGGCCGGACGTGCGGGCGGTAGGGGAGACCGGGCTCGACTACTTCCGCGACTGGGCCAGCAAGGAAGATCAGCACGCGAGCTTCCGCGCGCACATCGAGATCGCCAAGCGCACCGGCAAGGCCCTGGTCATCCACGACCGCGACGCGCATGACGACGTGCTGAGGGTGCTGGCGGAGGAGGGCGCGCCGGACAAGGTCGTCTTCCACAGCTTCTCGGGCGACGCCGAAATGGCAAAAAAGTGTGTCGACGCTGGATATTTCATGTCTTTCTCTGGCCCGGTCACGTACAAGAACGCCGCCTACCTGCGCGAGGCGGCCGAGACCGCGCCCCAAGAGCTCATGCTCGTCGAGACCGACGCCCCGTACCTGCCGCCGGTCCCGCACCGCGGCAAGCCCAACGCCCCGTACCTCATTCCCATCACTTTGCGTTGCCTGGCGGAGGTCAAAGGGATCCATCCTGATCAGTTGTGCGAGGCGATCAGTACCAACGGAGTCACAGTCTTCGGCGAGTGGTGACCATCTTTTGATGAACCCGCGGATGGGCGGACGGGTGCGGCACTAACGTTCGGGCGGTCCTGACCGCTACCGGAATCGGGCGGCCCCTGGCCGCGACCGGAGGTGCTTCGTGCGAGGAAAGAGGCGCGCGCCTCGCCCCCCGATCCCGTGGCGTTCACCGTGGACGCCGGTCGTTGGCCTGGCGGGCATGGTGGCGCTGGGGGCGCTCGTGTCGGTGTCGTTCCTGGTCAAAGAGGTCGTCGTGATCGTCGACGGCAGGCAGTCGCAGGTCCGCGCGTTCGCGGGGACCGTACGCGACGTGCTCGCCGAGGCGGGGGTCTCGGTGGGGTACGGCGACCTCGTACGCCCCGCCGTGCAGGAGGACGTCACCGACGGATCCACCATCGAGGTGCGCCACGCCCGCCCGATCCTCCTGACCCTGGACGGCCACACCAGCCGCCACCTGGTCACCGCCACGAACGTCGGCGACGCCCTCGCCGAACTCGACCTCACCCCGGCGGCCGGCAAGTTCTCCGCGCCGCCGGACGACGCGGTGCCGCTGTCGGGGATGGAGCTGACCGTCTACACCAGGCGCAAGGTGTACGTGGTCGCGGGGACGAGCCGGATCACCTCCCGTACCACGGCCAGGACCGTGCGCGAGGTGCTCAGGCAGAGGCGCATCCCGCTGCGCCGCGGCTACGTGGTGACCCCGCCGCTCGGCAGCTTCCCCGAGGACGGGACGGTCATCACGGTCGCACCGCCGCGCACCATCCCGATCCGCCCGGACGTCCTGCGGCTCAACTGGCAGGCCCTGGCCATATGCGAGGCCCAGGGCAATCCGGTGGCCTACAACCCGAACGGGCCGTACTACGGGATGTACCAGTTCAGCCTGCCCATGTGGCAGGCCGCGGGCGGTATGGGGATGCCCAGCACGTGGCCGGTGGAGGAGCAGACGTACCGGGCGCAGGTGCTCTACCAGCAGATGGGCAACCGCTGGCAGAGCCAGTGGCCGAACTGCGCCGACCGCCTCTTCGACTCCCCCCAGTAACCCACCACCCCACACCCCGACCCGCACACCTGCCCGACCACCGAACCCCACGCAACCTGCGCCGGCCCGGCCCACACGCCTGCCGATCGGTCGGCCCACCCAGCCTGCGCCGGTCCTGCCCGTATGTCCGCCGGCCCCCGTGAGCCGCGCCTGGGGCCGTACGTCCGCCAACCCCCGACTCCGTCTGGCCCCGCCTGGCTCATCCCCGCCACGCACCGGCCTCACCATCCCCGACCTCGCCTGGCCCAAGCCCGCCTGGCCCGATTGCGCCCGATGCGTATGCCGCTCTCCCCGAAGGCGTCCGGCAGCTCCCCATCCCCCCTCAAGGCACCCAGCCCGCGTCGGCGAAGCACCCACGCGGCGCTCGCCCGCCACCGCAGGGCCTCAGGCGAAGGACGCCGGTTCACCCCGCCAGAGACGCCCCGAAGTCCGCCCCCTTGGGCGGTTTGATCGGCTGAAGGGTCTCGGCGTTCCGCCCGGCCACCGTCACCTGCCCGTACGGCGGCGCATCCGGCTGCCCCACGAACAACTTGTTGCCGCTGAAGGCCACCGACCACCCGAACAGCCCGTCACCAGTGGCCAGCCGCCGATCCTCGGCCGCGTCCTTCCAGGACACCACCCGGACCCCGCCCCCGTACGGAGCGCCGATGGCCAGCCGGCCATCCGTGGACGCGGCCATCGAGAACCCGAACGCCTGCTTACCCCCCTGCGTCACCCTCCGCGTCGGCTTCCTGCCGGGGTCGAGGAGCTGCACGTACCCGGCCCCGGGCGAGCTCACCGCGTACCCGGAGCCCTCCCCGTACGCCACCGAGTAGCCGAACCTGTCACCCGAGACGTCGGTCGGCGAGTCCAGCTTGAACGACGTGATCTTGGGTGCCAGCACGTCGTCGATGAAGACCGTCGACCCCGAGTCGATCTTGCCGGTCTCCACCTGGCGGCCGGCGCCGTCATCGTTCTCGTACGGGACGCCGACGACCAGCTCGTTCTTCGGCCCGAACGCCATCGACCAGCCGAACTGGTCGCCGACCTCGCTGTTGCCCCGCACATCGTCGGTTTCCTGGCTGATCCTGCGCAACTGGCCGGTGCCCTTGCGCACGTAGATGGCGCCCACGTCGGGAAGCCGGCCCTCGTCCTCGTACGGCGCGCTGATCGCCAGCAGGTCGCCACGCGCGGCCAGCGACCAGCCGAAGTGCGCGAACCGCTGCGGCTGGGCCGCGGTCAGCCGCTGGGGAGGCGCGGCGCCGCCGCCGTAGACGACGTACGCGGCGCCGGCGTCCTCGGTGCCGTCCACGTCCGCGTACGGCGCGCCGATCACCAGGTCGGCGCAGGCGTCGGCGTCGACCTTGGCCAGCCGTACGGACCAGCCGAAGCCGTCGCCCGCGGCCAGGTCCGGGAGGGTGACAGGGATGACCTTGTCGCCCGACAGCACGTTCACCGCGCCCTTCTGGCCGTCCCCGAACGGGTCGCCGACGGCGACGTCGTCCACCCCGTCGCCGTCGAAGTCGGCGGCCCCGGCGCAGGCCGCCGCGCCGCTGTGCATGAGCGGGGTTCCCGTCGCGAGCATGAGCGCGATGAGCGTGGAGCGGATCATCACAGCGCGACCTCGATCTGCTTGCCGTTCTCGAGCATGGTCGCCGTCATCTTCACGGGTTTGCGGTACATGGCCAGGTCGAACACGAACGCGCTGTCCACCCGCCCACCCGGCAGGATGGCCGGGGGCAGGGTGAGGGCGGCAGGGTCGTGTTCGGCGCCACGGTCGTCGACCATGGTGACGACGGGCTGGATCAGCTGCCTGCGCTCGCCGCCCGGGTTCAGCATCGTCCAGCGGATCACGCAGAGCTGGCCCTGGGTCGCGACCTTGCCCTCATATTCCTTCAGCCCGCACTCCGGCGCCGACGCGACGATCGCGACGGGGTCGTCGAAGTTCGCGCCCAGCGCGAAGCGGCGGCCCACGTCGTTCGGGCCGGTGGTGCCGGCCGTCTGGGTGGGGGTGCCGGAGGTGGCGGTGGTGACCGTGGTGCGGGCGGAGGTGACGATCAGTACGGCCACCGTCACGACGATCGCCAGCACGGCGGCAGCGGCGGCGATGAGCCACCGGGTGCCCTTCGTCCTGGAGCCGCCGAGGGTGTCGGGTTCGTCGCCCACCAGGGTGCCGCCGGGCGGTCGGGTGTCGGGCGGCCGGGTGTCGGTGCCGGGCAGGCTGCCCTGCCGCAGCTGCGCCGGGACGTCCTGCCCGCGCGAGCGCTCGGCCAGCTCCTCCTGCTTCTTCTTGGCCAGGGCCTCGGCCTGAGCCTGCTCCCGCTGCCGCGCCTGCGCCTCCCAGCGCGCGAACTCCTCCTTGGCGGCCTCCTCCTCCCTCCGCGCCAGCTCCTCGACCGACGGTTGCCCCTGCTGAGGGGGCGCGGTGGACGCGGCGGCGGCCTGGCTGCCGAACGAGCCCGGCACGCTGGGGGACTTGCCGGTGGCGTCGCTCGGCGGGGGAGTCGTGAACGTGGCCGTGACGTCAGGCTCGTCCACGACGTTCTGCGGTGGCTGCCACTCGTTGAGCATCTCGGTCGCGACCAAGGTGGGCGGATCGGCGGGGCGCGCCGGCGCACTGCCTCCCACCAGGGCGATCAGGAGATCCTGTGCCGAGGGGCGCACGGCGGGGTCCATGGAGGTGGCCCGCCGTACTAACTCGTTGAGCGGCGCGGGTAGCGCGCCCAGCTCGGGCGGGGTGTTCAGCACGCGCGTGGCCAGCGTGATGGGGTCGCCGCGGCCGAACGGGTGCCGCCCGTTGCCCGCGTACGCCACCAGGCAGCCCCAGGCGAAGATGTCGGCCGCCGGGCTGACCACCTCGCCCCGCACCTGCTCGGGGGCCCACCATCCGGGGCTGCCCAGCAGTTCGCCGGAGAGCGTGAACCCGGTCTCCCGGTCGAGCGCCCTGGCGATGCCGAAGTCGATCACCCTGGGCCCCGACAACGAAAGGATCACGTTCGCCGGTTTCAGGTCTCTGTGGACGAGTCCGGCCACGTGGATCGCCGCCAGCGCCGCCGCGACCCCCAGCGCGACGCCGTGCAGCGGCCCCGGTTCCAGAGCCCCATATTTCGAGATCTGGTCAGAGAGTGGGGTGCCCGCGATGTACTCGGTCACCATGTACGGACGTCCGTCCCCGGTGTTGCCGTTGTCCAGCACCTGGGCAGTGCAGAACGAGGCCACCCGGCGCGCGTTCTCGACCTCCGCATGGAACCTGGCCGCGAACCCCTCCTGATTGGCGAACTCCGCCTTGACGACCTTGAGCGCGACAAATCGCCCCGTCGGTGCCCGCGCGAGGAAGACGGTTCCCATGCCGCCCTCGCCGAGCCGGCCAAGCAGCCGGTACGGTCCGATTTCCCGCAAGTCCGTCGGGCGGAGCGGCGCGGCGCCCGTTGGCTCCATGAGGGACGTCCCTTCCTGTTCCACGCCATCCTCTCCTTTGGTCTCCCCAAGCGCCATCGATGGTTCTTCGATGCGAGAGACTGGTTGGATGATGAGGCTGTTGGGCCCTGCAGAAATACGTATTTTGGCGGACAAGCTAGATCTCCGTCCGACAAAAAAGCTAGGCCAGAACTTCGTGATCGACGCAGGGACCGTCCGGCGCATCGTCCGCGTGGCCGATCTTTCGGAGAACGACGTGGTCATCGAGGTGGGGCCGGGCCTCGGCTCGCTCACCCTCGCCCTCCTGCCCTCGGCCGCGCACGTGGTGGCCGTCGAGATCGATCCGGTGCTGGCGGACCAACTCCCGATCACGGTGGCCGACCGCGGGGGGCTCGACAAACTCACGGTCGTGAACGCGGACGCCATGAAGGTCACCCCGGACGACCTGTCCGGCTTCACCCCCACGGCCCTCGTCGCCAACCTCCCCTACAACGTGGCCGTCCCCGTGGTCCTGCACCTCCTGGAGGTCCTGCCGTCCCTGCGCAAGGGCCTGGTCATGGTCCAGTCGGAGGTCGCCGACCGCCTCGCCGCCGGCCCCGGCTCGAAGGTGTACGGAGTGCCGTCGGCCAAGGCCGCCTGGTACGCGGACGTCCGCCGCGCCGGCCCCGTCGGCCGTACCGTCTTCTGGCCCGCCCCCAACGTCGACTCCGGCCTCGTCTCCTGGGTCCGCCGCGACCCGCCCACGACGAGCGCGTCGCGCGAGGAGGTGTTCGCCGTGGTGGACGCCGCCTTCGCCCAGCGCAGAAAAACCCTGCGCGCGGCCCTGTCGGGATGGGCGGGCAGCGCGGCCCAGGCGGAGGAGGCACTGCGAGGGGCCGGCGTGGCCCCATCCACCCGCGGCGAACAACTCGACATCACGGCCTTCGCCCGCATAGCCGAACACAAACCCTAACCCCAACCCCACCAGCGCCACCTCCACCGGCGCTGACTTCACGGGTACCGACCCCAGCAGCCCAAGCTCACCCGCACCAGCCCCGCTGATCCTGACCCCACCAGCCCAGCCCCACCAGCCCCAGCCCCACCAGGTCCATCAGCCCCACAGTCCCAATAGCCTCACCAGTCCCACCGCCCTCTCCAACGTCGCGCCCCCAACCTCAACCCCGCCGTTCCCACCCCCCTCCCAACCCTGCCGTTTCCACCACCCCAAGCCGCCCTTTTCCACAGCCCACCCCACCCAACCCCCCGCTTTCCACAGAATCACGTTCGGCCCAACCCCACCCCCCGCCCCCACATGATCCTGGCCTCCACACCCACCACACGGTCAGGAGGACACCATGATCACCCTCGCCACCTTCCTCAGGCTCACCCTCGGCGGCGGCCTCTTCGGAGGGCTCATCGCGGTTCTGACCACCCTCGCCACCACCGCCCAAGCAGCTGCCGCCGCCGCGACCCCGCCCCAACGCGGCAGCACCCAAGACCGCAGAACCATGACCCTCACAACCGAAATCGGGCCCCTTCAACGCACCTCAGACGAAAGGGCCACGGATCCCACGACCGGACTCGGGCGACTCCTCCGCACCCCCACCGGCAGGACCACCCTCACCAGGGGCCAGATCGCCGTCTCAGCCGCCCTCAACCAACTGGGAGTCTCCTTCTCCTGGGGCGGCGGCTCAGCAAAGGGCCCCACCATCGGTATCGGAAGAGGCGCCGGCACAAGGGGCTTCGACTGCAGCGGCCTGACCCTCTACGCCTGGTCAAAGGCCGGAGTCACCCTCACCCACTACACCGGCGCCCAGTTCCGCCAGGGCCGCAGAATCCCGTTCCGCGCCCGGCGCACAGGCGACCTGCTCTTCTTCGGCGGCGGCACGGGTGACCCCACCCACGTGGCCCTGTTCCTCCAGGACGGCCTCATGATCCACGCCCCAAGGACAGGCGACGTAGTCAGAAAAACGAATTTCCTCGCCTCGCCGTACTTCCGCTCCACCTACCGAGGCGTCGTACGCCCAGGTTGAGCACAGACCTTCACCAGCTCTCCCACCAGCCCGGAGAGCAGCTCCTGATCTTCCTCCCTGGACGGCTCGTACTC
This sequence comes from Nonomuraea sp. NPDC005650, assembly GCF_040605375.1. NCBI lineage: Bacteria > Bacillati > Actinomycetota > Actinomycetes > Streptosporangiales > Streptosporangiaceae > Nonomuraea > Nonomuraea sp. NPDC005650. The sequence continues at coordinate 105,828 of NZ_JBEXCR010000005.1, forward strand.
CATGAGCCCCAACCCCACCACCTCGAACCGCTCGGCGACAGCGGCAACGAGCGAGAGCAACTGATCAGGCTGCAGCCCACCCGGCGTAGGACACCCCACACTCCGGAAAACCAGCGGATCGAGCACATCGAAGTCGACATGAACGTAGACCACGGGCCCACGCCCCTCAGCGCCATCCTCCCCGAAAGCCCCGGCCCCACAGTCCTCGATCGCCGCCACAAGCCCCGCGGCATCCACCACCGGAAGATGCCGAACCCCGTTTTTCTCAACGAAATCAGCCTCACCCGAATCGAGATCCCGCACCCCTGCGAGCACGATCCGCCCAGGCGCCAACGGCTCCCGACCCACCAGCCCCTCGGGTCCTTCCCCGGTGAGCGCCCGCAGCACCATCCCGTGATAGGCCCCGGAAGGCGATGACTCAGGCGTGTTCAGATCCCCATGAGCATCGAACCAGACGACAACCAGCCGATCCCCGTACCGCTCCCGAGCCGCCCCGACCGGCTCAAGCTCAACCCCGCAATCCCCGCCGACCGCAACAAGGAGCCCACCGTGAGCCTGCCCAACCGCCGCACGCACCTTCGCAGCCGTCGAACGGAGATCGTCATCGACCTCCACGCACACCCGCCGGTCCGCGCCCACCATCTCAGCCAGCAGCCGCGCCCCTTCCCGCAGCCGCTCAGCCGTAGGAGCCCCGGACCCCCGCCACTGGCCCACCTCAACGACCGTCACCCCGGCGTCCACGGCCACCTCGGCCTCCTTGCTCCCGCATGGCGAATCGGATGGTCAGGACGGTACCCGAGCACCGAAGGCAGGCGAAAAGAGGGCCAACAGCAAGAGAGGTCAGACCAGGGTGGCGCCCTGGACCGGGCCGTGGGCGGCCACGGCGGTGTGGGCGGCGCCCGTGGTGGTCAGGCTGAGGGCCAGGTCGCGAGCGTGGAGCGCGTCGATGGCCAGGAAGGCGCAGGTCGGGCCAGACCCGGAGACGATCGCGCCCAGAGCTCCGTGCTGGCGGCCCGCATCCAGGGTGGGCGCGAGTTCCGGCCTCAGGTTGAGCGCGGCCGGCTGGAGGTCGTTGCTCAGATGGGCGCCCAGGGAGTAGGCGTCGCCCGTGCCCAGCGCCTCCATCAGGGAGTCGTCCAGCTGGGGCCAGGGCACCTCGGCCCCTTCGGCCGCCCTCAGACGGTCGCATTCGGCGTACACGCTGGGCGTGGAGAGCCCGCCGTTCGCCAGCGCGAACACCCAGTGAAACGTGCCCCCGGTGGGCAGCTCGCTCAACTGCTCACCACGGCCGGTGCCCACCGCCGTGCCGCCGAGCAGCGAGAACGGGACATCACTGCCCAGGTCACCGGCGATCTCCATGAGGTCCTCGAACGGCAGCCCCAGCCCCCACAGCTCGTTGCAGGCCACCAGCGCACCGGCGGCGTCCGCGCTGCCGCCCGCCATCCCGCCCGCCACGGGGATGTCCTTCTGGATGATCAGATCCGCCCCGTACGTGCGACCCGCGTGCTTGGCGAGCGCCCGAGCGGCCCGGATCGCCAGGTTGCTCTCATCGGTCGGCACCTGGTCGGCCCACTTGCCGTTCACCGCCACGGTGATCGACTCGGACTCCTTCGCCACCACCTCATCGAAGATCGATACCGCGTGGAAGACGTTCACCAGGTCGTGGTAGCCATCTTCCCTGAGCGGGCCGACAGAAAGCTGCACGTTGACCTTCGCGGGCACACGTACGGTCACCGAACTCATCGATCTTCTGCCACTCTCATCACTTGCCGGGGTCAAGGACACTCGATGTTATCGAGGCCCGCCGCCCTGACATGCGGTTCTCGAAAGATGACCAAGGGAACGGCCAACTCCTCAACACGCAGAGTCAAGTTCGTAGACATTTGCCCCAGAACCTGACCGGCGACAAGAAGTCATCCAACCATCCCCCACCCCTTCCTCCCAATGGCCCGATTCCATTGGCGGGCTGGGCGTGGGGTGATGTGGCGGGAGGACCGGAGGTGCGCAAGATCCCGGGCGTTGGGTGGGCGGAGAGCCGATACCCTGAGGAGGTCATGAATCTGGTCAATCTTGAGTCGGTTTCCCACGCGTACGGGCCCAAGCCGCTTCTCAGCGACGTCTCCCTGGGCGTTGAGGCGGGCGAGCGCATCGGGGTCGTCGGGCGTAACGGGGGCGGGAAGACGACCCTCCTGTCCGTGATCGCGGGAGCGGTGCGGCCCGACAAGGGGCGGGTCACCCATAACCGGGGCCTGCGGGTCGGGTTCCTGTCGCAGCAGGACACGCTCGACGCGGGCACCGCCGTGCGCGAGATCGTCCTCGACGGGCGGGCCGAGCACGAGTGGGCGGGGGATCAGCGCGTACGCGAGATCCTCGCCAACCTGATCGGTGATCTCGATCTCGACGCCACGGCGGGCGATCTGTCCGGTGGGGAGCGCAGGCGTACCGCGCTGGCGCGGTTGCTCATCGACGACCACGACCTGATCATGCTGGACGAGCCCACGAACCACCTCGACATCGAGGCCATCGCCTGGCTGGCCGGGCATCTGGCGGCGAGGAAGAGCGCGCTGGTGGCCGTGACGCACGACCGGTGGTTCCTTGATGCGGTGTCGAGCCGTACGTGGGAGGTCGTGGACGGGCGGGTCGAGCGGTACGAGGGTGGCTATGCCGCTTATGTGCTCGCGAAGGCCGAGCGGGCGCGGATCGCGCAGGCCGCCGAGGAGCGCCGCCAGAACCTCATGCGCAAGGAGATCGCCTGGCTGCGCCGTGGCCCGCCCGCGCGCACGTCCAAGCCGAAGTTCCGCATCGAGGCCGCCCAGGCACTGATCGCGAACGAGCCTCCGGCGCGCGAGACCGTCGAGCTGATGAAGTTCGCCGCGGCCCGCCTTGGCAGGACCGTTTACGACCTCGAGGACGTCACCCTGCACGCCGGCGGGCCGGACAGCGGGCCGCTGGTGCTCGACGATCTCACGTGGCAGTTCGGGCCGGGCGACCGCATCGGGCTGATCGGGGTGAACGGCTCCGGCAAGTCGTCGGTGCTCCGCCTGCTCTCGGGCACGGTGGTGCCTGACTCCGGGCGCGTGATCAAGGGCAAGACGGTTCGCCTGGCGCACCTGTCCCAGGAGCTGGCCGAGGTGGATCCGACCCGGCGGGTGCTGGAGTCGGTGGAGGAGATACGCAAGTACCTCCAGGTCGGAAAGCGGGAGTGGACGGCCTCTCAGCTGCTCGAACGCCTGGGGTTCAGGGGCGAGGCGCAGTGGAAGGTCGTCGGCGACCTGTCCGGCGGCGAGCGGCGGCGGCTGCAACTCCTCCGGCTCCTCATGGACGACCCCAATGTCCTGCTGCTCGACGAGCCCACCAACGACCTCGACATCGAGACGCTCAACGAGCTCGAGGACCTGCTGGACGCCTGGCCCGGCACGCTGCTCCTGGTGAGCCATGACCGCTACTTCCTGGAGCGGGTGACCGATCGGTGCGTGGCGCTGCTCGGTGATGGCAAGCTCTCGCTGCTGCCCGGCGGGGTGGACGAATATCTCGAACGTCGCGCGGCCGGTATGGCCCTGACCGCCCGTGTCGGCGCCTCGGTGAACTCCACGACCACGCAGCCGTCCAGCGCCGCCACCGTATCGGGCGGTGCCGCGAGCACGGCTCTGCCCGATCAGGCGAAGGCCGGGATGGCGGGGCTGTCGGCCAAGGAGGAACGGGAGCTGCGCAAGGAGCTCAATCGCCTGGAACGCCAGCTCGACAAGCTGAGCGACCAGGAGTCCCGCCTCCACGCGGCCATGGCGGATGCGGCCAGCGACTACGAGAGGCTGGGCTCGCTCGACGCCCAGTTGCGCGAGATCACCGCCCAGAAGGACACGGTCGAAGCGGAGTGGCTTGAGGTGGCCGAGCAACTGGGCGACTGACGCCGCCTATCGCCGCCCGCCCGGCTGTCCGCCCGCCCGTTCGTCCGCCCGCCCGTCCGTTCGCCCGTTCGCTGGATGGCTCGGCGGCCGGTGCCGGGCTCCGTCCGGGAGAGGAGGGCACGGTCGGTGCTCCGACCCAGAGGCGGTGGCCCAAGGGTGGTGCCTTCGGGGCCACGGTGCCCTCGGAACGATGGGTCGTGGTCTCGTCCTGTGGTGGCTGAGGGGCCGTGGTGTGGTGGTCGGGCCATGTCCTGTGGTGGGTCTGGCCCCGTGATGTGGTTGCAAGGTCCGTGGTGTGGTGGGCGGGGCCTCGTCGTGTGGTGGTTGAGGGGCGTGGTGTGGTGGGCGGGCCGCGTCCCGTGGGGGGCGGGGCCCGTGGGGTGATGGCTGGGTCCGTGGGGTTGTGGTTGGGGCTGCGGGGTGTGGGGTTGGAGGGTGGGGGAGTACGAGGTTAGTGGGGGGCGTCGAAGGGGGTTAGAAGGGTGCGGAGGAGGGCGGAGAGGGTGCGTTGATCGTCGGGGCCGAGGCCGGACAGGAGTTCGCGTTCCCGTCGCAACAGGTCGGCGAAGGCCGCGTCCACCCGGGCGACGCCCGTGTTCGTCAGGGACACCAGGACGCCGCGGCGGTCCTCCGGGTCGGGGCGGCGGCGCACCAGGCCCGCCTGGGCGAGCCGGTCGATGCGGTTGGTCATCGTCCCCGAGGTGACGAGCGTGGCCCGCAGCAGGGCACCAGGGCTCAGCTCGTACGGCTTGCCGGCCCGTCGCAGCGCCGTCAGCACGTCGAACTCCCACGGCTCAAGGTCGTGCTCGGCGAACGCCGCCCGCCTGGCCCGGTCGAGATGCTTGGCCAGCCGTGACACCCTAGAGAGCACCTGGAGCGGCTCGACGTCGAGGTCGGGGCGTTCTGCGCGCCAAGCCGCGACGAGGCGATCGACCTCGTCTCTAGCATCCTCCGTCATGACACAAGAGTGTACTGTCTTGACATCGAGATATCTCTCTCGATATCAATTATCTTCATGTCAAGAGATATCTGGGACCCGGTAACGTACGCCGTCTACGCCGACGAGCGGTCGCGGCCGTTTATCGAGCTGATCTCCAGAGTCGGGGCGGTCGACCCCGATTATGTCGTGGACGCGGGCTGCGGCAGCGGTGAACTCACCGTTGAGCTGGCCAAACGCTGGCCCCGCGCGACCGTGGAGGGCTTCGACTCCTCGCCCGCGATGATCACCAAGGCCCGTGGGCTGCAGTCCAAGGTGAGGTTCGCGGTGGCCGACGTGGCCATGTGGCGGCCCGACCGGCCGATGGACGTGATCGTCTCGAACGCCGTCCTGCAGTGGGTGCCGGAGCATCGCGCGGTGCTGGAGCACTGGGTTGAGGACCTGGCCCCCGGGGGCTGGCTGGCGTTCCAGGTGCCGGGGAACTTCGACGCGCCCAGCCATGTCGCCATCCGCGAGCTGTGCGCCTCCCGCGCCTGGTCCGACAGGCTCGGCGGCGTGCTCAGGGCCCATCCGGTCGACGACCCCGTCGACTACCTGGACCTGCTCAACCAGGGTGGCTCTCAGGTCGACGCGTGGGAGACGACCTATATGCACGTGCTCCAGGGGGAGAACCCGGTGCTCGACTGGGTCTCCGGCACCGCCCTGCGCCCGGTCTTCGACCGGCTCGACCCGGACGAGCAGCGGCGGTTCAGGCAGGACCTGGCCAAGCTGCTCGCCGAGGCGTATCCGGCCAGGAGTTACGGCACCCCCTTCCCGTTCCGGCGGATCTTCGTGGTGATGCAGAAATGATCAGGGCCCTCCACCACGTCCAGCTCGCCGCGCCCCGGGGGAGTGAGCCGGAGCTGAGGCTCTTCTACGAGGGCGTGCTGGGGCTGAGGGAGGTGCCCAAGCCCCCTGAGCTGGCCAAACGCGGTGGGGTATGGTTCAGGGGCGAGGGTGTGGAGGTCCACCTCGGCATCGAGGACAACTTCAGGCCCGCGCGCAAGGCGCACCCCGCTTTCCTGGTGGACGATCTCGACGCGTACGCCACCGGCGTGGAGCCCGATCTCCTCTTCCCGGGCTACCGGCGGATTTACCTCGCGGACCCCGTCGGCAACAGAGTCGAGCTTCTGCAGGTCGTGTGATGTTCACCTCAAAGTGGCATGATGTTCCGAAATCGGACTCTTGCGAGGTGTAGTGGGCATCGAGATCGAGGACAAGTTCGACGTTCCTCCCGAATACGCGATTCCGGACCTGAGCCGTCTGGCCGAGGTGGTCGGCCCGAGGAGCTTTCAGCTGGTGGCTCTCTACTACGACACCGCCGACCTGCGGTTGGCCGCCCGAGGCGTCACGCTCCGGCGGCGACGAGGTGGCGACGATCCCGGCTGGCACCTGAAACTCCCCAAGGCCAAGGGGGTACGCCAGGAGATCACCCATCCCCTCACCCGTAGCACCAAGATCGTGCCCGAAGAGCTGGCCGAACTCGTCCGCGCCTACACCCGCGGTGCCGAGCTCCAGCCGGTCGCCGAGCTGGACACCCGCAGGACCATCACCGTCCTGGTCGATGGCGACGTCAAGCTCGTCGAGGTCGCCGACGACCGCGTCAAGGGCACGGTGTTCGGGGAGGAGCCCAAGGTCGTACGGTGGCGCGAGGTCGAGGCCGAGCTGTACGCCCCCGACCGCCAGGCCGTCCTCGCCAAGGTCGGCAAGCGCCTCAGGAAGGCCGGCGCGACGCCCGCCACGAGCGCCAGCAAGCTCGCCAGACTGCTCGAACCCGCCCCGCTCCCCAAGGCCCCCACCGAGCCGGGCACCGCGGGCGAGATCGTCGTCGCCTACCTGGCCGGTCAGGTGAACGCCCTCCTCTCGCAGGACCCGCGCGTACGCAGGGCCGAGGACGACGCCGTGCACCAGATGCGCGTGGCCGCCCGCAGGATGCGCAGCGCGCTCAAGGCGTTCAAGAGCGTCGTCGCCGACACCGCCCACGTCCAGGACGAGCTGCGCTGGCTCGGCAACGTGCTCGGCGAGGCCCGCGACCTGGAGGTGATCAGGGCCAGGTTCGCCAAGGAGCTGGCCAGGCTGGAGCCCGAGCTGATCCACGGCCCCATCCAGGCCCGGCTCGGCACGGACCTGCTCGAACGCGAGCAGGAGGCGTACGGCCGCATCAAGGAGACACTCAGCGGCGACCGCTACTACCTCCTCCTCAACGCGCTCGACCAGCTCGTCTCCGCCCCGAAGCTGGAGAAGGCGGCGGCCAAGCCAGCCCAGGAGAAGCTCACCGACATCGCGGCGGCCGGCTGGAACAGGGTGACGAAGGCCTACGAAACCGCTCAGGCCATAGAAGACCCCGAACGCCGTGAAATAGCCATGCACGACGTGCGCAAGGCCGCCAAACGCGCTCGTTACACCGCCGAAGCGCTCCAGCCCACCCTCGGCGCGAGCATGTCCAAGCTCGCCAAACTCTCCGAGAACGTCCAGGAAGTCCTGGGAACGCACCAGGACGGCGTGGTCGCGCAGGAGACACTGGCGAAGGAGGCCGAGAGCGCCCGCCAGGCAGGTGAGGACACGTTCACGTACGGCGTGCTCATCGGCCTCGAACGCAGCGCGGCCGACCAGGCTTACGCGGAGTTCCCCAGAGTCTGGGCAGAGACGGTCAGGGCGGTTATGAAGGTTCTATGAGGAACCTTCCCACCATCCCCTTCGAGCGCGGCAACCTGCTGGAGGTGCCCGCGGCGTACCGCGAGCTGCGGGCAGAAGAGGGCATCGCGAAGGTACGCACCCCGACGGGTGACGAGGTCTGGCTGGTCAGCGGCTACGAGGACGCACGCAGTCTGTTCAACGACCCCCGGCTCGGGCGCTCGCATCCCGAGCCGGACAAGGCCGCCCGCCTGTCGGGCTCGGCCCTGCTCGGCGGCCCCCAGGGCGACGTCGCCACGGAGAAGGCCGAGCACGACCGCATGCGCAAGCTGTTCATGCCGTCCTTCTCGGCGCGCCGGATGAAGGCGCTCAGCGACCACGTCGGCTCGCTCGTGGACGAGCGGCTCGACCACCTGGCCAAGCTGACGCCGCCGGTCGACCTGCACGCCGAGCTCTCCTTCCCGCTGCCCGTGCTGGTCATCTGCCAGCTCCTCGGGGTGCCGTACGAGGACAGGGAGTACTTCGGGGGCGTGTCGCAGCGCATGGGCGACATGCTGGACCTGGAGAAGGGCCAGGCGGCGCGCGAGGAGCTGAGCGCGTACATGGCCGGGCTCATCGAGCGCAAGCGGCACGAGCCGGCCGAGGACGTGCTGTCCGACCTGGCGAACGAGCTGGACGACGACGGGAGGATCGCCGAGCTCGCCGGCGGGCTGCTGTTCGCCGGCCACGAGACCACAGTCAACCGCATCGACTTCGGCGTGCTGCTCCTGCTCGCCAACCCCGGCCAGCGCGACCTGCTCATCGCCGACCCTGGGCTGGCGCCCGGCGCGGTCGAGGAGATCCTGCGCATGGCCGTGCCGAGCCTGCACGGCCTGCCCAGGTACGCCCACGAGGACATCGAGATCGGCGGCCACACGATCCGCCGGGGCGAGGCCGTGGTGCTCACCCCGGGCGTGGCCAACCGGGATGAGCGGATCTATCCGGATCCGGAGGTGTTCGACATCCGGCGTCCGCAGACCGACCCGCATCTGAGCTTCGGGTACGGCCCGCGCTTCTGCATCGGCGCCAGCCTGGCCAGGGTCGAGCTGGTGGCCGTGTTCAGCCGGCTGTTCCAGCGCTTCCCCACCCTGCGGACGGTCGTGCCGGTCGAGGAGCTGCCACGCAGCGAGGGACGGATCGCCGACGGCTTCGCGAACCTGCCGGTCACCTGGTGAGCGGCACGGGCGGTCAGGCCGGGTAGCGCTCGACGCTGACGACCTGCCCGCCCGCCCTCTGCAGCACGGCGAACGCGCCCTTGCGCAGGTGCACGTCCTTCCCGCTCAGCGTCTTGATCAGGTCGGGGAGCACCTTGCGGTGGCTGCACACGGCCGCGGGCACGGTGATCTCCCTGACCAGGGCGGGCGTCTTCTGCGGGTCCTGCCCCTCCTCGCTGAGCAGGCAGTCGAGCTTGACCTCGGCCCCGTACGGCTCCAGGGTCTGGACACATCGGGCGCTGGGGGAGCTGATCAGCAGCTCGGGCCGGTAGGCGGGCAGCGCGGTGGCCAGGTGCGCCGCCTGGGACCGGCCGTCGGTGTCGAGCGGGCGCAGGGCGTCGTCATCCTGCCAGTCGTTCCTGGAGCCGGCCGAGCCGTGCCGTACGAGGACGAGGGGCACGGTCTCCAGCGGCGCGGCGCTCAGCGCGCGCAGCAGCCCCACGTCCCATTCGTACGTCAGCAGCCGTCTGGCCTCCTCTAACGGCAGCCAGCGCAGCTCGTCCACCTCTTCACCGGGGGCGAACCCGTCGTCGGCGGCGATCCGCGCCGTCCAGTAGTCGACCCGCTTGAGCTGCCCGGCGCTGAGGTAGTGGATGGGTGGCAGCGCGCGGCCGAGCAGCACGGTCAGCCCGGTCTCCTCCCAGACCTCGCGCAACGCGCCGGCGATCACGTGCTCGCCGGACTTGAGCTTGCCCTTGGGGAAGGTCCAGTCGTCGTAGTCCGGACGGTGGATGACGGCGACCTCGGGGCGGCTCTCCTCGCCCCTCCAGACCACGGCTCCGGCGGCGCGGAGCAGGTCAGTCATCAACGGTCCTCCAGCGGCGCGTGCTGATGAGATGGCTCTGCGGGTCCTCGCCCGGGTGGCGGGTCCACTTGCCGTCGGAGTTCAGCACCCACGCGTTCGTGGTCTCGGCCATGACCAGGTCCATCAGCTCGATGAGGTACGCCTTGTGCTGCGGCGACGTCACCTTGACCAGGGCCTCGACGCGGCGCTCGAGGTTCCTGCGCATGAGGTCGGCGCTCCCGATCCAGATCTCGGGGCGGCGGCCCAGGCCGAACTCGTACACCCGGGAGTGCTCAAGGAAGCGCCCCAAGACCGACCTTACGCGGATATTTTCGGACAAGTCTGGGATGCCGGGGCGGAGGCTGCAGATGCCCCGCACCCACAGGTCCACCGGGACACCCGCCCTGGACGCCCGGTAGAGCGCGTCGATGATCGGCTCGTCCACCAGGGAGTTCGTCTTTATCCTGATCCGCGCCGGGCGTCCCGCCTCCTGGTGGGCGATCTCCCGCTCGATCCTGGCCAGCAGCCCGCTGCGCATCGAGTGGGGCGCGACCAGCAGCCGCCGGTAGGCGGAGTGGTTGGAGTAGCCGGTCAGGTGGATGAACAGGTCCGTCACGTCCTCGCCGACCAGCGGGTCGGCCGTGAGCAGGCCGAAGTCCTCGTACTGCCGGGCGGTCTTGGGGTTGTAGTTGCCGGTGCCGATGTGGCAGTAGCGGCGCAGCTCGCCCGAGGGCTCCTGGCGGACCACGAGCGCCAGCTTGCAGTGGGTCTTCAGCCCGACCACGCCGTAGACGACGTGGCAGCCGGCCCGCTCCAGCTTGCGCGCCCAGGAGATGTTCGCGTGCTCGTCGAAGCGGGCCTTGATCTCCACGACCACGACGACCTGCTTGCCGGCCTCGGCCGCGTCGATCAGCGCGTCCACGATGGGGGACTCGCCGCTGGTGCGGTAGAGGGTCTGCTTGATCGCCAGGACCCGCGGGTCGGCCGCGGCCACCTCGATGAAGCGCTGCACGCTGGTGGCGAACGAGTCGTACGGGTGGTGCAGCAGCACGTCGCGCTCGCGCAGGATCGAGAAGAGGTCGTCCTCGGCGTTGATCACCTCGGCGGGCACGAACGGCCGGTAGCTCAGCTCGCCCCGGTCCAGGTCGGCGATGGCGTGCAGGCCCGACAGGTCGAGCGGCCCGGGCAGCCGGTAGATCTCGTGCGGCGCCAGCTCCAGCTCCTCGACCAGCGGCGCCAGCACCTCCGGGGTGATCGTGTCCTCGACCTCAAGGCGCACGGGCGGGCCGAACCGACGCCTGAGCAGCTCCTTCTCCAGGGCCTGCATGAGGTTCTCGGTGACGTCCTCGTCGACGTCGAGGTCCTCGTTCCTGGTGACGCGGAAGACGTGGTGCTGGAGGATCTCCATGCCCTTGAACAACTGCCCCAGGTGGGCCGCGATGACATCCTCAAGTGGGACGAATCGGTCCTTCGAGGCCGGCACGAACCGCGGCAGCTGCGACGGGACCTTGACCCTGGCGAAGACCGTGTGGTCGGTCGCCGGGTTCCGCACCAGGACGGCGAGGTTCAGGCTGAGCCCGGAGATGTAGGGGAAGGGGTGCGCGGGGTCCACGGCCAGCGGCGTCAGGACGGGCCTGATCCGCTCCCTGAACAGCTTGCGCAGCTCCGTACGCTCCTCGCGGCCCAGCTCGTCCCACCTGACGATCTCGATGCCCTCGGCCGCGAGCTGCGGGGAGATGTGGTTGTGGAAGGCCGCGGCGTGCCGCCTGGCCAGGTCGTCGGCGATCGTGGCGATCCTGGCCAGCTCCTCGCGGGGCTTCAACCCGCTCTTGGTGCGCAGCAGGAGGCCCGTGGCCATGCGGCGTTTCAGACCCGCGACCCGTACGCGGAAGAACTCGTCGAGGTTGCTCGCGAAGATCGCCAGGAAGCGCACTCGCTCCAGGAGGGGTGTCGATGGATCTTCGGCCATGTCGAGCACGCGCTCGTTGAACTGGAGCCAGCTCTCTTCGCGATTGAGAAACCGCTCCTGTGGCAGGGGCAGGTCGTTGGTGGGTTGGAACGGTTCCGCGGACATATGGCCTATATTGCCCCGTTTGGTTGAACAGAACGTTAACGTGGTCGCAACGGCTTATCCCGGAAAGTCAACCACGCTCAACCCAATCGTCACTCAAGACATCCCCCCTGTTCAAGCCCACCTGCGGGCCGCCGGCCCCCACCCGCCCCTCCGGTCGACGACAGCCGGGGTCCTTCGGGAGCCGGGAGCGGAAGGCCGAGGGCTGAGGGGCGCCGGGCCTTGGGTCAGTCCTGGTGGTCGGTGTGTTCGAGGCGGGCGGCGCGTTCGGCGAGGCGGGCCTCGCGCTGGCGGATCTTGTCCTCGCGCTCCCGCGCCTTCTCCGCCTCCTTCAGCAGCCGCTCCCGCTCCTTGAGGTCCCGCACCCGTGCCTTCTCGGCATCCTTGAGCTCCCGGACCCGCGCCTTCTCCGCCTCCTTGAACTCCTTCTCCCGCGCCTTCTCCAGCTCGCGCAACTCCTTCTCGCTCGTGCGCGGCTTGGCGGGGACGGACTGCTGCTCGCGGCTCGTGGCGGTGATCGCCGGGTTGGGGTTGAGGCCGGTCAGGCCGTTCCAGGCGAGGTTGACGAGGTGGGCGGCGACCTCCTCGCGGCCCGGCTTGCGTACGTCGAGCCACCACTGCCCGGTCAGCGCGACCATGCCGACCAGCATCTGGGCGTACATCGGCGCGAGCTTGGGGTCGTAGCCGCGGGCCACGAACTCGTCGGCCAAGACGTCCTCCACCTGGCTGGCGATCTCGCTGATCAGGCTCGCGAACGTGCCGGTGCCGGAGGCGGCGTGGGAGTCGCGTACCAGGATGCGGAAGCCCTCGCTGCTCTCCTCGATGTACTGGAGCAGCGCCAGCGCGGCCCGCTCCAGTTTGATCAGGGAATGGGACGCGGCCAGGGCCTCGGTGATCATGGCGAGGAGCTTGCGCATCTCGCGGTCCACGACGACCGCGTAGACGCCTTCCTTGCCGCCGAAATGCTCGTACACCACGGGTTTCGACACCTGTGCCGTAGCTGCGATCTCCTCGATAGAGGTCCCGTCGAACCCCTTCTCCGCGAAGAGGGTGCGGCTGATCTGGATCAGCTGCTCTCTACGCTCGCTACCGGACATGCGCCTGCGAGAACGGGGTTCGGTCACGGTCTCCATAATGACGGCCACGGGTGCGCGGCCGCTCACTGGCTGATCTACGTCAGGCAATGCGCTTCGCCGCCAGGCGTTCCGGGCTCGGCCAGCGGACGTCGTACACCCAGCCCAGCTTCTCGAAGATCCGGATGAGCCCGGCGCTCAGGTCGATCTGGCCCTTGAGCGCGCCGTGCCGGGCGCAGGTCGGGTCGGAGTGGTGCAGGTTGTGCCAGGACTCGCCGAAGGACGGGATGGCCAGCCACCAGACGTTGCGCGACTTGTCGCGCACCTGGAACTCCTCCTCGCCGAAGACGTGGCAGATGGAGTTGATCGACCAGGTCACGTGGTGCAGCAGGCCGATGCGGACGAGCGTGCCCCAGAACAGCGCGGTCACCGCGCCCTGCCAGGACCAGGTGACGAGCCCGCCGATCACACCGGGGAGCAGGATCGAGGCGAGGGCGATCGGGCCGAACCACTTGTGCAGCTTGATGACGTCGGGGTCCTTGCACAGGTCAGGGGCGTACTTCTCCCTGTTGGTGCGCTCGCTCTCGAACAGCCAGCCCATGTGGGCGTACAGCAGGCCCTTGGACAGGGACTTGAAGCCGGGGCCGAAACGCCACGGCGAGTGCGGGTCGCCCTCCTTGTCGGAGAACTTGTGGTGCTTGCGGTGCGTGGCCACCCAGTCGAGTACGGACATCTCCAGCGACAGGCTGCCCGCGATGCCCATCGCGATCTTCAGCGGCCGCTTGGCCTTGAACGAGCCGTGGGTGAAGTAGCGGTGCAGGCCCACGGTCACGCCGAGCCCGGAGACCACGTAGAAGACGAAGGAGATGACGATGTCCGTCCAGCCGAGTCCCCATCCCCATGCGAACGGCACCGCGGTCGCGATCGCGATCAGCGGCAGCCCGACGACGAGTACGAAGGTGATCAGCTCGGCCTTGCTTCTGGGCTCGGGCTCGAAGTCAGGCTTCGGTGTCGGGGCTGAACGCTGGGTGACAACGGTCATGGACGACCTCCAACGGCATGTATGAGGATGTATGTCCGGGCTACGCCACCGTAACCTACGCTAGCGTAAGTAAGGAAGCCCTAAGTCGTTAATGGGGAGAACGTGACGCTCTGCCGAACAAGGTGGGTGGGGTTCGTGCCTTGCGTCGTTTAGGGGGGTCTGTTATGGGTCGACGCGTCGCGCACCGGCCGTCACCTGGCACTTCACGCCCGAGCCGGGTGGGGCGCGTAATTACGGGCGCGCGCCGGGGTGCGGGCTCGGTATCGTAGGGATGTGTCGGACGCCACGTGTCCGATCTATCCCGGATCGTCTAATCGGCAGGACAAGTGGTTTTGGTCCACTTTGTAGGGGTTCGAGTCCTCTTCCGGGAGCTGTGACCTGCTCCCCCGGCGGAAAGGTTCGGGGCGCGGCCAGGTATCCTCACGGTGTCGGGAGGGTAGCGGTGCGGTAGACGTACCAAATGCCCTGATCCGTCCAGCCACAGGGAGCCTCAGTCCGTGAGTGTGCCGCGCCCGGCAGCCGTCATCGTCCTCGCCGCCGGCGAGGGCACCCGGATGAAGAGCCAGACCCCCAAGGTCCTGCACGAGCTATGTGGCCGTGCATTGGTCGACCACATGCTCGCAGCCGCCAGAGACCTCGGTCCTGAGCAGCTGATCGTCGTCATAGGCCACGCGCTGGAGCAGGTCGGCGGCCATCTGGCCGCCACCAGCCCCGACGCGCGCGCCGTCGTCCAGCATGAGCAGCGCGGCACCGGCCACGCGGTCCGCACCGTGCTCGAAGAGGTCGGTGTGATCTCCGGCACGGTGCTGGTCACGTACGGGGACGTGCCGCTCATGCGCCCGCGCACCCTCGCCGAGCTGCTCCAGCGGCACGAGGCCGAGGGCAACGCGGTCACCGTGCTGACGGCCAACGTGCCCGATCCGACCGGCTACGGGCGGATCATCCGCGACGAGAGCGGCGCCGTCCTGGAGATCGTCGAGGAGAAGGACGCCAGCCCGGAGCAGCGCGCGATCAAGGAGATGAACTCCGGGATCTACGCCTTCGACGGCTCGCTGCTCGCCGACGCCGTCAAGCGCGTGTCCACCGACAACGCCCAGGGTGAGGAGTACCTCACCGACGTCCTGGCCATCCTGCGCGGCGACGGCCATCGGGTCGGCGCCTGCGTCGCGGGCGACTTCGTCGAGGTCGAGGGCGTCAACGACCGCGTCCAGCTCGCCGCCGCCCGCAAGGTGCTCAACCTGCGCCTGCTCGAAGACCACATGCGCGCCGGGGTGACGATCATCGACCCCGGCAGCACCTGGATCGACGTCGGCGTGCGGATCGCGCCCGACGTGGTCATCCACCCCGGCACCCAGCTCCACGGCGACTCCGTGATCGAGGCCGGTGCCGAGGTCGGCCCCGCCACCACGCTGACAGACACCCGCGTCGGCGAGGGGGCCGTCGTGCGCAACGCCGTCTGCGACAGCGCCGACATCGGCCCCGAGGTCAACGTCGGCCCCTACGCCTACCTCCGCCCCGGCACGGTGCTCGGCCGCAAGTCCAAGGCCGGCACGTTCGTCGAGATGAAGAACACCAAGGTCGGCGAGCGTTCCAAGGTGCCGCACCTGTCCTACGCGGGGGACGCCACGATCGGCGACGACGTCAACATCGGCGCCTCCACCGTCTTCGTCAACTACGACGGGGTCGAAAAGCACCGCACCACGATTCGCGACGGCGTGTTCGTCGGCTGCGACACCATGCTCGTCGCCCCGGTCACGGTCAATGACGGCGCCTACACGGCGGCGGGCTCGGTGATCGTCGACGACGTGCCCCCGGGCGCGATCGGCGTGGCGCGTGCGCGGCAGCGCAACATCGAGAAATGGGTCTTGCGCAGGCGCGCGGGCACGAAGTCGGCCGCGGCCGCCGAGCGGGCGCTGGCCGAGCAAGAGCAGCAGGAGAGTGGCACATGACCGAGCTTGCCGAGGTCATCAACGAGCGCAGCACCTCGGTCATGAGGCCGACGAAGGAGGTCTCATGACCAGCATCAAGCAGCCAGGCGAGAAGAATCTCATGCTCTTCTCCGGCCGGGCCTATCCTGAGCTGGCCGAGGAGGTGGCTGAGCACGTCGGCGTCTCCCTCACCCCCACCAAGCTGATCGACTTCGCCAACGGCGAGATCTACGCCCGCTATCTGGAGTCGGTACGCGGCTGCGACGCCTTCGTCATCCAGAGCCACGGGGCGCCCATCAACCAGTGGATCATGGAACAGCTGATCATGGTCGACGCGCTGAAGCGGGCCTCCGCCAAGCGCATCACCGTGGTCATGCCGTTCTACGGCTACGCCCGCCAGGACAAGAAGGGCCGTGGCCGCGAGCCGATCACGGCCCGGCTGATGGCCGACATGTTCAAGACCGCGGGCGCCGACCGGCTCATGTCGATCGACCTGCACACCTCGCAGATCCAGGGCTTCTTCGACGGCCCCGTGGACCACCTGTTCGCGATGCCGGTGCTGGAGAGCTACCTCAAGAACAAGCTCGACCTGGAGACCACCACCATCGTCTCGCCCGACACCGGCCGCGTCCGGCTGTCGGAGCGCTGGGCCGACACGCTCGGCACGCCGCTGGCGTTCATCCACAAGCGCCGCGACCTCGACGTGGCCAACCAGGTGAAGGTCAGCGAGGTCGTCGGACGGGTCCGCGGCCGCACCTGCGTGCTGATCGACGACATGATCGACACCGCGGGCACCATCTGCAAGGCCGCCGACGCCCTCTACGAGCAGGGCGCCACCAACGTGATCACCGCCGCCACCCACGCGGTCTTCTCCGAACCGGCGGTCGACCGGCTGAAGAACTCCCGGATCTCCGAGGTCATCGTCACCAACACGCTGCCGCTGGCGGAGGCCAACAGGTTCGACAAGCTGACGGTCCTGTCGATCGCGCCGCTCATCGCCCGCGCGATCACCGAGGTCTTCCAGGACGGCTCGGTCACGAGCTTGTTCGAGGGCGACACGTGAGCCGTGCGGACCGCCGTCACGGCTTTCCGAGCGGAGCTCGGCAGATAGCGCTGTAGACTGGCACGGTTGCGCTCGTAACGCCTTCCGCTAGGGCGGATGAGGGGGAGCGCCGACACCCACCGACTCATGCATCCCTAGGAGATGTCGTGTCCGAAGTACGTATCGCCGCCGAATCGCGCACCACGTTCGGCAAGGGCGCCGCTCGCAAGATCCGCCGCGCCGACAAGGTGCCCGCCGTTCTCTACGGGCACGGCATCGACCCCAAGCACCTGACCCTGCCCGGCCACGAGGTGCTGCTCGCGCTCCGCACGCCCAACGTGCTGATCCACCTCAAGGGTGAGGGCGTCGACGAGCTGGCCCTGCCCAAGGGCGTGCAGCGCGACCCGATCAAGGGCTTCGTCGAGCACGTCGACCTGCTGCTGGTCAAGCGCGGCGAGAAGGTCACGGTCGAGATCCCGGTCACCACGGTCGGCGACGTTCACACTGACGGCCTGCTCGACCTGCAGCTCGTCGCCGTCGCCGTCGAGGCCGAGGCCACCCACATCCCGACCGGCGTCGAGGTCGACGTCGAGGGCCTGGAGGTCGGAAACTCCGTCACCGCCGGGCAGCTCGCGCTGCCGCAGGGCGCCACGCTGGCCGCCGACCCCGAGGTCGTCGTGCTCCAGGTGATCGCCAAGCCGGTCGAGGCGCCGGCCGAGGGCGGGGAGGCCGCCGAGGGCGCGGCCGCCGAGGGCGAGACCGCAGAGGCCGCCGCCGCCGAGTAACGGTCTGATTCGTGAACGGGGCGGCCGGACTCGAGCCGCCCCGTTCCGCTGTAAGGGGTGCAGATGGATCGCTGGCTGATCGCCGGTCTGGGCAACCCTGGGCCCGAATACGCGGGCAACAGGCACAACGCGGGCTTCATGGTGCTCGACGAGCTCGCCGCCAGGGCAGGCGGGCGGTTCAAGGCGCACAAGAGCAGGGCGGAAGTGTGCGAGACCCGCACTGCCATCCTGGCCAAACCCCTCACCTACATGAACCTCTCCGGCGGGCCCGTCAAGGCGCTCTCCGACTTCTACAAGATCGGCCCGGAGCGGCTGATCGTCGTCCACGACGAGCTCGACGTGCCGTACGGCGCGCTCAGGGCCAAGCTCGGCGGCGGCGACAACGGCCACAACGGCCTCAAGTCGATCACCAAGGTCCTCGCCACCCGCGACTACCTGCGGGTCCGCTTCGGCATCGGGCGCCCGCCCGGGCGCATGGACGCCGCCTCCTTCGTGCTGCGGGACTTCGCCACCATGGAGCGCAAGGACCTGCCCTTCCTGGTGGACCGGGCGGCCGACGTCGTCGAGTCGCTGATGGCGCGTGGCCTGGAAGTCACCCAGAACGACTTCCATCGGGCTGATTTGAACATTTCGGGCCCTCCTCGCTGATCGCCACATAGGTTCGTTCGCCGGTTCCCTGCCGTTCTCACCGCTACGATCAGTGACTGTCCGTTCAGGAATGGTCACCTGGAGGCGCGCGTGCGCGGTGAGGGTCACATGGCCATCGTCGGACCTGGCCACGTGGCCTCCTGGCGAGTCAGCCCCCGCACACCCGTCTGGGTCCGCTCCTATCGGTTCCGCGCGGTGCTGGGCGACCTCTGCGGGGCGTGGGTGGGGTCCGGGGTGGCCTTCTACGTGCGCTTCGGCGAGCTCACGCCGTACGTGCTGCCGTACCTGCTGGTCAGCCTGGTCCTGCCGGTGGTGTGGACGTTCGCGGTGGCGCTCAACCGCGCGTACGAGCCGCGCATGCTCGGCGTGGGCTCCGAGGAGTTCCGCCGGGTCGTGCAGTCGGGCCTCGCGCTGACCGCGGGCACCGCCATCTGCTCCTACGTGACCAAGACCGACGTCGCCCGGGGCTACGTCGTGCTCGCGCTGCCGCTGGTCACGCTGCTCGCCCTGCTCCTCAGATACGCCCTGCGCCGCTCCCTGAACCGGCGCCGGGCGGCGGGGCAGTGCATGCGCAGGGTGGTCGCCGTCGGGCACGAGGCGTCCGTCGAGGAGCTCGTGCGGCTGTTCAGGAAGGAGCGCCACCACGGCATGGACGTCGTGGCCGCCTGCCTGCCGGGCGGCACGCCGGGCGACTCCGTGGGCGAGGTGCCCGTCGCCGGCGACCTCAGCGACGTGCCGATCGTGGTCGACCAGTTCCGCGCCGACACCGTGGCCGTCCTGGCCTGTCCCGAGATGGACGGGCAGGCGCTGCGGCGGCTGGCCTGGCGGCTGGAGCGCACCCACACCGAGCTGGTGGTCGCCCCGGCGCTGATGGACGTGGCGGGCCCGCGCACCATGATCAGACCGGCCGCCGGGCTGCCGCTCCTGCACGTGGAGCACCCCGAGCTGGGCGGGGCCAGGAAACTGGTCAAGAACATCTTCGACCGGCTGGTGGCCGTCGCCCTGCTGGTGCTGCTCGCGCCCCTGATGGTGGGGCTGGCGGTGGCCGTACGCGCGTCGAGCCCCGGGCCCGCGCTGTTCAGGCAGACCAGGGTCGGCAGGGACGGGCGGCTGTTCACGATCCTGAAGTTCCGCACCATGCGGCGCGGCTCCGAGCAGCAGAAGATCACTCTGGTCAGCGACCGTGACGGCGTGCTCTTCAAGATCCGGAACGATCCCCGGGTCACGCCGCTCGGCACGCGGATGCGCCGCCACTCGCTGGACGAGTTGCCGCAGCTCATCAACGTCCTGCTCGGCCACATGTCGCTGGTCGGCCCCCGGCCGCCGCTGCCGGAGGAGGTGGCGCGCTACGGCGATGACGTCCGCAGACGGCTCCTCGTACGCCCCGGGCTGACGGGCCTGTGGCAGGTCAGTGGTAGATCTGACCTATCGTGGGAGGAATCCGTACGCCTCGACCTGCGTTACGTGGAGAACTGGTCCCTCATGCTAGACCTCCAGATCCTGTGGAAAACTTGGTCGGCCGTCGCCCGTGGGCAAGGAGCTTATTGATGACGATTCGCGACGACCACTCACTGGCGGCCGATCTGGCGACCGAGGCGGGTGAGCGGTTGCTGGGCATTCGCGAGCGGGTCGGGTTCGACGATTCCTCCGCCCTTCGCGCGGAGGGCGACCGGGCCTCCCACGTCTTCCTCATGGAGGCGCTGGCCAGGCTCCGTCCCAGCGACAGCGTGCTGTCGGAGGAGGCCACCCGCGAGGAGCGGCTCGACCCGCGCCGGCTCAGCGCGTCCCGGGTTTGGATCGTGGATCCGCTAGATGGCACCCGGGAGTTCTCCGAGGAGGGCCGGCCCGACTGGGCTGTGCACGTGGCGCTGTGGGAGGGCGGCAGGCTGACCGCGGGCGCCGTGGCGCTGCCCGCCCAGGGCCGCACGCTGACCACCGCGGAGCCGCCCGAGCCGCGCTCCTTCGACGGGGGGCGGTTCCGCATCGCGGTGAGCCGTACGCGCCCGCCGGAGTTCGTGCGGAAGCTGGCCTTCCTCGTCGGCGCCGACCTGGTCCCCATCGGGTCCGCCGGGGCGAAGATCTCGGCGGTGCTCACCGGCGAGGTCGAGGCGTACGTACACGCCGGTGGCCAGTACGAGTGGGATTCCGCCGCGCCGGTCGCGGTCGCCCAGGCCGCCGGGGCCCACGCGAGCCGGATCGACGGCTCCGAGCTGACCTACAACCAAGCCGACCCGTCACTACCGGATATCCTGGTTTCCCTACCTGAGCTAGCGACATCGCTGCTCAACGGGATTCGGGACCTGCACCGCTAAACCGCCGGAGGAAGCTCCCATGCTCCAGCGCGACTACACGACGTCGCAGCTTGACGTACTCGAAGCCGAGGCCATCCACATCATGCGCGAGGTGGCCGCCGAGTTCGAGCGTCCCTGTCTGCTCTTCTCCGGGGGCAAGGACTCGATCGTCATGCTCCGCATCGCGGAGAAGGCGTTCTGGCCCGCGGCCATCCCGTTCCCCCTCATGCACGTGGACACGGGCCACAACTTCGACGAGGTCATCGAGTTCCGCGACCGCCGCTCCGTGGAACTGCACGCGCGGCTGATCGTGGCCAGCGTGCAGGACTCCATCGACGCCGGGCGCGTGGTCGAGGAGACCGGTCGGCGCGCCTCGCGCAACCGCCTGCAGACCACCACGCTGCTCGACGGGATCGAGGAGCACGAGTTCGACGCGGTCTTCGGCGGCGCGCGCCGCGACGAGGAGAAGGCCCGCGCCAAGGAGCGCGTCTTCTCCTTCCGCGACGACTTCGGCCAGTGGGACCCGAAGAACCAGCGCCCCGAGCTGTGGAACCTCTACAACTCGCGCATCCGCAAGGGCGAGCACATCCGCGTCTTCCCGCTGTCCAACTGGACCGAGCTCGACGTCTGGGACTACATCAGGCGCGAGGGCATCGAGATCCCCTCCATCTACTTCGCCCACACCCGCAAGGTGTTCGAGCGCGACGGCATGCTGCTGCCCGACTCCGACGTCGTCCAGCGGGGCGAGGACGAGCCGCTGTTCGAGGCCGTGGTGCGCTACCGCACGGTGGGCGACATGACCTGCACGGGCGCCGTGCAGTCCACGGCCGCCACGGTCGAGGAGATCATCGAGGAGATCGCGGCCACCCGGATCACCGAGCGCGGGGCCACCAGGGCCGACGACCGCGCGTCCGAGGCCGCGATGGAGGACCGTAAGCGAGAGGGCTACTTCTAATGGACATCCTTCGCTTTGCCACGGCGGGAAGCGTCGACGACGGCAAGTCCACCCTCATCGGACGGTTGCTCTTCGACTCCAAGGCGATCTTCGAGGACCAGCTTGAGGCGGTCGAGCGCACCTCGCGCGACCGGGGCACCGAATACACTGATCTGTCGCTGCTGACCGACGGCCTGCGGGCCGAGCGGGAGCAGGGCATCACGATCGACGTGGCGTACCGGTACTTCGCGACGCCCAGGCGGAAGTTCATCATCGCCGACACGCCCGGCCACATCCAGTACACCCGGAACATGGTCACCGGCGCCTCCACGGCCGACCTGGCGATCATCCTCATCGACGCGCGCAAGGGCGTGCTGGAGCAGTCGCGGCGGCACGCGTTCCTGACCTCGCTGCTGCGGGTGCCCCACCTGGTGCTGGCCGTCAACAAGATGGACCTGGTGGACTACTCGCAGGAGCGGTTCGAGGAGATCAAGGACGAGTTCACGGCGTTCGCGTCCAAGCTGAACGTCTCCGACCTCACCTTCATCCCGATCTCCGCGCTCAACGGCGACAACGTGGTCTCGCGCTCCGAGAACATGCCGTGGTACCTCGGCACGTCGCTGCTGCACCACCTGGAGAACGTCCACATCGCCTCCGACCGCAACCTGGTCGACGTGCGCTTCCCCGTCCAGTACGTGATCCGCCCGCAGCGGGCCACCGAGCAGGCCTTCCACGACTACCGCGGCTACGCGGGCCAGGTGGCGGGCGGCGTGCTGAAGCCCGGCGACGAGGTGGTGCACCTGCCGTCGGGGCTCACGACCCGCATCGCCTCGATCGACACCTTCGACGGGCCGGTCGAGGAGGCGTTCCCGCCCATGTCGGTGACGCTGCGCTTCGAGGACGACCTCGACATCTCGCGCGGTGACATGATCGCCCGGCCGAACAACCAGCCGCAGGTGGCGCAGGAGGTGGAGGCGATGGTCTGCTGGATGGCCGACGGGCTCAAGCTGACGCCGCGCTCCAAGCTGACGATCAAGCACACCACCCGTATGGCCCGTGCCATGGTCCGTGACCTGCACTACCGGCTCGACGTCAACACCCTGCACCGCGACGAGGAGGCGACCTCGCTCGGCCTCAACGAGATCGGGCGGGTGTCGCTGCGGATCACGCAGCCGCTGTTCGTGGACGACTACGCGCGTAACAGGCTCACCGGCGGCTTCATCCTCGTGGACGAGTCCACCAACGGCACCGTCGGCGCTGGCATGGTCATCGACGCCCGTTAGGTAGATCTTTCCGGGTTCCCCGACCTTCGGTTACTCTCAGCGATAGGGTCTTCGCGTTCCGTGTTCACGACGTGAAGGCCCTTTTTCGTGACCGACCGCGAAAGCACCACCCGGGTCATCTACCTGGGCGGCCTCGGGCGCAGTGGCACCACACTGCTCGAGCGGCTCCTGGGCGAGCTGCCGGGGGTGGTCGCGCTCGGCGAGGTCGTACACCTCTGGGAGCGGGGCGTGCTCGCGGGGGAGCTCTGCGGGTGCGGGGTGGCCTTTCCCGACTGTCCCTTCTGGCGGCAGGTGGGGGAGCGGGCGTTCGGCGGATGGAGCCCGGCGCTGGCGGGGAAGATCCTCACGTTGCGGCGCCGGGTCGACCGCACTCGCCGGATCGCCCGCATCGCGCATGCCGACCTGGCCGAGTACGTGCGGGCCTACCGGCTCCTGTACGAGGCCGCGGGCGCGCCGGTCGTGATCGACTCCAGCAAGCACGCGTCGCTGGCCTGCTGCCTGGTCGCCGGCGGGGTGGATGTACGGATCGTCCACGTGGTCAGGGACCCGCGCGCCGTCGCCCACTCCTGGGCCAGGACGGTGCCGCGCCCCGAGGACGGGCGGCCCATGACCCGGTGGCGGCCCGCCCACACGGCCGTCCACTGGACGGCCCAGAACGCCGCTCTCGAGCTCCTGCCAGGGCGCGGGGCCCGCGTCACCAGGATCCGCTACGAGGATCTCCTCGCCGCGCCGGGGCCCACGCTCACCTCCCTGGCGCTCGGGCTCGGCCTCGCGGAGCCCGACCTGCCGTTCCTGGAGGGCCGTACGGCCTGGCTCGGGCCCTCCCACACCGCGTCCGGCAACCCGATGCGCTTCCACGTGGGGCGGATCGAGCTGCGCAGGGACGACTCGTGGGTGACGGACCTGCGCGACGGCGACCGCCGGGTGGTGAACGCCCTCACGTGGCCGCTCAGGGCCCGCTACGGCTACCAGGGGACCGCATGACCCCGTCGGTGGGCGTGGTGATCCCGACCCGGGGCGACCGTCCGGCGCAGCTGCGCGAGGCCGTGGAGTCGGCGCTGGCCCAGAGCTACCCGGGGCGCCTGTCCGTGGTGGTGGTCGCCGACGGCGCCGCGCCCGGGGACATCGAGGTGCCGGCCCCCGTCCGGGTCCTGCCCAACACGCTCACCCCGGGCCTGCCCGGCGCCCGCAACACCGGCATCGCGGCCTGCGACACCGACCTCGTCGCCTTCTGCGACGACGACGACGTGTGGCTGCCCGGCAAGCTCGCCGCCCAGACGCGGGCGCTCGGCGAGCGCGGCGGCGAGTTCGCGAGCTGCGGCATCGAGGTGGAGTACGGGCACCGCCGCGTGCCCCGGCTGGCCGGGTGCGACACGGTGACGGCCGACGACCTGGTCCGCTCGCGCATGGTGATGGTGCACTCGTCGACGTTCCTGTTCGAGCGCGGCGCGCTGCGGGTGGACGAAAGCGCCCCCCACGGCCAGAACGAGGACTGGGACCTGGCCCTGCGCGCCGCCGCCCGCCGGCCGATCACACACGTGGACCGCCCGCTCGTCCGGGTGCGATGGGGCGGATCCCACTATGTCGCCCGATGGGCGGACCGCATTGCCGGGCTCGACTGGATGCTCGCCCGGCACCCCGAACTGGCCGTGGACCCGCGCGGCGCGGCACGGGTCTACGGCCAGCTGGCCTTCGGCCACGCGGCGCTCGGCCACCGCCGCGAGGCCGTCCGCTGGGCCCTGCGCGCCATGGGGACCCGGGTCGGGGAGCCACGCGCCCCGATCGCCCTGGCGGTGGCGGCCGGACTCATCTCCGCGCCGGCGGTTCTTTCCGC
Organism: Nonomuraea sp. NPDC005650; assembly: GCF_040605375.1. Taxonomy (NCBI): domain Bacteria; kingdom Bacillati; phylum Actinomycetota; class Actinomycetes; order Streptosporangiales; family Streptosporangiaceae; genus Nonomuraea; species Nonomuraea sp. NPDC005650. The sequence continues at coordinate 130,311 of NZ_JBEXCR010000005.1, forward strand.
CCTTCACCGTAGGGGGCACGGCATTTGACTCGTTCCGAGACCACCACACCGCACGTCCCGCTCCAACGCCTTCCCGAGGGAGTGCCGGCGGACCCCACCCTGCCGCACGACCCGCCACCGCTCGACGCTTCCTCGGACGCACCGGCGAACGCCCCGTCCGGGCGGGCGCCGGCCTCTGAGGGACGCGCGGAGGAGCGGGGGGCGGCCGAAGCGGCGGTGGACACCGAGGGGCCGCAGCCGGGCACGCCGCTCGCGAATGGCACGTCCCGAGACCCGGCTTCGTGCGACGCGGCCGGGCAGGCACCGGCTCCTGGGGGTGCGCCCGCGGGTGCCTCGGCCGGGTGGGTGACGGGTCGGGGCGACCGGTCGAGCGGGTGGGCAGTCGGCGCCGAGGAGGCGCGGGCGGAGGCGACCCGTCGCGAGTGGGATCGGGTGTGGGTGGGCGGGATCGGGGTGGACGCGCTCACCGAGGACGAGGTGGTCCGGTGGGTGGAGACCGAGCTGGAGGCCGGCCGGGGCGGGCGGATCGTCACCCCGAACGTCGACATCTGCCGCGCCGCCGCCACCGACCCCGCGCTCAGGGAGCTCGTGCGCACCGCCGAGCTGGTGGTGGCCGACGGGATGCCGCTGGTGTGGGCGGCCAGGCTGCTCGGCACCCCCGTGCCCGAGCGGGTCACGGGCGCGGACCTCATCTGGTCGCTCAGCAAGCTCGCCGCCCGCCGGGGCTGGCCCGTCTACCTGCTGGGCGGTCCGCCGGGCGTGGCGCGCAGGGCCGCGCAGGAGCTCACGAGCTGCCATCCCCGGCTGCAGGTGTGCGGGGTCCACGCGCCGCCGTACCACTTCGACACCACCGCCGCGGGGAGCGCGCGCGTCCGGAGGATGGTGGCCGCGGCCCGGCCGAGGGTGGTGTTCGTCGGGCTCGGGTTCCCCCGGCAGGACCGGCTCATCGCCGACCTGAGGGCGGAGATGCCCGAGGCGTGGTTCGTGGGGTGCGGGGCGGCGATCTCGTTCGCCGCCGGTACGGTCTCCAGGGCGCCGGAGTGGATGCGCAGGGCCGGGCTGGAGTGGGCGTTCCGGCTGGGCTGCGAGCCGGGGCGGCTGGCGCGCCGCTATCTGGTCGACGACCTGCCGTTCGCGCTGCGGCTGCTGGGGAGCTGCCTGGTCGGTCGCCTCACGAGGTGAGGGCGCGGACCCGGGCGGCGTCGTCCGGGCTGAGCCCTCGGGCGGCGTCGTCGAGCGCGCGGCGGGAGTCCATGGGGCGGTAGGCCGTACGCGACAGGCCCGACCAGGCGAACCCCGCGCGGGGCAGGCCCGGCCAGGAGAAGCCCGCGCGGGACGAACCCGGCCGGGCGACCCCCGTGGTGACCCCTGTGGTGACCCCCGTGGTGACCTCTGTGCCCGCCCCGGACGGTCCCGTGCAGGCTCGCGCGATGCGGTGTTCGGCCGCGGGTGTCCATGGCAGGTCCGCGTAGGCGTACAGGCTGCGGAAGCCGGTCAGCGGGTCGGCGGCCAGCGACTCGTACGAGGTGACGCGGACGCCGGGCGTGCGGTCCAGGATCGCGCGGGTCGCCCGCCACAGCGCGGCCGCCTTGGCGACGCGGTCCTGGGAGCCGACGAGCGCGCGCAGCTCCAGCAGCTCGGGGTGGTCGCGGACCAGGAGCGGCTGTTCGAGCAGCTCGTGGAAGTAGACCGTCCACCCGAGCCGCTGCCAGCTCGCCACGAACGACACCGGGTCCCGCACCAGCGCGATCACCCGGCAGCCCAGGGCCGCGGCGAACCAGCCCGCGCTCAGCACCGCGAACGGGTCGTCCAGCAGCGCCCGGCGGCCCGTCAGGCGGCCCAGGGCGAAGGCGGTGCCGTAGCGCAGCAGGCGGGCCAGGTCGTACGGGGAGCGGTTCGCACGCAGCTCGGAGAGCCAGCGGTAGCGCAGGGCCACCGTGTCGCGGAAGGCGGGCAGCCAGCCGGCGGCGTTGTCGTCGCAGATGTACTGGAACCGGTGGGTCACGGTGGCCCTGAGCACCCCCGGGCAGCGGCCGGGCGGGTGCTGCGGGTTGAGCGGCTCGTTGACGTAGACCAGGTCGCCGCCGGCCGCGAGCATCTTGCCGGTCCAGCTCGTGCCGCTCCTCGGCAGGCCGGTCACCAGGACGGGCGCCGTCACACGATTCTCCCCGCGCGGAGAGCGGTCAGGGTGTGGCGGCCGAAGGGGTGGAGTCCGTAGCGGCGGTGGAGCTGCCACAGCGGGAGGAGGTTCTTGACGAGCACGCCGCCCGACCAGCCGATGACCGCCCCGAGCGCGCCGTGGACGGGGATCAGGGCCACGTCCAGAGCCACCGTGCAGGTGATCGCCGCCAGCAGGTTGAACAGGCTCGTGCCCGTGTGCCCGGCGGCCGTCAGCACGACGTCCACCATCCCGCAGGCCGTCGCCACCATCATCGTGCCCGCCAGCACGAGCGCGACCGGGGCCGCGGACCCGTACGTGGGGCCGAAGAGCCGCAGCAGCCACGGCGCCAGCGCCGCGTACGCCAGCCACACCGGCCACGTCAGCAGCACCAGCCAGATCGTGGCGGTCTGGTACAGCTCGCCGGCCCGCTGCCGGTCGCCGTTCGCGAGCGCGCTCACCATCCGGGACTGCACGGCCTGCGCCAGCCCCTGGTTCGCGAGCTGCCCGACCACCTTGAACCGGGTGGCGGCCGTGTAGACGGCGGCCTGCGCGGGCCCGCCGAGCAGCGCGACGACCACGATGTCCAGCCGCTGGAACACCGCCTGGATCGCCCCCGCGGCCGACCGGGGAGCCGTGTGCCGCCACAGGTCGCGAACCGTTCCGGGCAGGTACGGGGTCCGCGGCACGCGCCCCCGCAGGGCCGCCCAGGCGATGACCGCCACCAGCGCGTACGGCGCCCCCCACGCCACCGGCAGCCACGAGGTCGCCCCCGCCACGGCGGCGCAGGCGACCAGCGCGAGCTGGGAAACGGGCACCAGCAGCCCGTCCACGAGCACGGTGGGCCGCATGGACCCGAACCCCCGCGTGGCGGCCAGCAGCACGTCCCCCACCACCATGACGGGCAGGATCGCGGCGAGCGGGCCCAGCCGCGGGTACAGCACGGCCCCCGCGAGGCAGGAGGCCGCCACGCAGGGCACCAGCGCCGCCCGGATATATCCGGATATGCCGACGTAGTCGTAGGTCTTCGCCCGTGCGATGAAGAACACGAGCCCGTTCCCCGCGTCCAGCTTCGCGATCCCCGCCGCCATGAGGGCGATCGCGGTGACCGTGAAGAACGCCCCGGCGTCGGCCGGACTGAACGCCCGGGTCACGACCACCACGAGCATGAACTGCGCGACCGCGCTCGAGCCCGCCCCCAGCACCCCCGCGATGCCGCCACGCCGCAGCCGCCGGTCGGCGACCGCGGTCATCGCCGCCACGAAGGCTCACCGCCCAGCCACCGCACGAGCCGGGCGTCGTACGGCTCGAAGTGGTCCCGCAGCTCCCGCGCCAGCCCGCGCGGCACCGGTCGCGGCAGGGCACGCCCGTTGTGCCGCTCGAACAGCGGATAGCCCAGATGCGGCACGCCCAGGAACTCCAGCACCCGGTCATAGGCGGTCTCCGGCTCGGCGAAGAACCGGTGGCTGTCGAGCACCAGGATCCGCCCGGGGCCGACCAGGGCCTCCAGCCGGTCGAGCTGGTCGGCGTAGCGCCCGCGGGCCACGTACGCGTGGTGGCGGTGCGAGTGGTGCTGGGCGGAGGGCGAGTCGCGCAGCACCTGTTCGGCCCCTGCCAGCCGCTCGGGCTCCAGCGCGATCGCGTGCTCCAGGAGCGACTCCGTCTCGTAGCCCCTGGCCAGCTCGTGGGCGTGGGCCGAGCAGGCGCGCGCCACCGGATCGCGTACCAGCACGATCAGCCGCACCCCGGGTAGATCGGTCGTGATCCGCTCCCCGGCCAGCGGATGGAACAGGTAATAGGGGGACGACTCGAACGCCAGCGCCCGCGAGCCGTACCGGTGTTCGACCAGGCCGGCGCTCATCCGCAGCGGGAAGTGCGCCTGGTACCAGTGCAGCCCGCGCGCGTAGCCGACGTCGAAGTAGTGGACGCCCTTGTGCAGCACCGGCTTGAGCAGCAGCGGATGCTGGGCCAGCGCCCGGTACAGCGAGGTGGTGCCGCACCGCTGCGCCCCCGCGATCAGGAACGACGGCAGCACCCGCGCCCCCGACGTGATCCTGCCCGTGGCGCGGGACAGCGACAGCACCGACCGTTTCATGGTCCTCACGTGAGCAGCTCCTCGTGGTCGACGACCGGGCTGAGCCAGGTCTCCGGCGGCCCGAGCGGCGCGTGCCCGTCGGCGGCGTGCCGGTCGGCCAGCGCGATGAGATAGCGCAGCGCGCTCTGCCTGGCCACCGCGTCCGACACCCCCAGGGGGCCGAGCTCGCGGGCGGCCCGCGCCACGCAGGCCCGCGCCGCGACCGGCGGGGACATCCGGCGCAGGGCCCGCTGGAAGAAGTGGTGCACGAGGTCGAAGCCGTAGGGCACGCCGATCTCGTACCGCTCCCAGTCCCACACCAGCAGCCGCCCGTCGCGGGACGGGGACATGTTCCACGGCGCGAGATCCCCGTGCCAGGCCGCGCCCGGCCCCCCGGTGGCCGCGATCTCCTTGACCGCGTCGAGCAGCAGCCGCCTCGGCACCCGGCCGCGCCGCACCGGCAGCGGCGACATCGCCAGCACCGACAGCCCCCGCCAGGAGCCGTGGTGCAGCACGGCGGGCGGCCTCACCCGCTCCAGCGGCAGCCCGGCCAGCCTGCGCAGGGCCGCCGCCTCGGCGGTGATCAGCGCGCGCGCCCGCGCGCTGTCGCCGATCTTCACGAACGCCAGCAGCCGCCCGCCCGAGCGGGCCTCCAGGATGGGCTTGCGGTTGGCCCGCACGGCCGGCCGCACGTGCAGAACGGTCTCCACGGGACGCCCGAAGACCTCCCCGAGGTACGCGGCGATGGACCCCTCGCCCGGCACGATGACCGAGGACCACGGGTGCCACCAGCGGCGCGGCACCATCCGCCGGGGCACGGCGTTGTGCGGCAGCACGGTGTACCGCCGGGGCGACCCCGACCCCGGATACAGCAGCCGCACGGTCTGATCGAGGTAGTCGAGCCGGATGGCGGCGTCGCTGCTCATGGCCGAGCCCCGCTCGGCGTGGCGTGATGGATGTCCTCGCTTCGCTGCGGATCCATTGCACACGTGATTTCCCCCCGACTGTTCCGCCACAACAGGGCGAACGAGATGAGATAGAGGCTGAGGGGGGTGACCAGGCCGTCGTAGATGAACATGTAGAGCAGCACCAGGCCCATCACCAGCACCCCGGCCAGCCCGATCGGGCTGCGGTCGGCCCGGTGGCGCCGGATCGCGCCCACGAAGAACGTCACGTAGAGCGCGGCCCCGGTGAAGCCCTGCGTGATGATCAGCAGCCAGAGCTGGCCGTCGCTGCCCAGCGGCGGGTGCCCGCAGCCCTCGCACCACTGGGTCCGGCCCGTGGTGATGGTGCGATGGTTGCCCATGGCGTTGCGGGTGTTGCCGTACCCGATGAGCGGCGAGTGGCCGGCGGCGGCGACGGTGGCCGTCACGGTGAAGGCCCTGATGTCGTTGGAGTGCGGCCGGTCCAGCCGCTGCGCGACCAGCGGCGCGAGCGGGCTCAGCGCGAACGCCACCGCCCCCGCCGCCACGGCCCCGCAGAGCGCCACCCTGGTCCGGCCCCCCACCCGGACGATCAGGTACGCGACGGCCAGGCCGAGCCCGATCCACAGGCCGCGGTTGAGCGAGTAGACGACGGGGATCGCGGCCAGGGCGATCACGGCGGCCACGAAGACCTTCTGCCGCCGTCCCCCGTACACCCACCACCCGACCACGAACCACACCAGCAGCACCGACACGTTGCTGCCCCACGCGTTGGCCCACTCGAACGGCGCCTCCGGCCTGGGGGAGGCGAAGCCGAGCACCTTCTGCGTCTGGGCGGCGGTCGGGTGGATGAGGTTCTGGACGAACGAGTTCGAGCCCACCCAGTCGGGCAGCAGCAGCTCCACCGGCGAGGTGAACGCGAACGAGGGGGCGAACACGCCGAGCAGCCCGCCCGCGACCGTCGTGACGAACAGCACGCCGAGCATCCGCACCAGGCGCAGCTGCGGCAGCTCGCGCTCGGTGAGGTTGCCCAGGTAGAGGACCATGATCAGGATGGCGGTGTAGAGCGCCAGCCGCATGGCGTAGCCGACGACCCGGCCCGGGCCGATCTCGCCGTACGTGCCCGGCGGCATCTCCGACAGCATGAGCCCGCTCACCAGGTAGCCGGCGAGCAGCAGCAGCCACAGCCCGAACCCGCGCGGCACCCTGATCGGCCGGCGCCGCCACAGCACCACCGCCATCGGCACCGCGACCACGATCACCGACAGCCCGCCGAACCCCAGCGCCCACCACACCGGATAGCCGACGAGCAACGCCGCGATCGGCCACGCGGGCCCTCTCACGTCGGCTGGCCGGGGCGCCGGGGGTGCATGTGCATGGGCGTGGTCTCGCCCAGCTCCAGCTCGCCCGTGGCGACGAGCTTGCCGAGCGGGGTGTGCGTGCGCGGCTCCAGCAGCGGCACGAACGACGGCAGCGCGTCGGTCGCCGTCACCACGCCGATGACGGGCACGTCGTGCCTGGCGAGCCGGCGCACGGCCGCCGCGACGTGGACCGAGGTGGCCCGGCCGAGCCCGACCAGCAGCAGCGCGGCGTCCGCCCTGGACAGGTCGCGGACGTCGGAGCCGTCGAGCACGGTCAGCGGGATGCTGACGGGCACCGGGTCGCCGGACTCCTCCAGGTCGGGCGGCAGGGTGCGGACCAGCAGCCGCTTGCCGGGGCACGCGGCGACCGCGGCGCAGGCCAGCTCGTGGGCCGCGCCGGGCTCGCGCGGGCCCGACAGGTCGCCCAGCACGGGCAGGCCGGTCAGCCGCTCGACGTCGGCGGCCGAGCGCAGCCGCCGGTCGAGGCGGTCGCGGAGGTAGGCGGCGGCCGAGCCCGCGAGCAGCCCGGCCATGAGCCCGGTGCCGAGGTAGAGGGGCAGGCTGGGCGAGCTGGGCGCGGCCGGCGGGACGGCCTGGCTGATGATCGTGCCGGGGGTCACCGCGACCGTCCTGAGCGCGTCGTACCTCAGCGCGAGGCCGGCGGCCTGCCGGTTGAGCACGCTCTCCCGCTGGGCGGCGATCGTGTGCTCGGGCGTGGTCTTGGACAGCGTGGCGAGCTGCTTGATCACCGTGTCGAGCGTGGTGTTGACCTGCTTGAGCTTGCCCAGCACCACCTGCTGCTGCGCGGTCAGCGCGGCCAGCGCGCTCTCGCGGCGGTTGGCCAGGTAGGCCTGGGCGTACGCGCGGGACTGGGCGGCGGCGACGCCGGCGTCGGCGGCCGTCACCGAGATCCACAGCACCGCCGAGTTGGGCGGCACCGAGACCTCGACCGGCTCGGGCGTCTCCACCTGCAGCGTCCTGGCCGCCCGCGCCGCGACCACGGCGGACTGCGCGACCTGGGCCTCGGTGTCGAGGTTGAGCGCCTCGCGCTGGCGGTTGGTCACCTGGTTGGCGGGCTCCTGCGGGCCGACGGGCACGACCAGCACCTGCGTGGTCGCGGTGTAGGCGGGCGGCGTGAGCCGCATGAGCGCGAGGCCGGCCGTGCCGCCGAACACGACGCAGCCCACCAGCAGCAACCATCGCCTGCGCAGCAGCGAAAGGTGCTCGTCCAGGTCCGTGCCGGAGCTCATGGGGAGGGTCTCCTGGAATTGCGTCGAGATGTGCGCCCACTATAGGGCGGATGATTATCAGCCAAGCCTAATACCCAAGATTTTCTGCAGAAAGGCACGAGGCAAAGACCTTAAAAAAGGAAATGTCCGGAAAATTCCTTGGGCGATACACCCCTCGCGAGCTGGCGAGACCCGGCACACTTGCTGAAGTTCCAGGAACGGCTCGGCAAGGATCGGGTTTGATAGGCGAGGGTCGTTCGACGAGGGGGTTGAAAGGCTTTGCAGCTACGGGGAATTTCTCATAACACCATCAACGTGGCGCTCATTCTGGCCGTTATCGCGGTGCTCGCCGCCTGCTCCACGGCGGAGGGTTCCAACGCGCGCGCGCCCGTAGCGATCAAGGAAGCCGCGGGCTCGCCCTCCTGCACGGCCACCTCCAGGCTCATCCCGTCGTGCGGCGCCTGGTGGGGCATCGCGCCGGAGGTCTTCACCGGCGCCCCGCTGGACCAGGCCCTGCACAGCGCCGAGGCGCGCATGGGCGCCGCCGCCGACGTGGTGCACGTCTACCACCGGGGCAGCGAGCTGTTCCCCACGCCCGCGGAGATCAGGCTGGCCCGCGATCCGGCCAGGCCCCGGCTGCTCATGGTCAACTGGAAGCCCTCGTTCGACCACACCTGGGCCGAGATCGCCGACGGGGCGCTCGACGCCAGGATCGACCGGCTGGCCGGATATCTCAGGCGCACCTTTCCCGAGCGGTTCTTCCTCACCCTGCACCACGAGCCGGAGAACGACGTCGACGAGTCGTCGGGCTCGGGCATGCAGGCCACCGACTACGCGGCCATGTTCCGGCACGTCGTGCTCAGGCTGCGGGCCGAGGGGGTGAAGAACGCCGTCATGGTCATGACGTACATGGGGGCGCCGAACTGGGCGGCCGAGCCGTGGTTCGAGGACCTCTACCCGGGTGACGACGTGGTCGACTGGGTGGCCATGGACCCGTACGCCGACAGCCGGGTCGCGGACTTCGAGGGCCTGGTGAACAAGACCCGCAAGGAATATCCCGACTGGCCGGGGTTCTACCGGTGGATGCAGGCGCGCTTCCCCGGCAAGCCGGTCATGGTGGCCGAGTGGGGGGTGTTCGAGCGGAAGGACGACCGGACCTTCAAGCGGGCGTTCTTCGAGTCGGTGCGGCGGCAGATCAAGCGGTATCCGCAGATCAAGGCGCTGCTGTACTTCGACTCGCCACAGGCGCCGCGCGGCGACACGAGCTTCGACGCCGGCTCTGGGGCCGACCGGGCGTTCAGCGAACTGGCTCGGGATCCGTACTTCCGCTCGACGCCCGTGCCCCGGCCGTAACTATGGCCTCCACTCCGCGGAGGCGGCTCGGTCGCTGGCGAGTCGTCGCCTTCCCTCGTCGCTCTGGTCGCTACGCTCCCGCCGCTCCTCAGTCCAGGCGACGACGCTCCCTCGCACCCGCCACCCCGCGACCGTGACCACCGTGGCGGCCACGAGGGCCCAGGCGGTGATGGTGTTGCTCACGTCCAGCAGTTTGAGCGCGGAGGCGAGCAGGACGATGGCCAGCAGCGCCCTGATGAAGCCGCCCGGGGCGCGGGAGGAGATCCGGGCGCCGAGGTAGACGCCCGGGATCGAGCCGATGAGCAGCGACAGCGTGAGGTCGAGCTGGAAGTCGCCGAACAGCAGGTGCCCGAGCGCGGCGGAGGCCACCAGCGGCACGGCCTGGACGAGGTCGGTGCCGACGAGCTGGTTGGCCTTGAGCGCCGGGTAGAGGGCGAGCAGGGCCACGATGATCAGTGACCCGGATCCGACCGATGAGACCCCTACGACCAATCCGCCTACCATACCGACCAGTAGGGTCGGAATTGGGCGCACGACGATCTCGTGGGCGCTCGACGTGCCTCCCCGCGAGCCGAGCCAGCTCTTGAGCGCCATGCCGGCCACGGCCAGCAGGAGCGCCACGCCGAGCGCGTACTTCACCGCGTCGGTGACCGCGAACGCGCGGGCCAGGAACACCCCGCAGAAGGCGGTCGGCACCGAGCCCGCGCACAGCCAGCCGACCAGGCGCAGGTTGACCGTGCCCCGGCGCAGGTGCACGACGCCGCCGACCGGCTTCATCACGGCCGAGGCGACCAGGTCGCTGGAGACCGCGGCCAGCGGCGGGACGTTGAAGAACAGCATCATCATCGGCGTCATGAGAGCCCCGCCGCCCATCCCGGTCAGCCCGACCACGATCGCGACGAGGAAGGACCCGAGGATCAGGGGGAAGTCGATCAACGGACCCAGCCTCCGGACCGCAGCGTCCCCAGAACCTGGGAGACGGCCGCGTCGATCGAGAGGTGTGTGGTGTCGATCACCAGCTCGGCGTCGTCCGGCTCCTCGTAGGGGTCGGAGACGCCGGTGAACTCGGGGATGAGGCCGGCGCGCGCCTTGGCGTACATGCCCTTGCGGTCGCGCCGCTCGCACTCCTCCAGCGGCGTCGCGACGTGCACGAGCAGGAAGTCGGCCCCGACCGACTCGACCATCTCGCGCACCTCCTCGCGGGTGGCCGCGTAGGGGGCGATGGGCGCGCAGATGGCCAGGCCGCCGTGGCGGGCGGCCTCGGCGGCGACGAAGCCGATGCGGCGGATGTTCAGGTCGCGGTCGGCCTTGGAGAATGTCAGGCCCTTGGACAGCAGGTGGCGCACGACGTCGCCGTCGAGGTAGGTGACCGTGCGGCTGCCGAGCTCCAGCAGCGCGTCGCGCAGGCCGCGGGCGATCGTGGACTTGCCGGAGCCGGACAGGCCGGTGAAGAAGACCACGAGGCCGCGGCGGTGCGGCGGGCCGGGGATGTGCACGGGGTCGGGGCCGGCCAGGTGCTCGGTGGCGCCGTAGGCGGTGGCGACGTGCTCGCGCAGCTCCAGGTCGATCTCGGGCTCCTCGCGGGGCGCCAGCGGCACGGAGACGACGATCGTGTCCTCCGGCAGCTTCTCCTTGGCGCGCAGCGCGGCGCGGACGATCGCGGGGCCCGGCTCGCCGTACGAGAGGGGGAGGAGCATGATCACCGCGTCGAGCTCCTTGGCGGTGGCGACGATCTCGGAGAGGTCGTCGAGGGGGCCCCGCATGGTCACGGCGAGCGCGGGACGCCCGGCGAGCTCCGCCCTGGCCTCGGCCGGAGTGCGCCGCAGGCGCGCGAACGGGCCGTGTTCGGGCGTGCCGAGGCCCTTGACCGGCCCCGAGGTCAGCCCGTCGGGCTCCTGGGCGGCCACCGTGAGGGCGGCCAGCGGCAGGCCCTCGGGGTCGAGCAGCGTGACCTCGTCGCCGGGCGAGAGCTCGGCGGACACGTGGAGCGTGACGGGCGCGGGCCACGGCGTGCCGTCGGCGAGCGTGCCGCGCTCGTGCACGGAATGGAGGTCATCGTGGCCCAGGAACCCGCTCAGCGGCTCGAAGGCACCCGAGAGCAGCAGCTCGAGGTCGGCCAGCTCGCGCGCATCGGGGGTCCACTCCACGGCTCCAACATCCCAACTATTCCGATTGAATTGGTAGGGATGGAGTCTACCGATTGATGCAAGTGTGCCGCTAGAGGACCCTGGCGAAGTGGTGTTGCGGTTTCCTGATGACCATGGTGATCTCGTCGTGGGTGGCAGGATAGCGGCCGTTGGTCAGCCTGGCGGCCAGCGCGACCGCGGCGCCGGTGAGCTTGCGACGGCGGGCCGGGCCGCTGGTGTTCCGCCGGTCGTCGGTGATCATGAGACCCCGGCTGAGGCAGAACGCGTACATGCCGTCGCCCGACGCCAGCGGCTCGTACACGCGGGGCAGCGGGCCCGGGGTGCCGGGGGTGACGAGCAGGCGCCAGAACATGCGGCGCAGCAGCGACGGCGTGATCCGGTCGAGCAGCCCGTAGGCGGACTTGCGGTCGCGCATCCGCAGCAGCACCAGGCCGCCCGGGCGCAGCGACTGCAGCAGCCGGTCGAAGACCAGCTCCGAGTGCTTGATGCGCTCCAGCAGGAAGGACAGCTGGATCACGTCGTACGACCTGGGCGGCAGCGGCACGCACCGCAGGTCGCCCAGCGACCACGACACCAGGTCGGCCCGCTCCTCGAGCACCGCCCTGATGGCGGGATGCTCCTCGTCGGCCCCGGTGGCCCTCGTCTCGATCCGCTCCAGGTCGAGCGGCTCGTCGTGGGCGCACCCGGCGACCAGCACTTCGAGTCGTCTGCCGGGCATCCCGGACCAGTGCTCGCGAACCCGTTGACCGAAGAGGTCGCCCCGCTGGGCGACCGATCGCACCTCAGACATGTCACCTACAGTAATCACTCGTGCGGTTTCAGTAAGCCATTTCCTCGCTAGCATCCTTCCCCGTGAGCGGCGAGGTTTACATCGGAAATGCCGGCGTCGATGCGGCCATGGACCGGGGCTGGCTGCTGGGTCATTTCAAACCCCTCGGAGACCCAAGGCACAGTGACGACGTGGAGATCAAATGGGGGGTGCACCAGCCCGGCGAGGAGCGGGCGGAGTGGGTCAAGGGGGAGGCGCGCACGGCCCTGCTGGTGCTGATCAGCGGCCGGTTCCGGGTGGAGCTGCCGGGTCACAGCGTGCTGCTGGCCGAGCCGGGCGACTACGTGGTCTGGGGTAAAGGCGTCGACCATTCGTGGCGCGCGGAGGAGGCCTCGACCGTGCTCACCGTCCGGTGGCCCTCCGTGCCTGGTTATCGGGTCCAGTAAGTCGGGGGCGGCCGAGTTATGCCTGCGAGTACCCTTGGAGGGAACCCCCGCGACCTGACCCGGCCGGGGGTAGTCGTGTTGCCGTCGTGGGGCTGTGGGCGTATCTGATGAGTCTTTCCGGGCTACTTGACCTTGTTCGCGCCGACCCGAAGCTGACCGCCGCTCTCGAAGAGGGCGGCGACGTCGCGCTGATCGCGCCGTCCGCGCTGCGGCCGTTCGGCGTGGCCACGCTGGCCGCGCACGACCAGCGGGCCGTGCTGGCGATCACCGCGACGGGCCGCGAGGCCGAAGACCTCGCCGCCGCGCTGACCAGCCTCATCGAGCCCAGCTCTGTGGCCGTGTTCCCGGCGTGGGAGACGCTGCCGCACGAGCGCCTCTCGCCGCGCAGCGACACCGTGGGGCAGCGGCTGGCGGTGCTGCGGCGGCTGGCGCACCCGGTCAAGGGCGACAGCGCGGCCGGGCCGCTCAGCGTGGTCGTGGCGCCCATCAGGGCGCTGCTGCAGCCGATCGTGAAGGGGCTCGGCGATCTGGAGCCCATCAGGCTGCGCGCGGGCGACGACGCCGACCTCGACGAGGTCGTCGACCGCCTGGTGACCAACGGCTACCACCGCGTCGACATGGTGGAGAAGCGCGGCGAGGTGGCCGTGCGCGGCGGGCTGCTCGACGTGTTCCCGCCGACCGAGGAGCACCCGCTGCGGCTGGAGTTCTGGGGCGACACGGTCGAGGAGATCCGCTGGTTCAAGGTGGCCGACCAGCGCTCGCTGGAGGCGGCCGAGGACGGGCTGTTCGCGCCGCCGTGCCGCGAGCTGCTGCTGACCGGCGAGGTCAGGGCGCGGGCGCGGGAGCTGGCCGAGGAGCACCCGGCGCTGGCCGAGGTGCTCGACCAGCTCGCCGAGGGCACGCCGGTGGAGGGCATGGAGGCGTTCGCGCCTGTGCTGGCCGGGGAGATGGACCTGCTGCTCGACCACCTGCCGGTCAGGTCCGCGGTGTTCGTGTGCGACCCCGAGCGGATCAGGGGGCGGGCCGAGGAGCTCGTACGCACGTCGCAGGAGTTCCTGGAGGCCTCCTGGATCAACGCGGCGGCCGGCGGCGAGGCGCCGATCGACCTGGGCGCGGCGGCCTTCCGCACGCTGGAGGAGATCCGCGACCACGCCGACGCGCTGGGCCAGCCGTGGTGGACGATGGCGCCGTTCGGCGGCGGGGTCGAGCTCGACGCCCAGGACTCCGAGGCCTACCGGGGCGACACCGCCAAGGCGCTGGCCGACATCAAGGGCTGGCTGGCCGACGACAAGGCCGTCGTGCTGCTCAGCGAGGGCCACGGGCCGGCCGAGCGGATGGTCGAGCTGCTCAAGGGCGTCGACGTGCCCGCCAGGCTGCGGCAGTTCCTGGACAAGGCGCCCGAGCCCAAGGTCGTCCACGTCAGCACGGGCCTGATCGAGCACGGCTTCATCACGCCCAACCTGGCCGTGCTCACCCACCTCGACCTGGTCGGGCAGAAGGCGTCCACCAAGGACATGCGGCGGCTGCCGTCGCGCCGCCGCAACATGGTCGACCCGCTCCAGCTCAAGGTCGGCGACCACGTGGTGCACGAGCAGCACGGCGTGGGCCGCTACGTCGAGATGGTCCAGCGCACGGTCCAGGGCGCCACCCGCGAATACCTGGTGATCGAATACGCCAAGGGCGACCGGCTCTACGTGCCCACCGACCAGCTCGACGAGGTCACCCGCTACGTCGGCGGCGAGGCGCCCACGCTCAACCGCATGGGCGGCGCCGACTGGGCCAAGGCCAAGTCCCGGGCGAAGAAGGCGGTCAAGGAGATCGCGGGGGAGCTGATCAGGCTCTACTCCGCCCGCATGGCCTCGCCGGGCCACGCGTTCGGGGACGACACGCCGTGGCAGCGGGAGATGGAGGACGCCTTCCCGTACGCGGAGACCGGCGACCAGCTCGAGGCCATCGACGAGGTCAAGCGCGACATGGAGCGCGGCGTCCCGATGGACCGGCTGATCTGCGGCGACGTCGGCTACGGCAAGACCGAGATCGCGGTGCGGGCGGCGTTCAAGGCGGTGCAGGACGGCAAGCAGGTGGCCGTGCTGGTGCCGACGACGCTGCTGGTCCAGCAGCACATGTCCACCTTCACCGAGCGGTTCTCCAGCTTCCCCGTCACGCTCAAGCCGGTCTCCCGGTTCCAGACCGACGGCGAGGTCAAGGGCACGCTCGAAGGGCTCAGGTCGGGCGCCGTCGACGTGGTGATCGGCACGCACCGGCTGCTCAGCCCGGAGGTCCGGTTCAAGGACCTGGGGCTGATCATCATCGACGAGGAGCAGCGGTTCGGCGTCGAGCACAAAGAGGCGATGAAGCACCTGCGCACGCAGGTCGACGTGCTGGCCATGTCGGCCACGCCGATCCCGCGCACGCTGGAGATGGGCCTGACCGGCATCCGCGAGATGTCCACGATCCTCACGCCGCCGGAGGAGCGGCATCCGATCCTCACGTTCGTGGGGCCGTACGAGGAGAAGCAGATCGGGGCGGCGATCAGGCGCGAGCTGATGCGCGACGGCCAGATCTTCTTCGTGCACAACCGGGTGGCCTCGATCAACCGCGTGGCCGCGCGGCTGCGCGAGCTGGTGCCCGAGGCGCGCGTCGCGGTGGCGCACGGGCAGATGAACGAGCACCAGCTCGAAAAGATCATGGTGGGCTTCTGGGAGCGGGAGTACGACCTGCTGGTCTCCACCACGATCGTCGAGTCCGGGCTCGACGTGCCCAACGCCAACACGCTGATCGTGGACCGGGCCGACAACTACGGCCTGTCGCAGCTGCACCAGCTGCGCGGGCGCGTCGGGCGAGGCAGGGAGCGCGGTTACGCGTACTTCCTCTACCCGCCGGAGAAGCCGCTGACCGAGACCGCCCACGAGCGGCTCGCCACGATCTCGCAGCACACCGAGATGGGCGCGGGCATGTACGTCGCCATGAAGGACCTGGAGATCCGCGGCGCGGGCAACGTGCTCGGGGCCGAGCAGTCCGGGTTCATCGCGGGCGTCGGCTTCGACCTGTACGTGCGGCTGATGGCCGAGGCCGTGCAGGAGCAGAAGGCCAAGCTCGAAGGCGGCGAGGCGCGGGAGGAGCAGCCGGACGTCAAGGTCGAGCTGCCGATCAACGCCCACATCCCGCACGACTACGTCACCTCCGAGCGGCTGCGGCTGGAGGCGTACAAGCGGATCGCGGCCATCGCCACCCCGGACGACATCGGCGGGGTGCGCGACGAGCTGACCGACCGCTACGGCAAGCCGCCAGCGGAGGTGGAGAACCTGCTGGAGGTGGCCAGGTTCCGCATCAAGGCGCGCCAGGCCGGGCTCACGGACGTCACGCTGCAGGGCCAGAACATCAAGTTCGGCCCGGCCAGGCTGAGGGAGTCGCAGCAGGTCCGGCTCGACCGGCTCTACAAGAAGGCGATATACAAGCAGGCGGCCGAGACGCTGCTGGTGCCCGTGCCCAAGACCAAGCCGCTCGGCGGGCAGCCGCTTCGCGATCTCGACCTGCTCAAATGGTGTGGTGACCTGGTCGAGGCGATGTTCCTTGAGCCAGCGCGGGTAAGCTAGCGGCGGTTTTCGGTCGGAAAGGGACGCACGTGAAGTCGATACGAGTGGCTGTGGCCGCCGCCGCGGTGGGCATCGCGCTGACCGCCTGCTCTTCCCCCATGCAGGCCGGCGCTGCGGCCGTGGTGGGCAAAGAGCGCATCTCGACGAGTCAGCTCAACAGGGAGACGGACGCCTACCGCGCCGCGCTGAAGAGGAACAATCTGGACGAGACGGCGCTCGGCGTGCCGGTCACCCAGTACGTGCTCCAGCGGCTGGCCGACATGAGCGCCGCCAAGCAGTTGCTCGCGCGCAACAACGTGCAGGTGACCGACAAGGAGATCGACGCCAAGCTCCAGGATCCCGGCCAGTACCAGTCGCCCGACATCAACCTCCTGGCCCTGGGCGTCGCGCCCAGCTACGCCCGCGAGTACGCGCGCACGGCGGTCGGGATGGGCAAGCTGCAGCAGCAGGCCGGTCAGGGTGGGCTGGACAAGCTCCGCCAGGACTTCGCCCAGATCAAGACGATCTTCAACCCCCGCTTCGGCGTGGTGAACACCAACCCGTCGCAGGAGAACCCGTCGCTGTTCGTGGACGCCGGCAGGTTCGGCAAGGCCACCCCGCAGCAGGCTCAGCAGCCGCAGCAGCAGGGCTGACCCGTGCCGCTGACCGTCGTCACCACCTCGCCCAGGGTCCCGCCGGGCCTGCTGAGCCACCAGGCGTGGCAGGTGCTGCGCTCGGGTCCGGTGCTGACCGGGTCCGCCGCGCATCCGCAGCTGCCCTACCTGGCCGAGGCGGGGGTGACGGTCGAGGTCGTGGAGCCCGACCCGGGCGGGCTGGCCGCGCGGGCGGTCGGTGAGAGCGTCGTATGGCTCGCGTCGGCCTCCGAGAAGGAGGACGAGGAGTTCATGCGCGCGGTGGGGCACGCCGCGATCGCGCTGGAGGAGCCGCCGCTCATCGAGGTGGTCCCGGGCTCGTACGACCTGCCGGGGGCGCGGGTGCTCGACCTGGTCGCCGTGATGGACCGGTTGCGCACCGAGTGCCCGTGGGACCGCAGGCAGACGCACGAGACGCTGGTGCCGTACCTGCTCGAAGAGGCGTACGAAGTGCTGGAGACCATCGAGCAGGGCGACTACCCGGCGCTCCGCGAGGAGCTGGGCGACCTGCTGCTCCAGGTGGTCTTCCACGCGCGGGTGGCCGAGGGCTTCGACATGGACGACGTGGCGGCCGGGATCGTCGAGAAGCTGGTGCGCCGCCATCCGCATGTCTTCGGCTCGGTACGCGTGGAGAACGCCGACCAGGTCAGCGACAACTGGGACGCGATCAAGGCGGCCGAACGGGCCGCCAAGGGCCGCGAGTCGGTGCTCGAAGGCGTGCCGATGGGGCAGCCGGCGCTGTCGCTGGCCGCCCAGCTCCTTCGCCGGGCCGAGCGCGCGGGGGCGCCCGACGCGCTCGCGGCGGCGGTCGGGCAGGGGGTGGCCCGGGAGCTGTTCGACCTGGTCCGCCGGGCGGGCGAGGCCGGCCTCGACGCCGAGGCCGAGCTGCGGTCCGCCGCCCGCGCGTACCGCGACCGCGTGCGTGCCTGGGAATCCGCCTGACGCGTCCGCGGGGCGGTGACCGTGCGGTCCCGCATCGAGAGGTACCGATAGGCTCTGATGGCATATCGCCTTTCACTTAGGAGCGCATCCCGTGGCTACCATCGAGGTCGTATACGCCCGCGAGATCCTCGACTCCCGAGGCAACCCCACGGTCGAGGTCGAGGTCGTGCTCGACGACGGCAGCAACGGCCGCGCGGCCGTGCCGAGCGGGGCGTCCACCGGCCAGTTCGAGGCGGTCGAGCTGCGTGACGGCGGCAAGCGTTACGGCGGCAAGGGCGTGGAGAAGGCCGTCCTCGCCGTGACCGACGAGATCTTCGAGGAGATCAACGGCATCGAGGCCGAGGACCAGCGCATCATCGACCAGATCATGATCGACCTGGACCGCACGCCCAACAAGGCCAAGCTCGGCGCCAACGCCATCCTGGGCGTCTCGCTGGCCGTCGCGAAGGCCGCCGCCGACAGCGCCGACCTGCCGCTCTTCCGCTACGTCGGCGGCCCCAACGCCCACGTGCTGCCCGTGCCGATGATGAACATCCTCAACGGCGGCGCCCACGCCGACACCAACGTCGACATCCAGGAGTTCATGATCGCCCCGATCGGGGCGGAGACGTTCCGCGAGGCCGTGCGCGTGGGCACGGAGGTCTACCACGCGCTCAAGGGCGTGCTCAAGGAGAAGGGCTACGCCACGGGCCTGGGCGACGAGGGCGGCTTCGCGCCCAACCTGCCGTCCAACCGCGACGCGCTCGACCTGATCCTGGTCGCCATCGAGCGGGCCGGCTACGTGCCGGGCGAGGACGTGGCGCTGGCGCTCGACGTGGCCGCCTCCGAGTTCCACAAGGACGGCGTCTACACGATCGACGGCAAGGGCCTGTCGGCGCAGGAGCTGATCGAGTTCTACGCGGACCTGGTCGCCAACTACCCGCTCGTCTCCATCGAGGACCCGCTCGACGAGGAGGACTGGGCCGGCTGGAAGGCCATCACCGAGGCGCTCGGCGACAAGGTGCAGCTCGTGGGCGACGACCTGTTCGTCACCAACCCCGAGCGGCTGGAGCGCGGCATCAAGGAGGGCACCGCCAACGCCCTGCTGGTCAAGGTCAACCAGATCGGCACGCTGTCGGAGACCCTCGACGCCGTGGACCTGGCCCACCGCAACGGCTACAAGTGCATGATGAGCCACCGTTCCGGCGAGACCGAGGACACGACGATCGCCGACCTGGCGGTCGCGGTCAACTGCGGCCAGATCAAGACCGGCGCCCCGGCCCGTTCTGACCGGGTGGCGAAGTACAACCAGCTGCTGCGCATCGAGGAGCTCCTCGACGACGCCGCCCGCTACGCGGGTCGCGCCGCTTTCCCGCGCTTCCGGCGCTAGTTTCGAATACGGCGCGCGCGAGGCGGCTCGATCACCGGGCCGCCTCACGAATTGAGGCCAGAAGTGAGGCCATAGGCAGGGGGTGCAGCAATTGGCGAAGAGGCCGCAGCTGACCGGGCGGGCCGCCATCCTGGCCGTCGTGGTGTGCGCGATCGCGATGAGCCTGGCCTACCCTGTCCGCGAGTACATCAGCCTGCGCCGCAGCATCGCCGAGCATCGGGCGGAGAAGGCCAGGGTCGAGGCGGAGAAGCAGACGCTGCTGGCGCGCGACCGGCAGAGCGACGATCCCAACTGGATCAAGAAGACGGCCAAGGAACGGCTGCATTACTGCGGGCCCGGCGAGAAGTGCTACGTGGTGATGGACCAGCGGCAGATCAAGGAGCAGACGGCCGTGCAGCAGCAGCCGGCGCTGCCGCCGTGGTACCAGACGCTCTGGGAGTCGGTGGAGGCCGCCGACAAGGGCACCGGCCGCAGGGCCGTGACGGGGAAGGAAAGTGTTGGACAGTCCTGAGCGCAGGAGCTCGGCCCGAGAGAGCGAGGGACGAGTCAACGAGGGCCGAAGCGGGCGCGACCATGAGCGCGAGCGCAGGAGCTCGGCCCGAGAGAGCGAGGGACGAGTCAACGAGGGCCGAAGCGGGCGCGACCATGAGCGCGACGTCGAGACGGTGCGACTGCAGCTCGGGCGCCCGCCCAGGGGGATGCGCGAGGTGGCGCACCGCTGCCCGTGCGGCAACCCCGACGTGGTGGAGACCGCGCCGCGGCTGCCCGACGGCTCGCCCTTCCCGACTCTCTACTACCTGACCTGCCCCAAGGCGGCCTCGGCCATCGGCACGCTCGAAGGCTCGGGGCTGATGCGGGAGATGCAGGCCCGGCTGGCGACCGATCCCGAGCTGGCCGCCGCCTACCGCGCCGCGCACGACGACTACGTCGCCAGGCGCGACGAGGCCGCGAAGGAGGAGGGGCTGGAGCCGCTCCCGCGTGACATGCAGAGCACGGGCGGCATGCCGCTGCGGGTCAAGTGCCTGCACGCGCTCGTCGCGCACGAGCTGGCGGCGCCCGGTGCCAACCCGTTCGGCAGGGAGGCGCTCGACGCCCTCCCCGACTGGTGGAGTGACGGACCATGCGTGTAGCCGCCGTCGACTGCGGCACCAATTCCGTACGCCTGCTCATCGCCGATGTGGGCGACGATCTCATCGACGACGTCGACCGGCGGATGGAGATCGTCCGCCTCGGCCAGGGCGTCGACAGGACCGGCAGGTTGGCTCCTGACGCGCTGGAGCGCACGTTCAAGGCCATGCGGGTCTACCGGGAGCTGATCGACCGGCACGGGGCCGTCAGGACCCGCGTGGTGGCCACCAGCGCGACGAGGGACGCGGCCAACAGGCAGGAGTTCGTGGACGGGGTCCGCGAGATCTTCGGCGTGGAGCCGGAGGTCGTGTCGGGGGCCGAGGAGGCGGAGCTCTCGTTCGTGGGGGCGACCAAGGGGCTGGTCCGGCTGTCGCCGGAGACCGAGCTGCCGCAGGGGCCGCTGCCTCCGTACCTGGTGGTGGACATCGGCGGCGGGTCGACCGAGTTCGTGGTCGGCTCGGAGCACGCCGAGGCGGCGCTGTCGGTGGACATCGGCTGCGTGCGCCTCACCGAGCGGCACCTCAAGGACGCCGGCGACCCGCCGTCCGCGCCCGCGCTGGAGGCCGTGGTGGCCGACATCGAGGCGGCGCTCGACCGGGTCGTGGCGGAGGTGCCCGTACGGCGGGCCCGCACGCTCGTGGGGCTGGCGGGCTCGGTGACGACGGTCGCGGGCATGGTGCTCGATCTGCCCGCCTACGACTCGGCCAGAATTCATCACTCGCGGATTTCGGCCGGGCAGGTTCACGAGGTGACCCGGCGGCTGCTGGCGATGACCCATGGTGAGCGGGCCGAGGTTCCGGTCATGCACCCGGGAAGAGTGGACGTGATTGGCGCCGGCGCGCTAATTCTCGACCGGATCGTTCGCCGTTTCGCGTTTTCGCAGGTCGTGGTGAGCGAACACGACATCCTCGACGGCATCGCCTGGTCTATCGCCCGATAACTGAAGAAATCCGGACATTTCCGGTCTATGCATCGTGTTGAGCGTGCAATCAGTATTGTGCTTAGGTAAAGGGGCATTACGGGGGCTTTGCCATATTGCTGTGCACGGAAGGTGCCGGCGTGGCGACCGTTCCCGAGCGCGTCTCTTCCCTCAAAGGAATGGAGCACTCTCACATGATGTCTGTTGGGTTAGCACGTAAGGCGGCGGCGTTCGGTGCGTCCGCCGCGGTGCTGGCCGCCCTGGCCGCGGGCCTGGTCGCCAGCCCCGCCCAGGCGGCGACGGCCGCCAAGGCCGCTCCCAAGGTCGCGGTCTCCGCGCCCTCGGTGTCGGCGGGCGATTACGAGGGAGCCTGCCCGGTCAAGGTCAACTTCGCGACCAAGATCAAGGTTTCCGTCAAGGGCAAGACGGAGCTGGCCTACCGCTGGCTCCACGGCGACGGGTCCAAGAGCAAGGTCAAGGTGATCAAGCTCTCGGGCAAGGGCACCAAGTCGGTGACGGTGAAGCAGTCCATCACCTTCAAGGAGAGCGTCAAGGGCTGGGAGGCCGTTCAGGTCCTCGGTCCGAAGAAGGCCACCTCCAAGAAGAGCTACTTCTCCGTCTCCTGTCAGGAGCCCAAGGAGGTGCGTTCGCACCTCGACGTGTCGGTGTCGGCCCGCGCATGGGCCAGCCCCGACTCGTACGTCGGTTCCTGCACCCCCGGCGACAAGATCGGCTTCGTCGGCCTGATCCAGGCCAACCGCCCGGCGTGGGTCCGTTACCGCTGGATCCTCAACGGTGAGGTGGCCGACTACGGCAAGGTCAAGGTCTACGACACGCGCAAGGTCGGCTTCGGCATCTCCCCGCGGCACAGCCAGCGCGGCTGGGCGCAGCTGGAGATCCTGAGCCCCGAGGGCGTCTCCTCCAACCGGGCCTACTACAAGGTCTGGTGCAAGGACGAGGCTCCGGCCTCGCGGGTCTCCGCCGCCACCTCGGTGGCGACGACCACCGACTGCAAGGTCGGCGCGACCGGCACCATCAGCTCGACCGGCGCTGCCCGGGTCTCCTGGACCTGGTCGGTGAACGGCAAGCCGGTGTCCAGCGGCGTCAGCTACTTCGACCGGGACGGTGGCACGAAGAGCGTCGACTCGCTCTCCAGCACGCTGACCGGCGATGACGTCAAGGGCGGCAACGTCTCGCTGTCGATCTCGGGGCCGAACAACAGTGACGTCGTCACCAAGTCGTACGCCCCCTGCTCGGCTCCGGCCCCGGCCGAGCCCCCCGCGGCTTCCTGAACGCCTTCCGCGTCAGCAAGGCCGAGTGACTGACTGACAGCCGGGTGGCACCTCCGGGCGCCACCCGGTTTTCTTGTTGGCACTACTGCGCTTTGCACAGTAGTGTGCATTGCGTGGATAGCAGCCAGCTCCTCAAAGGTGTGCTCGACCTGGCCGTGCTCGCCGTGCTCAACGAGCGCGACGGCTACGGCTACGACGTCGTGCGCCGGCTGCGGGAGGCGGGCCTGGAGGAGGTGGGCGACGCGTCGGTCTACGGCACGCTGCGCCGCCTGTTCAAGGCCGGGGCGCTGACGTCCTACGTGGTGGCCTCGGACGAAGGGCCGCACCGTAAGTACTACGGGCTCAACGAGGTCGGCCGGAGCATGTACGCCACGTCGGCCAAGACCTGGACCTCGTTCTCGGCAACCATGGCATCCCTGCTCAAGGAGGGACAAGCATGACACCCGGAGAGTACGCACGGGCCGTACGGGATGTCCTGGCCGACCATCCCGAGCGGGAGGAGTTACTCGAAGACCTGGACGACCATCTGGCCGAGATCGCGGCGGAGTCGGAGCTGCCGCTGGAGGACCGGCTGGGCCCGCCCGAGGTCTACGCCGAGGAGCTGGCGGCCGCGTACGGAGACCGCCCGCGCGGCCGCGGGAAGCGCCACGCCGACCCGCGGGCGTGGGTGCGGGGCGCGCACACCAGGCTGATGGACCAGGGGCCGTACCGGGGCTTCGTGGGCTTCCTGCCGGAGCTGCGCCCCGGATGGTGGGTGCTGCGCGGCTACCTGCTGGCCATGCTGCTGCTGGCGATGACCGGCGAGGGCGGCCTCGTCCCGCCGAACCCGGCCGCCTGGGCCCTGGTCGCGGCAGGCGTCTGGGTCTCGGTCTGGATCGGCAGGCGGCGCAGCGGACGGCTGGCCGCGGGACTCGTCGGGGCGCTCAACCTGGTCGCGGCGCTGGCGTTGTTCGCCGGGATGGCGGAGGCCGGGTCGCGCGACTCCGATGGGGTGCGCGTCGTCATGGCGAACCCGCAGCCGCGGATGTACGCGGCCGAGGCGTCGTCCAACGACGACGTCTACAACATCAAGCCGTACGCCAAGGACGGCACCCCGCTGACCGACGTCTACCTCTACGACCAGGACGGCAGGCCGCTGACCACCAACCCCGGGAACTTCGGGTACACGGTCGACCGGTCGTGCGGCGAGCCCATACTCAACCGCTACCCGCTGCCGCTGATCGAGGAGAGGGCGGCGGCCGCCGAGCGCGCCGTGAAGCCGTCCGGGTGCCCGACCCCCACGCCCAGTCCGAAGCCCGCCAAATGATCGGGCACCATCGGTGTCATGAGCTTCGTACCTCCTGGCACCGGCTGGCCCGAAGACCCGGCGACCGCTGACACCCCGGTCGCGCTCGACCCCGCGGACGTGCGCCGCCTCGCCGCCACCAGTGACACCCTCGCGGAGCTCACGGCCGGACAGTCCGTCTGCCGTGCCTGTCCCCGCCTGGTGGAGTGGCGTGAGCAGGTCGCCGAGGCGAAGCGGCGCGCGTTCGCGGACCAGACGTACTGGGGCCGTCCGGTCCCCGGCTGGGGCGCCGAGCGCCCGCGGATCCTGCTGGTCGGCCTGGCCCCGGCCGCCCACGGCGGCAACCGCACCGGGCGGATCTTCACCGGCGACCGCAGCGGCGACTGGCTGTTCGCTTCGCTGCACCGCGCCGGCCTGGCCGCGCAGGAGACCAGCACGCACGCGGGGGACGGCCAGAAGCTCATCGACACGCGGGTGGTGGCCTCGGTGCGCTGCGCGCCGCCCGCGAACAAGCCGCTGCCCTCGGAGAAGGCCGCCTGCTTCCCGTGGATGGCCAGGGAGGTGGCGCTGGTCGCCCCGTACGTGCGGGTGGTCGTGGCGCTCGGCGGCTACGCCTGGCAGGCCGTGTGGCCCGCGCTCAAGGACGCCGGATACGAGCTGCCGCGCGCCAGGCCGGCGTTCGGGCACGGGGCCGAGGTGGAGGTGCGGCACGAGGGCGTCCCCGTCACGCTGATCGGCTGCTACCACCCCAGCCAGCAGAACACGTTCACCGGCCGCGTGACCGCCCAGATGCTGGACGACGTCTTCACCAGGGCCAGGTCACTGGCTGTGTGACGCGTTGCACCACCCCCGGGTTGGATTCGTCGAACGGGCTTGACGTAAGCTTGTGAATGCTTTCACAAGCACTCCACGAGGGATGGGGCCTCAGGATGAACAAGCACATCTTGATCGTCGGCGGTGGATACGTCGGCCTGTACACAGCGCTCCGGCTGCAGCGCACGCTCCAGCGTGAGCTGCGCGGCGGCGAGGTGCGCATCACGATCATCGACCCCCAGTCCTACATGACCTACCAGCCCTTCTTGCCTGAGGCGGCGGCGGGTAACCTCTCGCCCCGGCACGTGGTGGCGCCGCTCCGGCGGATCCTGCCCAAGGTGCGCATCCTGAACGGCAGGGTCACCAAGGTCGACCACTCCGAGCGCACCGTCACGTTCCAGCCGCCCGAGGGCGCGCCGCGCCAGGTGGCCTACGACGTGATCGTCATGGCCGCCGGATCGATCTCGCGTACGTTGCCGATCCCCGGCCTCACCGACATCGGCATCGGCTTCAAGGCGGTGGGCGAGGCCATCGCCCTGCGCAACCGCGTGCTGCACCTGCTCGACGTGGCCGAGTCGACCGACGACCCGGAGGTGCGGCGCAAGGCGCTCACGTTCGTCGTGGTCGGCGCCGGGTTCGCGGGCGTCGAGGCGCTCGCCGAGCTGGAGGACATGGCCAAGGACTCGACGCGCTACTACCGCAACATCCAGCCGTCGGACATCCGCTGGGTGCTCGTGGAGGCCTCGAACCGGGTGCTGCCCGAGGTCGGCCCCGAGATGGGCAAGTGGACCCTGGAGCAGCTGCGCGAGCGGGGCATCGACGTCAAGCTGGAGACCCGGCTGGAGTCCTGCACCGGCGGGCACGTGATCCTCTCGGACGGCTCGGAGTTCGACGCGGAGACCCTCGTGTGGACGGCGGGCGTCAAGCCCAGCCCCGTCGTCAAGGACAGCGAGCTGCCGCTCGACGAGCGCGGCCGGATCAAGTGCACCGCCATGCTCACCGTCGCCGGCACGGCCGACGCCTTCGCGGCGGGCGACGCCGCGGGGGTGCCCGACGTCACGAACCCCGGCCAGTACTGCGCCCCGAACGCCCAGCACGCCGTCCGCCAGGCCAAGGTGCTGGCCGACAACATCGTCCGTCACCTGCGTGGTCAGCAACTGGTCGAATACCGGCACAAGTATGTCGGATCGGTTGCCGGTTTGGGCCTTCACCAGGGTGTCGCCAATGTCTATGGCGTCAAGCTTCGCGGATTCCCTGCGTGGTTCATGCACCGGACCTACCATCTGTCGCGGGTGCCGACGCTGAACCGCAAGGTCCGTGTCGTCGTCGATTGGACCCTGGCCCTGTTCTTCAAGCGCGAGACGATCTCGCTGGGTGAGATGGAGCACCCGCGTGAGGACTTCAGGGCCGCGGTCGCGACGACCCGTCGCTAGCCCAGGAACGGCAGGCGCCCCGGCGAAGCTCGCCGGGGCGTTTTCGGCACCCCTGGTCGCAAGCGGAAGGGGTACCACGGGTGGGGCTCTCAGCGGTGACCGTGCTCGGCGTCGACCGGCCCGGCGTGATCGCCGCGGTCACCGGTTCGCTCGCCGACTGCGGAGCGAACATCCAGGACTCGACGATGACGTTGCTCGGCGGCCACGTGGCGATGATGCTGCTGGTGTCGGGCGATCTGGACTCCGTCGAGCTGCTGAAGCGCCTGTGCGCGTCCGATCTCGTGGTGACCGCCTCCGCGATCGAGGCCCGGCGGCACTTCTGCGAGGAAGGGGACGGCCTCGGCTACGTGCTGACCGTGCACGGGCCCGACCGGCCCGGGATCGTCTCGGCCATCAGCGCCGTGCTCGCCGCCGACAAGGGCAACATCACCGGGATGAGCACCAGGCTCAGCGGCCGTCTCTACGTGCTGATCGCGGACGTCGAGCTGCCGAAGGAGGTGGACGTGGCGGCGCTCATGCGCAGGCTGGCGGCCGTCGGCGCCAGTCTCGACTCGGAGATCACCTTCCGCCCCGTCGAACCGGACCTGTTGTGAACGGGTGGGGCGACGTTCCTCCCGGGGCGCCCGGCGGCCGCGACGTGCTCGCCGGCCGGCCGGGGACCCCGCGCGAGGTCCTCGGCGCCCCGCACCCGCTCCTGTCCCTCGCCGCCGAGGCGGTGGACCCCACCGCTCCCGAGATCGTGGCCGCCGCCGCCGACCTCCTGGCCACCCTCCGCCGCGAGCCCGCCACGACCGGGCTGGCCGCCCCTCAGATCGGCCTGAGTTGGCGCCTGATCGCCTTTGACGCCGGACTCCATCCTCGGAGTCGTTCGTGGGCCGGAGAGCTCGTCCTGGCCAATCCACGCCTCGCCAGGGCCTCCCACTGGGACCCCTGGCGCGAGGGCTGCACGTCCATCACGGGACTCACGGCAGATGTCCTCCGCGCCACCCGTATCACCGTACGTGGGCATTTGCCAGGTACGGGGGAGCCGGTCACCATCGAGGCGGACGCCTTCGAAGCCCGCTGCATTCAGCACCAACTCGACCATCTGGACGGTCTACTCTTCTTGGACAGAGTGCCTGGAGCCCTCTCACTTCACCGCAGACTTCACAGTTGTGACGCCTGATGCGAAGTTGTGCTCCTCGGAACCATGGTCTGTTTCGTATGATTGCGGCGCCCCCGTAGCCCAATGGCAGAGGCAAACCCCTTAAAAGGGTTGACGTGCGGGTTCGAATCCCGCCGGGGGCACTTGCCGTCTTCATCGCCTTTAGGTCTCTGACCTGGAGGTTTACCGCGATCGTCGGACGGGCCGACTGCGGCCGATATCGAGCCGTTACGGAGTTGCCGTGTCCGTAGGCGCTCCGCCCCTGGTCGCAGGGGCCTGGGGGCGTTGACACCGGACCGGTTGAGCCCGGCCGGGAGCGTCCGAGTAAGCTCAGGTGGGCGTCGTTTACTTTTCCCCTTCGCCATATTGACAACGCGCTGTCTTTCTGCCCTTCGGGCTTCTCACGAACGTTTCTTTCTGTGAATGCCCGACTACGCAATTACTGCCGGTCTTTTCTTGTGGACGCACAGTAAATGGCGCTTGCGGAGTCGTGGCCGCGAGGGTCCCGGCGGGGCCCTGGATGATCTTGAAGAGCCGGCCTGATGACCTTGGGAACTCTCGGCCGGTCACGTTCGTTGGGAAGCTGCCGAAGTCCCGAATGAACATCGATCTAACACGTCAGTTGACCAAGGTGTCGCCGCGCCCCGTAGGCTCGGCGTCACAGGAGGCAGCGATGGAGAGCAAGAACCCCGTTTTCAGCAGGTCGCGGCAGCAGTCCGCGGGCTGGGCCGGGCCGACCCCGTCCCCCGGCCAGCTGCAGAACATGTACGACGCGCCGTCGTACGCGCAACCCACTCGGCCCGCGTACCGCACCATGACGCTCGACGACGTCGTCGTGCGCGGGTTTCTCACCCTCGGGGCTCTTGTCGCGGCCGCCGCCGCGGCCTGGGTCCTCAACGTCCCGCCCATGGTCGCCATCGGCGCCGCCGTCGTCGCCCTGATCCTCGGGCTGATCGCCTCGTTCACGCAGAGCACCAACCCGGCGCTCATCCTGGGGTACGCCATCTTCGAGGGCGTCTTCCTCGGCAAGATCAGCTCCGTTTTCGAGGGCATGATCAGCGGCATCGTGCTGCAGGCGGTGCTCGGCACGGCCTTCGCGTTCGGAGCGGTGCTGACGGTCTACTCGTTGCGGATCATCCGGGTCACACCCAAGCTCGTGAAGTTCGGCCTCGCGGCCGGCATTGCGGCGCTCGGGCTGCTGCTCGTCAACATGATCCTCGGCATCTTCGTCGACGGCGGCCTCGGTCTGCGCACCGACAGCCCGATCGGCTGGGTGTTCAGCATCGTCATGATCCTGATCGGCTGCTTCTTCCTGCTGCTCGACTTCGACTCGATCGAGCAGGGCGTGCGGGAGGGGGCGCCGGAGAAGTTCGCCTGGCAGTGCGCGTTCGGTCTGACGCTGAGCCTGGTCTGGATCTACCTCGAGGTGCTCCGGTTCGTCAGCTATTTCACCAGTAGCGACTGATCGTTAACGTCTGAGTAACCACCGGGGGCCTCGCCGTTCAGGCGGGGCCCTCTCTGTGTGCGACCGAAAATCTACGTGCCGTCACGGAATGATGCCTGGCTAGGGGCTTGCCATTCGGACGCAGGTGTTGCAGTGTCGAGCAAAGGACCGTTATCCGCGGAGGTGCCCATGTCCTTGAACCACTCACCGGAGACGCAGACCAAGCTCATCGCCAGAGTCCCGACCATAACGGGACGCGAACTCCCCGAGTGGTTCCAAGCCATCGACAACGGCCCGGCTTTCCTGAGGTGCGACGAGCGGGCCAACTGGCTTGCCGACGAGCACGGGCTATCCCACGGCTACGCCGCCGCGATCGTGCACGAACACGAGCGGCACCGCCGTAACCGCATGGGCTTCATCTAAGCCCATACCGTCCCCGCGCCCGTGCTCCAAGCGCGGGCGCGGCATCATGAAGGCATGGATCTCGACAAGGCACTCGACTTTCTCCGCACCAACCACCAGGCCGTCCTGCTCACCAGGCATCGCGACGGGCGCCCGCAGATGTCTCCGGTGACCGTGGGGGTGGCGGGCGGCCAGATCGTCATCAGCACCCGTGAAACGGCCGTCAAGCTCCGCAACATCCGCCGTGACCCGCACGTCTCGGTGTGCGCCTTCACGAACGCCTTCTACGGCCCCTGGATCCAGGTGGACGGCACGGCCGACATCCAGCCGCTCCCGGAGGCCATGGACGGGCTGATCTCGTACTATCGCGACATTTCCGGCGAGCACCCGGACTGGGACGACTACCGCGCCGCCATGATCCGCGAGCACCGCGTCCTCCTCCACATCACGCCCCACCGCGCCGGCCCCGACATCCACGGCTGATCTGCCGCCGCCGCGCCCGTCTGCCCTGGTCGGTTTGGAGCGCGGCGGCTCGGCGGGGTGTGGTGGGGTGCGGCTCAGCCGAGGCGTTCGAGGATCATGGCCATGCCCTGGCCGCCGCCCACGCACATGGTTTCGAGCCCGATGCTCTTGTCGTGGTGCTGCAGGCTGTTGATCAGCGTCGACGTGATGCGCGCCCCCGTCATCCCGAACGGGTGCCCCACCGCGATCGCCCCGCCGTTGACGTTGAGCCGGTCCAGCGGGATCCCCAGGTCCCGGTAGGAGGGGATCACCTGCGCGGCGAACGCCTCGTTGATCTCCACGAGGTCGATGTCCTCGATCGCCATCCCCGCCCGCGCGAGCGCCTGCTTCGAGGCCTCCACCGGCCCCAGCCCCATGATCTCCGGGGACAGCCCGGTGACCCCGGTCGAGACGATGCGGGCCAGCGGCGTGATCCCCAGCTCGGCGGCCTTCACGTCGCTCATCACGACGACGGCCGCCGCCCCGTCGTTCAGCGGGCAGCAGTTGCCGGCGGTGACCGTCCCGTCGGGCCGGAAGACCGGCTTGAGGGTGGCGACCTTCTCGTACGTCGTCCCCGCCCGCGGCCCGTCGTCCTTCTCCACCACCGTCCCGTCCGGCAGCGTCACCGGCGTGATGTCCTTCGCCCAGAACCCGTCGGCCAGCGCCTTCTCCGCCAGGTTCTGCGAGCGCACCCCGAACTCGTCCTGCTCCTGGCGGGTGACCCCCTTGAGCTGGGCGAGGTTCTCGGCGGTCTGCCCCATCGCGAGGTAGATGTCGGGCACATCGCCGTCCTCGCGCGGGTCGTGCCACACCTTCCCGCCCTCGGTGAAGGACTGGGTACGCGCCAGGGCCTCCAGGAAGACGGGGTTGTGCGTGTCGGGCAGCGAGTCCGAGTTCCCCTTCGTGAACCGGGACACGGTCTCCACCCCGGCCGACACGAACACGTCCCCCTCGCCCGCCTTGATCGCGTGGAAGGCCATCCGCGTGGTCTGCAGCGACGAGGAGCAGTAGCGCGTCACGGTCGTGCCGGGCACGTTGTCCAGCCCGAGCATCACCGACACCACCCGGGCCATGTTGAAGCCCTGCTCGCCCCCGGGCAGCCCGCACCCCAGCATGAGGTCGTCGATGGACGAGGGATCGAGCTGGGGCACCTTGGCCAGCGCCGCCTTGATCATCTGCACGGTCAGGTCGTCGGGGCGGATCTCCTGGAGCGAGCCCTTGAAGGCCCGGCCGATCGGGGAACGCGCGGTCGCGACGATGACTGCCTCGGGCATGGCCCCTCCTTTGTCGGGTGCTTCCGATAGAACTATATTCCGGTCCTATCCATACATACCCGGCGCGGTGGAGGTTTGGTCGTTGATGGCGTGGATGGCGCCCTTCTCGTCGCGCCACAGCCGCCATCCGTCCTGGCTGCCCGTGAACCAGGCGGGCGGCACGACGGCGCCCTTGACCCGCTTGCCGGTGGCCAGGTCGTACTCGCAGACCGAGGCCGTCGAGTAGAAGCCCGGCGCCTGCCCGCGCAGCGCCAGCGGCTTGGGGTCGGTGACGCAGAAGGACCAGCCGTGCTGCTCCTCCACCGGCATCGGCTTGCCCGAGACCAGGTCGAACGCCGTGCCCTTGGCGTCGTGCTTGAGGAAGCCCAGCTTGTCCATCCGGTCGGGGAAGGCCAGCCACCAGCCGGACCCGGGCACGTCGGCCGCGGGGATCTGCCCGACCACCCGGCCGCTCTCCGAGTCCAGCCGGGCGAAGCCGCCGTAGGCCCCCTGGCGGTCGACGGGGCGCACGACGGGGGCGTAGCCGGGGCTGCCGCTCGGATAGACGCGTACGACCGAGGGTCGCATCCAGTTGATCGTCCCGTTGCCGATCTTGACGGAGAAGAGGCCGAAGGTGGAGACCTTCTTCGTCTGGGGGTTCGTGTAGGGGGCGACGTAGCCGACCAGATTGTCACCGGTCGCGCCGAACGCCCACCCGCCCGACATGTCGATCCCGGGCCCGAGCGCCTGCTCGATCGGCTGCTGCCACTGGAGCTTGCCGCTCTTGAGCTCGTACGACTCGATCATGGGGTTGGCGGCCAGCCTGAGCAGCAGCACCCGGCTCGGGTCCGACCACTCCACCTCGGAGATCCCCGGCAGCTTCCACAGGGACTTCCCGCTGGACGGGTCGAGCACCACCATGCGGGCCGTGGTCAGGGCGGTGTGCTCCGACACGCAGACGTACGGCCCGCAGCGCTGCGGGCCGAACGTCGAGTGCACCGGCCTGCTCCACTTCTGCGCCCCCGAGCGCGCGTCGCGGGCGATGAGCGTGGCGTTCCAGCGGCCGCTCTTGGCCGGGTCGAGCGCGACGACCACGCCCTGGCCCGGCGACGTCTCGACGACCGCCGGGGTCGAGACGCCCATGCCGGGCAGGCGGCCGGCCATCGTGGCCGGGTAGGCCCACAGCCGCTTGCCGTCCCGCAGGCCGACGGCGACGGTCTCCAGCGTGCCGTCGGGCTTCATGGCGGTGGTGGCGACGACCCCGGCCCCCACCGCCATCCGGCTGACGGCGTTGACCTGGGTGTTCTGCCAGGTCGGGAAGCTCGGGGCGGTGGCCGCGTCGCTGCCGGAGCAGGCGGTCGCGGTGAGGACTCCGGCGAGGGTTCCGGCCAGCGCGACGGACGGTTTCCAGAGGGGTCGCTGCACGGGCAATCCACTCCAAAGGGGACGAGGAGTGGCGACGCGGGCGCGCAGAGTAACCGACAGTCGGCCCGACGGGCCTAGACGGGGGACGTCAGGCGTCGTCGAGCGTCTCGCCGAGCCGGGACGTCAGACGGCGGGCGTCGTTGAACGTCTCGCCGAGCCGCCGGCGGAACAACGTCGCCCACTTTCCGTGCAGGCCCGTCGCCCGTCCGTCGACCCGGGTCGCGGTGACCTCGGTGCCGGGCTCCTCCGCGGCCGTAGCCGCCGCAAGGTAGATCGGTTGCAGTGCTTCGCCGCGTGCGGGACGCGGCTCAGGCCCCAGCCCCAACGCAGCGCACACTGACGGTAGCACCGTGTAAGCGGCCTGCGCGTAACCTCGGGCAGATGGATGGAAACGATCCGGTCCGAACATTTCTGTCGGATTTGTAGCGAATTCGGGGCCCAGGAGGTCGGCGAACGCCACCGTACGGCCGCCCGCGTCCACCACCGCCACCGTCTGCGCCGCCGCGAGCTGGCGGCTCCACCGCCGCGCCACCCAGCGCAGCGGCTGCCCGATCGGGCGCACCGTGCCGAGGTCGGGGCAGGTGCCCACGACCACCTCCACGCCCGCGTCCCGCAACCGCCGCACGGCCTTGGCCAGATGGCGTACGGCGGTCGCGGGCGCCGTCTGCGTGATGATGTCGTTGGCCCCCACGAAGATCACCGCGATGTCGGGCTCCATGGTCAGGGCCTTGTCGACCTGGTCGCCCAGCTCGACCGAGGGCGCGCCCGACTTGCCGGCGACGAGCAGCCGCACCGGCCGTTCGGCGACCGCGGCCAGACCGTACGCGAGCAGCACGCCGGGGGTCTGGTCGGGGTCGGTCAGGCCGAGCCCGACCGACGTGGAGTCGCCGAGCATGGCGATCTTGAGCGGCTCGCCGCGAAAATCGCCGTACGTGCCGTCGGAAGGAGGCCCGTCCAGGCCGTGCGGCTGCCCGATGGCCCTGCGCGCGAGCAGCCCTTCGGCGATCAGCAGTCCGTACGCCGTCGCGCCGAGGGCCGTCAGCCCACCGCCTCCGAGCGCCGCGGCCGTGGCGATCTTGCGTGCCGCGCGCGCCATACCAGCTGGCCAGACCACCGTACGTCCCCTCCTAGTCGAACTCAGCGGTAGCGTTTGCTTGAAAACTAGCCGAGTGCCGGCCACCCCCACTGGATCTCGGCCACAGGCAAGCTGACCAAGCTTCTGTAAAGAAGGTGAACACCTCGGTGCGCGTTTACGATTCCCTGGTTGATCTCATGGGGAACACTCCGCTCGTCCGGCTGCACAAAGTCAACGCGGGGTTGTCCGCACAGGTGCTGGCCAAGGTCGAGTACTTCAACCCGGGCGGCTCGGTCAAGGACCGCATCGCCGTCCGCATGATCGAGGCCGCGGAGGCGTCCGGCGAGCTGCGTCCGGGAGGCGTGATCGTCGAGCCGACCTCCGGCAACACGGGGGTGGGCCTGGCGATCGTGGCCCAGCAGAAGGGATACCGGTGCCTGTTCGTGGTGCCGGACAAGGTGGCCCAGGAC
This sequence comes from Nonomuraea sp. NPDC005650, assembly GCF_040605375.1. Taxonomy (NCBI): domain Bacteria; kingdom Bacillati; phylum Actinomycetota; class Actinomycetes; order Streptosporangiales; family Streptosporangiaceae; genus Nonomuraea; species Nonomuraea sp. NPDC005650. Next base: position 163,894 of record NZ_JBEXCR010000005.1, read on the forward strand.
AAGATCGCGGTTCTACGGGCGTACGGGGCCGAGGTCGTGGTCTGCCCGACCGCCGTCTCGCCCGACCACCCCGACTCCTACTACTCGGTCTCCGACCGGCTGGCCCGCGAGGTGCCGAACGCCTGGAAGCCCGACCAGTACTCCAACGTCAACAATCCCGACTCCCACTACCACTCGACGGGTCCGGAGATCTGGGAGCAGACCGAGGGCCGGATCACCCACTTCGTCGCGGGCATCGGCACCGGCGGCACGATCAGCGGCACCGGCCGCTATCTCAAGGAGGTCTCCGGCGGCCGCGTGAAGATCATCGGGGCCGACCCCGAGGGCTCGGTCTACTCCGGCGGCACCGGACGGCCGTACCTGGTGGAGGGGGTGGGCGAGGACATCTGGCCCGCCACGTACGACACCAAGATCTGCGACGAGATCATCGCGGTGTCCGACAAGGACTCGTTCAACATGACCCGCAGGCTGGCCCGCGAGGAGGGGCTGCTGGTCGGCGGCTCGTGCGGGATGGCGGTCGTGGCGGCGCTGCGGGTGGCGGCCACGGCCGCGCCCGACGACGTGATCGTCGTGCTGCTGCCCGACGGCGGGCGCGGCTACCTGTCCAAGATCTTCAACGACGACTGGATGGCCGACTACGGCTTCCTGACCACGGCCTCCGAGGAGGGGCTGGTCTCCGACGTGCTGGCGCGGAAGGGGGCGGGGCTGCCGGAGTTCGTGCACGCGCATCCGCACGAGTCGGTGGGCACGGCCATCTCGATCATGCGGGAATACTCGGTGTCCCAGCTCCCGGTGATGAAGGAGGAGCCGCCGGTCATGGCGGCCGAGGTGGTCGGTTCCATCGTCGAACGCGACCTCCTCGAAGCGCTCTATCACGGCAGGCTCTCCTCCGACGACCCGATCAGCGATCACATGTCCGCGCCGCTACCCATGATCGGCAGTGGTGAACCTGTGGCTCGTGCGGTCGAAGCGCTGGAGAAGGCTGATGCGGCCGTTGTGCTGGAGGACGGCAAGCCCTCGGGCATGATCACCCGCCAGGACCTGCTCGCCTTCCTGGCCAACCACTAGGGCTTTCTGATCGACTCGATCACGGTGCCGAGCCCTTCGTGGCCCCGGCCCTCGGCGTCGGCGCGCTCGAACAGCGCCTTGAGCGCGCCCGGCACCGTGGTCTCCAGCCCGGCGTCGGCCAGCGCCTCCACGGCGTGGCCGATGCCGACGGCCTGCATGTGCAGGGAGTTCAGCTCGCCCGGATACTTCCCGGCCGCGAACTCCTCGGCCAGGATCTTGGCGTACCCCATGGGGCCCTCGCCGCCGAGCTGCGTGAACAGGTCCCGGGCGAACGGCAGGAACTCCGCGGGCGCGGTCCCCGCCGTGTTCAGCAGCGCCATCGCGTGCATGAAGCTGGTCAGGCTCGACCAGAAGATCAGGAGCTGGGCCTGGTAGTACATCATCGCCAGCGCCTGGTCCGGCCCGACGTACGTGATCTCGCTCAGCGCCGCCAGCGTCCCGGCGTGCCGGTCCAGGGCCTCCTTGGGGCCGCTGTAGAAGGTGTAGGCGCCCGGCATCCCGATCCCCGGCGGCGGCACCATGATGCCCGCCGTGACGAGCGTGCCGCCGCGCCCCTCGACCCAGCGGGCCGCCGCGCGCAGCGCCTCCGGGGTGTCGGAGCTGAGGTTGACCACCACCTTGCCGTCCAGCTTGGCGTCGCCGAGGCTGTCGTACATCGCCTGGTAGCTGATCTGGCTGACCACCAGCAGGTCGCCGTCCGCCGCGCTCGCCGCCTGCCTGGCGCCCTTGGCGACCAGCGGCGCGGTCCTGCTCGCCGTACGGTTCCACACGGCCACCTCGTGCCCGGCGGCAAGGAACGTCTCGGCCATCTTCAAGCCCATCGGGCCCAGTCCCACAACTGTCACTCGACTCATGCCCGACACCCTCGGGCACGCCGCTACGGAAATCCTTCGGCCCCGCCACGGGTTGGGTAATGACGTGGTGCGATTCGGGGTGCTGGGGGCGCTGGAGGTCTGGGCCGAGGACGGCTCGCCCGTCGTGGTGGGCGAGCCCAAGGTACGCGCGCTCCTGGCCGACCTGCTGGCGCACGGGGGCGGGCCGGTCTCGGCGGACCGGCTGATCGACGACCTCTGGGGCGCCGCGGCCGGCCGCAACCCGGTCGGCACCCTCCAGGCCCGCGTCTCCCAGCTGCGCCGCTCCCTCGGCGAGCCCGGCCTGGTCGTGCACGGGCCCGCCGGGTACCGGCTGGCCTCCCACGACTGCGACGCCCGGCGCTTCCGCTCCCTCGTGGAGCGCCGATCCCCTGATCCCCGCCTGCGCGCGGCCGAGCTGGAGCAGGCGCTGGCGCTGTGGCGCGGGCCCGCGTACGCCGAGTTCGCCGACGCCGAGTTCGCGATCCCGGAGGCGGCGCGCCTGGAGGAGACGCGCCTGGCGGCGCTGGAGGAGCAGGCGGAGGTACGCCTCGACCTGGGCGAACCCGTCGACCTGGGCGACCTGGTGGCCCGCCACCCGCTGCGCGAGCGGCTGGTCGCCGCCCACATGAAGGCGCTCTACCGGGGCGGGCGGCAGAGCGAGGCCCTGGCCGCCTACGGGGAGCTGCGCGGGCGGCTGGGGGAGGAGCTGGGGCTCGACCCGTCACCCGCGCTGGCGGACCTCCACCAGGCGATCCTCCGCCAGGACCCCGGCCTGACGCCCGGCTCCGCGCTCGCGCCCGCCACCAACCTGCCCGCGCCCCTCACCGACCTGATCGGCAGGGAGGGGGAGCTGGCCGAGGTCCGTGCGCTGCTGGCCGCCTCGCGCCTGGTGACGCTCACCGGGCCGGGCGGCGTCGGCAAGACCCGGCTCGCCCTGGCCGCCGCGGGCGGGGTGCCGGACTTCCCCGACGGGGTGTGGCTGGCCGAGCTCGCGGGGGCGGCCGAGGTCGCCGAGGCGGTCGCCGCCGTGCTCGGCGTGCGGGACGACGACGCCGCCCCGCTCGCGTCCAGGCTGGCCGGGGCGCTGGCGGGCAAGCGCGTGCTGCTCGTCCTCGACAACTGCGAGCACCTGGTGGAGCAGGCGGCCGAGCTGGTCTCCGCCCTTCTGCGCGCAGTCCCGGGCCTCCGCGTGCTCGCCACGAGCCAGGAGCCGCTGGGCGTGACGGGCGAGCGCGTACGCGTGGTGCCGCCCCTGCCCGAACCCGAGGCCGTACGGCTCTTCACGGCCCGCGCGAACGTCCGCCCGAGCGAGACCGTGGCCACCATCTGCCGGCGGCTCGACGGCATCCCGCTGGCGCTCGAACTGGCCGCCACCCGCGTGCGCGCCCTCGGGGTGCGGGAGCTGGCGGACCGGCTGGACGACCGGTTCAGGCTGCTCAGCGCGGGCATGCGGGACGCGCCGGCGCGGCAGCGCACGCTCCGGGCGATGATCGACTGGAGCTGGGAGCTGCTGCCCGAACCCGAGCGCGTCGTGCTGCGCCGGCTGGCCGTGCACGCCGACGGGTGCACGCTGGAGGCGGCCGAGGAGGTCTGCGCCGAGCCCGGGGTGGACGTGCTCGACGCCGTGGCCAGGCTGGTGGACCGGTCGCTGGTGGTGCGGGTGGCGGGGCCGCGTTACCGGCTGCTGGAGTCCGTGACGGCGTACTGCGTGGAGCGGCTGCGGGAGGCGGGCGAGTACGACGCGATCAGGGAGCGCCACGCCCGCCACTACACCGCCCTGGCGGAACGGGCCGACCTCAAGGGCCCCGGCCAGCGGGAATGGCTCGCCCGGCTCGACGCCGAGAGCGCCAACCTCCGCCTCGCCCTCGCGGGGCCGGAGCCGCTGCGCCTGGTCAACGCCCTGGCCTGGTACTGGTTCCTGCGCGGCCGCCTGCGCGAGGCCCGCCGCTCCCTGTCAGCGGCCCTGTCAGCGGTCCTGTCGGCGGGACCGTCCGCGGCCCTGTCATCGGCTCTGGGGACGCCCGGTGCCTCCGGAGCGGAGGAGGCGCGGGCGTCGGTCTGGCTGGCCGGGATCGAGTCGCTGATCGGCGAGCCCGGCACGCCGATCCGGCGGGCCGAGCTCGACCCGGCGGGCGCGGCGCTGGCCGACTGGTTCCCGAGCCACGCCGGGTGGGCCTACGGGGACCGGCGGGCGCACGAGGTGGCGGCGGAGCGAGCGCTGGCCGCGTACCGGGAGCTGGGCGATCGGTGGGGTGAAGCGGCGGCGCTCTGCCTGAGGGGGAAGCTCGCCGTCGGCCGGGGCGACCTGGCGGCCATGGAACGCGACGGCGAGCGGGGCCTGGCGGTCTTCAGGGAGCTCGGGGACGGGTGGGGGCAGATCGAGGCCATGGACGTGCTCGACCGGGCGGCGGAGATCCGCGGCGACTACGCCAGGGCGGCCCGGCTGCGGGAGGAAGGGCTGCGGCTGGCGGAGGAGCTGGGGTTCGAGGTGTCGTTCAAGGTGGCTTCTCTGGGCCGGATCGCGATGTTGTCCGGCGACTACGAGCGGGCCGACGATTTCCACGAACGCGCCAGGCGGCTGGCGGTCGAGCAGTCGCACAAGTCCGCGGAGGAGCACGCCGTGCTCGGCCTGGCCCTGAGCGCCCGGCGGCAGGGCAGGTACGAGGAGGCGGAGTCGTACCTGCTGCCCGTGCTCGACTGGCTGCGGCGGGTGCGGGGGACGCCCGGGATCGCGTTCATCATGGCGGAGCTGGGCTTCGCGGCCGAGCAGCGCGGAGCCGCGGCGCTCGCGCTGGCCAGGCATCGCGAGGGGTACGAGGCCGCACGGGCGACCGGCGACCCCCGGGCGATCGCGCTGGCGCTGGAGGGCCTGGCCGGAGCCCTGTCGATCGACCACGATCGCGGCTCGGCGTCGATCGACCAGGGTCGCGGGGCGGTGGAGGCGGCCAGGCTGCTCGGGGCGGCCACGGCCATGCGGCGGGCGGTGGGGGCGCCCCTGCCGGCGGGCGAGCGGCCGGACGTGGAGCGGATCAGCGACAGGTTGCGTGCCGTGCTGGGCGGAGAGGCGTTCGAGCGGGCCCTAGGCGAGGGGGAACTCGGCGACCACCTCCCAGCCGCCCTCGCGGGACGGGCCCGCGTAGAGCCTGCCGCCCAGAGCCTCCACCCGCTCGGCCATCCCGACCAGCCCGAACCCGCCGCCGAGGCGCGACACCTTCGGATCTGACCCCGACCCGTAGTTTCGCACCCGCAGCACCACCGCCCTCTCGAAGCGCCGCAGACCGGCCTCGACCCAGGCGGTGCGCGAGGCGTGCTTGCGGATGTTGGTCAGCGCCTCCTGGAGCACCCGGTGCAGGGTGGTCATGACCTCGGGCGGCAGGGTGCGATCGTCCAGCCCCTGCCCGATCTCGAAGGCCACCTTCGGCCCGTCGGCGGAGAACCGCTCGGTCAGCAGCCGCAGGTCGGCCAGCGTGACGCCGGGTTTGCGGCTCCCGTCCTCCTCGGCGCGCAGCACCGTGACCATGCGCCGCATCGAGGTCAGCGCCTCCGACCCGGCCGAGGCGATCGCGTCGAGCGCGGGCGCCACCGCCTCCGGCTTGGTCTCGGCGACCGTACGCGCGGCCTGGGCCTGGACCACGATGCCCGTGATGTAGTGGGCGACCAGGTCGTGCAGTTCCCTGGCCAGTTCGAGGCGTTCCGCCCGCCGTACCGAATGGACGGCCTCGGTGCGGCGCTCCTGCTGGAAGCGGAGGTAGCCGCCGACCCCGGCCGCCGTCGACCACCCCGCGAACAGCAGGAACGAGAACGCCAGCCCCGAGTTGTTGTACTCGCGCCCGATGGCCTCGGCCAGCAGCACGATCAGGCCCACGCACGCGAGCACCGCCGCCCGCCGCACCGGCTCCACGTGCCGCAGCACGCCGATGATCAGGATGAGCAGCGACCCCGTCTCCGCCATGCCGGGCGCGCCCACCATCTCGGTGCCGCCGATGACGATCGACGTGCTGAACGACAGGGCCAGCATGATGCTGAACCCCTCGATCCGGTAGCGGCGCCGCAGCATCACGGCCGCGATGCCGGCCGCGCCGCAGAAGGGCACGATCCACTGCACGCCTCCGGTGACGCCGGCCAGCACGAGGTCGAGCAGCAGCATCATGCCCAGCCAGCCGATCATCGCGATCTCGCTCAGCCGGCGGATCCAGTACACGATGCGCTTGCTCTCCACCACGGCCTTGAGCCTAGGCCGGAAGTCGGACAACTCGTATCAACCGTTCGGCCGAGACGGGTCGCCGGAGACCAGTCCTTCAGCGGAGGCGGAGGCCATGGGGGGTCGCCGATGCTGGATATGTCGGAAGGGGACAGGAAATGGTGGTCATCGGGTTCGTGCTACTGGGTGTCGGGCTGCTGGTGGGAGTGCTGCTCGCGCTGGCCGACCCAGTGCTGCTCTCCCGTATCAACGGGGAGCCCGCGCAGGGCGGCAGCGGTCGGTTCATCGAGGCGGACGTCGTACGGCTCCGGCCGCACGCGGAGGACCGCGAGCCCAAGGCGGCCTGAGGACCTGGCTCGCGCGGGCATGGAGCGCGAGCCATAGCGGGGGTCGTTGGGGGACGGCGCCCGCGGTCGGCCCGTGATCCGGAGGGGACGGATCGCGGGCCGACTTCCATTAACGTGGCTATATGAGCAACGGTTTTGAGACGCTGGCCATCCACGCAGGTCAGGAGCCCGACCCTACGACGGGCGCGGTGGTGCCGCCGATTTACGCGACCTCCACCTACAAGCAGGACGGCGTGGGCGGTCTGCGTTCCGGATATGAGTACAGCCGATCGGCCAACCCCACCAGGACCGCGCTCGAAGAGGCGATGGCGGCGGTGGAGGGCGGCACGCGCGGGCTGGCGTTCGCGTCGGGGCTGGCCGCCGAGGACACCCTGCTGCGCACGGTGTGCAAGCCGCAGGATCACGTCATCATCCCGAACGACGCGTACGGCGGGACGTACCGGCTGTTCGCCAAGGTCCAGCAGCGCTGGGACCTGCACTACGACCCGGTCCCGCTGCACGACCTCGACGCCGTCGCCGCGGCGATGACGCAGAAGACCAAGATCGTCTGGGTCGAGACGCCCACCAACCCGCTGCTCGGCATCGCCGACATCGCCGGGCTGGCGCAGCTGGCCCACGACAACGGCGCGCTGCTGGTGGTGGACAACACGTTCGCGTCACCGTACCTGCAGCAGCCGCTCCTGCTGGGGGCGGACGTCGTCGTGCACTCGACCACCAAGTACGTGGGCGGGCACTCCGACGTCGTCGGCGGGGCGCTGGTGACGGTCGACCGCGGGCTCGGGGAGGAGCTGACCTACCACCAGAACGCCATGGGCGCGGTGGCCGGGCCGTTCGACGCGTGGCTGACGCTGCGCGGGCTCAAGACCCTGGGCGTACGCATGGACCGCCACTGCGACAACGCCGAACGCGTCGTCGACCTGCTGCTCGCGCACCCGAAGGTGACCCAGGTCCTCTACCCGGGGCTGCCCGATCACACGGGGCACGAGGTGGCGGCCAAGCAGATGCGGCGGTTCGGGGGCATGGTGTCGTTCCGCGTCGCCGGGGGCGAGGCGGAGGCCGTCGAGGTGTGCAACCGGGCGAAGCTCTTCACGCTGGGGGAGTCCCTGGGCGGGGTGGAGTCCCTGATCGAGCACCCGGGCAGGATGACGCACGCCTCGGTGGCCGGGTCGCCGCTGGAGGTGCCCGGCGACCTGGTGCGGCTGTCGGTCGGCATCGAGACCGTCGACGACCTGCTCGCGGACCTCACGCAGGCGCTCGCGTAGGCGGGACCCTGGCTGTTCTCAGCCAGGGACCACCATCAGGAAGAGGATCACCAGCCAGATCACGGACACGAGCCCGCTGATCGCGGCGATCCTCCCGATCTGCGCCTTCGCGTCGTCCTCGGCGCTCTCGCTGGAGAGCACCTTGAGGGCGGTGCGCAGGTCGCGGTCGATGATGACGAGCAGCACGGCGGCCACGATGAACAGCGTCATCGAGGCCGTCATGTACCACTTGCCGAGCAGCCCGCCGCCGATCACCGCGCCGAGCGCCAGCCCGAACACGAACACGCCCAAGGTGGCGAGGCTGTAGATCCTCGTCATGCGCTGGATGATCTGCAGCGCGGGCACGTTCTTGTTGCGGATGACGCGCGGCGCGGCCATCGTTGCGGCGGTGACCGGGCCGATGGTGAAGATCGCGAAGGCGATGTGCAGCCAGAGAAGCAGGGACGACATGCCGGAGAGACTAGTCCCCGGTGATCTCGCTGGGGGACTCGACACTCTCTTTGCTCTTCGCGGAGCACCGCATGATCATTTCCGTGGTCGCGATGGCGACGACCATCAGAACGATGAGCAGGACCGTGGCTATCATGGGGCACCCCTCCTTCCCCGTGCCGGACTCCAATATCGTCCGTAATGACTAGACGGCTGCGCAACGGAATAAGTTCGCCCCGGGTATGGTTGGTCACTGTCATTTTTTCTAACTGTTAGGGCACAAGGGGGTGCCGTCCGTGGCCATCAGGCACGTCAAGCCGTACTCCGACGAGTGGCTGCAGCAGCCGGCCAGCTATCTGCGGCAGGTCATCGGCGTACTCGGACCTGAGGTGGCTGACTGGTGGGAAGGCCCCTGCGATCCGCGTGACGCGACGCTGAAGCTCGCGGACGGGGCGGCCCTGGTCTGGGACGAGGAGAGCGGCTGGCGGCTGGGCACGTTCGTCTCAGGCGCGCGCGGGGCCCATACCGAGCTGACCGGCGTCCGCTACCTGGGCCACGGCCTCCTCCCCAAGCCGGAACGCGTCCCTTCGGCCCTCAACGACGCGAGGGCGGGAGTCGGCGCCAGCTCGGCCTGGCGGCCCTGCTACCGCTCCCACCGCAACTGCCACGACGGCTTCGACGTGGCACTCAACTTCTACGTCAACGCCTGACCCAACCGCATGGCCCTCCGCGCCGCACGTGGATCGGGCGCGGACTGGTGGTCTCCCGACCCCGGGCTCCCGGTGGTCGGCCGGCGAATCGCCGCTGAAACCTCAGCCTTGGACTGCCGCCGACGCGAAACTCCTGGAGGACATCCAGCGACTGCTCGACCGATGACAGCGAGCCGTGGCCCACGTCATCTCCGCCGCTGCGATCGCGGTCACGGCGGAGATCGACTTCGGGCAAGGCTGAGCTCATCCCCGTGCCATGGGGACCCACACCCTTGTCTGTCGTAGGATCAGGCGACTTCGTGAGAGTGGTAGGGCTGTGGACATCCGGGTGCTGGGCCCGCTGGAGGTCGTCGGTGACGACGGGCGGCCGTGTCAGATCGGCTCGCTGAAGCAGCGGGCGCTGGTGAGCGCGCTGGTGCTGGCGGAGGGCCGGCCGGTGGCCCCGGCCGCGTTGATCGACCGGTTGTGGGGCGAGGAGCCGCCGGCCGAGGCGATGGCGTCGCTGCACTCGTACGTGTCCAACCTGCGCCGCCTGCTGGAGCCCGGACGCCGGGCCAGGGCGCAGAGCAGGTTGCTGACGTTCGGGCCGGTGGGCTACACGCTGGCGATCGATCCGGAGCTGGTGGACTCGACGCGGTTTCTGCGCCTGGTCGGGCAGGCCGAGCAGGCGGCCGAGCCCGCCGAGGCTGAGCGGCTGGCGGGCGAGGCGCTGGCGCTGTGGCGCGGCGAGCCGTACCAGGAGCTGGACGATCAGGCGTATGTGACCGCCGTCAGGGTGCGGCTCACCGAGGCCAGGGAACGGGCCCGCGAGCTGCGGGTGGGCGCGGTCATCCAACAGGACCGCCACGGCGAGTTGCTGGGCGAGCTGGAGGCCCTGACCTACGAGCACCCGCTGCGCGAACGGCTGTGGGCGCTGCGGGCGCTGGCGCTCTACCGGAGCGGCCGCCAGGGCGAGGCCCTGGAGACGCTGCGCACGGCCCGCCGGATCCTGGCCGAGGAGCTCGGCATCGACCCGGGCGAGGAGTTGCGCGCGCTGGAACGCGACATTCTCCAGCAATCCCCCGCGCTGTTCCCCCAACGGCCGCCGCAGCCGCCCGAGCCGCAGGTGGCCGAGCGGGGGATCACGGGCCGGCAGGAGGAGTTGGCCGCGCTGGACGGGCTGCTGGACGCGGCGGAGGCGGGCCGGACGGGGTTCTCGCTGATCACCGGGGAGCCGGGGATCGGCAAGACGCGGCTGGCCGAGGAGCTGGTGAGCCGGGCCCGGGCCAGGGGTTTCACGGTCGCGGTGGGGCGGTGCGCGGCCACGGAGGGCGCGCCGGCGTTCTGGCCGTGGGTCACGGTGCTGGAGCGGCTGGCCGACACGCTGCCGCGACTGCCCGCCGACGTGCGCGCGAACCTGCCCGGAGTCGGCTCCGCGACCGGCGCCGACCCCGAGGGCGCGAGGTTCCGCACCTACGAGGCGGCGGCACGGGCGCTGACCGCGGGCCGGCTGCCGGTGCTGGTGGTGCTGGACGACCTGCACTGGGCCGACCGGTCCTCGCTGCGGCTGCTGAACTACCTGGCCGACTATGTGCTGGACGGCAGGCTGGCCGTGGTGGGCACGGCACGCGACTGGCCGCCGCGGGAGGACGCGCTGGCCGAGGCGTTCGAGGCGCTGTCGCGACGGCAGGCGGTGCGGCTGCCGCTGTCCGGCCTTTCGGCATCCGACCTGGCCGAGCTGACCCCGGCGGGCACGGACGTGCGGGCGCTCAGGGACCGCACCGACGGCAATCCGTTCTTCGTCACGGAGCTGATGCGTTACCCGGAAGCCGGATCGCCGGGCGGTGGCACGCTGCCGCTGGGCGTGCGGGACGTCGTGCTCGGCCGGGTGAACCGGCTGCCGGAGCCCTCCGCCGAGCTGTTGCGGGTGGCGGCGGTGGCCGGGCGGGAGTTCGACCTGACGATCGTGGCCGAGGCCGCCGGGCTCGACCTCGACGCGGCGCTGGACCGGCTGGAGCCGGCCATGGCCGGTGCCCTGGTCGCGGAGGGGCGGCCCGGCCGGTTCCGGTTCGTGCACGCGCTGGTGCAGGAGGCGCTCACCGAGGTGGTGCCGGTGCTGCGGCGGGCCCGGTTGCACGCCGCCGTGGCCGCCGCGATCGAGTCACGGACCGGCGGCTCGGCCTCCGACCGGCTGGCCGCCGCCGCCCACCACTGGTTCCAGGCGATTCCCGCGGGCCACACCGCGCGTGCCTGGCGGGCGGCGTGGCGGGCGGCCGAGGAGGCCAAGCGGCTGCGCGCGTACGACGTGGCCGTCGAGCTGCTGGAACGGGCCGGCCGGGTGGCCGAGGACGACCTTGAGCTTGGCCCGGCCGAGCGGATGGACCTGCTGTTCGCGCTGGCCGAGGCCAGGTTCGGGGCGGGGGACTCGGTGGGGCAGGAGGCCGAGCTGACGCGGATCCGCCGGCTGGCCAAGCAGGAGGGCGACCGGCGGCGCTGGATCGAGGCCGCGACCGGGTACGGCGGCCGCATCCTGCAACCCTGGAAGGTCTACGGCGACTACGACGCCGATCTGCTGGCGGACCTGATGGAGCTGGCGGCCGACGAAGGGCTGGAGCCGTCGGCCAGGGCCCGGGTGCTGGCCTGCCTGGCGCTCCAGGCGTATTACCAGCCGGGGTGCGGCCCCGAGCGGCGGGACCGGTGGAGCGCCGAGGCGGCGCGGCTGGCCCGCCAGGAGAACGACGCGACGCTGCTCGGCCGGGTGCTGTTCGCCCGCTACTACGCGCTGCTCGACCCGGACTCGGTGCGCGGGCGGCTGGAGGCGGGGGAGGAGATGGCCAGCGCCGGGCTGGAGGCGGGCGACGACGAGCTGCGCACGATCGGGCTCACCTGCCAGGGCGGCACGCTGCTGGAGCTGTGCCGGGTGCGGGAGGCCCTGGACGTGCTGGCCGAGGCGGAGCGGCTGATCGGCCGTACGCACATGCCGTACCTGCGCATCATCCTGGCCTGGCTGCGGCTCGGCGTCCTCGTCCACCGCGGCGACCTGGAGGCGGCCGAGTCGCTGCTCGCGGCCACCGCCGCCGAGCAGCGCGCCACCTCGATGTGGGGTGAGGAGACCACCACGGCCGGCGCCACGTACCAGGTGGCGCTCATGCGCCTGCGCCGCGGGGCGGCGGATGCGGCGCAGCCGCCGCAGAACGTCTCACACGACCAGCTCGACCAGTTCAACCTGGACGGGTACGCCCACTACCTGATGGTCAGCGGCCGCCTGGAGGAGGCGCGGCAGGTGCTCGGGCCGTGGGAGCGGCAACCGCCGATCCCGCGCACGTTCGTCTACCTGTTCTGGCTGGTCGTCCGCTGCGAGATCTGGGCGGGGCTGGGCGACCGGCAGGCCTGTGCCGACCTGTACGAGGAGGCGTCCCCGTACGCGGACCGCATGGGGATCGCCGGACTGAGCATGCTGATGTGGCCGGTCAGCCGGTCGCTGGCGCAGCTGGCCGAGGCCCTGGGGGACGCCGGGGCGGCGCGGCGGCACGCCGAGCACGCCGAGGGCGTGGAGCGGGAGCTGGCTCACCCCCACAGGTAGGCCATGCGCCGCCGGTAGCGACCGCCGGCCAGGGTGCTGAGCAGCAGCAGCGGCCTGGGCGAGGTCCTGCGCAGGTGGGCCTCGACGTCGGGCGGCAGCTCGGAGGTGATCCAGCCGAGCAGCGTGATCAGCTCGCGGAGAGCGTACTGCTTCATGATCGCCTTGTGCCCCTCCGCGTCCTCCTCCGGCGTGATGTGGGCCATCATCAGCGGGATCCCGTCGGTCTCCTCGTGCGCCAGGTGCGCGCCGAGGGTGTCGGCCAGCGCGCGCAGGGCGGCCATGAGCCGCTCGCGCCGCTGCTCGGACGGGCCGGCGTCGAACGCCCGGAAGGCGTCGGTGCTCTCGCGGATCCAGTGGTCGCAGCCCTCGTGCTCGGCCTCCAGCGCGTCGATGGTGCCGATCGCCTGCGGCGCCCGCTCCCGCAGCCGCGGCCAGACCGTCTCGTCCTCGGCGGTGTGGTGGTGGTGCAGCACGAACAGCACCCACGCGTGGTGCTCGCGCAGGGCGGTGATGCGCCGGCGGTCGCCGAGGCGGACCCGGCCGATCGCGGTGAGCAGGTGGCCGAGGTCGCGGCGGAAGCCGTAGTGCGCCAGGTACATGTTGGTCATGTCGAGCGGCCCCGGCGCGGCGGCGGCCTGGCCGGGCAGCGTGATCTGCGGGACGTTCGGGTGGGCGGCGGTGCGCATGGTGGTACTCCTTCTGGTTTGTCAGGGTGCGGCCATCGTGGCCTCCGGGTCTTGGAGGGTTCTGGAAGATCGGCTCCAAGTACGGCCCAAGACACCGTCATTAGCGTGCGCGGTCATGACACTCACGCTCCCCACCACGACGTTCCGGAGCTCCGTGGTGTGCGCCTACACCTCGCTCACCCGCGACGAGCGGCCCATCACCTGGCCCGTCACCCCGTACACCGGGCTCGGCGGCACCATCGACGTCAGCACCGGCCTGACCTATCCCGGCAAGGCCGAGCGGGCGCGCCGCGATCCGCGCGTCGCCCTGCTGTTCGACGGCGATCCGGTGGTGCTGGTGCAGGGCCGCGCCACCGTCCGCGACGCCGACCTGCAGGCCAACACGGACCGGTACGTCCGCGACTCCCAGGCCAAGATCCCGGACGCCTTCGCGGGGCTGCCGTGGTTCCTGGTCAAGCGCTTGACCTGGTACTTCGCGCGGATCTACATCGAGGTGACCCCCGAGCGGATCACCTGGTGGCCCGGCGGCGACCTGACCCGCGACGCGCTGACCTGGACCTGCCCGCCCGGCACCACGGCCCCCGCCTCCGACCCGGCCCCGTCGGGTCCCCGCCTGCCCGATCGCTCCGCGCCGCCCGCCGACTGGCGCCCGTACGCCCTCAGGGCCCGCGACCTGGGCCGGCCGATCGTGTCGACGGTGGTGGACGGCCGGCCCGTGACCGTGCCCACGCGTGCCTTCTCCTCCACCACGACCGGGTACGAGCTGGACCTGCCCGCCGGTGTGGCCGCCGGGCCCGGGCCGGTCTGCCTGACCTTCCACCGGCACGATCCCGGCATGCGGTGGCAGGAGAACGTCGTGCTGCTCGGCACCGCCACCGCCCACGGCGACGACCGGCTCACCGTCGTGATCGACCGCGCGCTGCCCGACTGGAGCCTGCCCGAGGACCGCCGCCTGCGGACCCGTTCCTTTCTCGGCCACGGCAGGCAGCTGAGGCGCCGGCTTCAGGCCGAGGCGGCCCGCCGCGCTCAGCCGGTGCCGAAGGTCCGCCTCGCGGCTCGCTGACGCGGGAGCGTCATCCGGGCGAGCTCAAGCCGGGTGCTCCGACGGCGGCTGAGTGAGGATCAGCATGATGTGCTGGTCCTCGCCGTGCCGGACCGTGCCGGAGCGCTGGAATCCGACCTTCTCCAGGAGCCGGACCGAGCCGGTGTTGCCTTCGTACGGGTCGGCGTGGAGGGGGCGGGCCTTCTCCTGCTGGAGGAAGAGCGTCAGGGCCCGGGTGCCGATGCCGCGACCCCAGAACTCGCGGCCGAACCAGTAGCCGATGAAGCGCCGCTCCTCCTCCCACCAGGCCACGATGTTCCCGGCCAGCTCATCGTTGACGATGACCGCCTGCACGAAGACGGTGGGGTCGGCCAGGATCCGGGTGGTCCAGTGGTGGAGGAAGCGCTCCCGGGGCCGAGGGGGGAACCTGGACCGCCGGGACGCCTCCGGGTCGTGCTCCTGCGCCAGGAAGACCTCCAGATCGGCCTCCACGACGTCTCGCAACCGCACCTCATCGCTGTGTTCGAGTGGTCGCTCGCTCATGCCGGGCGAGTCTGGCAGACGCCACCGACAAAAGCCGTCCGGCTCAGCGGGCGCGGCGGAGGCGGAGGAAGTCGCTGACCACGTACTCGCCCAGGCGCTCGGCGCTCGGTGAGAAGACGCGGCCGCCGTTCCTGCGGGCCACCTCGTCCACGAACTCCTTCAGCCGCTCGTCCGCCGCCAGCATGAAGACGTTGATCGTCGCCCGCCGCCGGGTCATCTTGTCGACCTCGGCCAGCGTGAGCTCCAGCGTCTCGTGCGACGGCGGCCACTCGAACGCCGACCTGCCGTTGCGCATGAGGTGGGCCGTGGGCTCGCCGTCCGTGACCACCAGCACCACCGGCTCGAAGTCGGGGTGGCGGTCGAGGTGGCGGCCGGCGATCAGGAGGGCGTGGTGCAGGTTGGTGCCCTGGACCATGTCCCAGTCGAGGCCCGCCAGCTCGTCGGGCTGCAGCACCCTGGCGTAGTTGGAGAAGCCGATGATCTGGACGGCGTCCTGCGGGAACTTGGAGGCCACCAGGGCCTGGAGCGCCAGCGCCGTCTGCTTGGCGGCGGCCCAGGTGCCGCGCAGGGCCATCGAGTACGACAGGTCCACCAGAAGGCAGACGGCCGCGGCGGTGCGGCGCTCGGTCTCGGCCACCTCGAAGTCGTCCACCGAGAGGCGGAGCCTGACGCGCCCGCCGGAACGGGCCGGCCCCGCGTCGCGAACGGCGACGCCGCCGCTGCGTACGCCGTTCACCAGGGTGCGGACCACGTCGATGGGCTGCTCGTCGCCGAAGCGCCAGGGCCGGGACGACCCCGTCAGCTCCCCGGCCGAGCCGGCGTCGTGCTGGTCGTGGTCGCCGCGGCGGCCGGAGTCGAGGGAGGAGAACACGCGGCGCAGCGCCGTCTCGCCCAGGCGGCGGACCGCCTTGGGGGTGAGCTCCAGCTTGCCGCGGCGGCGCAGGAGGTAGCCCTGCTCCTCCAGCTCGCGCTCGATGCGCTTGAGCGCCTCCAGGTCGTCGACGGCCGAGCGGCCGAGCGCGCGGCGTACGGCGGACTCGTCGATGTCGTCCAGCCTGGCGCCCGGGTAGTCCTGCCGCAGGGCGGTCTCCAGCTGGGTCAGGTCGGCCAGCTCCTCCAGGGCCGTGACGGCGTCGCCCATGCCCAGGGGCTCCTCGCCGGTGAGGCGTTCCGGGGCGTTCCAGGCCAGGTCGGGCCGGCGGGCGTAGAGGGCCTCGCCGAGGCGGCGCATCTCGTCGGAGAGCCCGGCCTGGTCGAGGGTCTGGTTGATCAGGCCGGCGAGCTCCTCGCGCTGGCGGGGGGTCATCGAGGCCAGCATGCGCTGCGTGGCGGCGGCGCGGCGGGCCAGGATGTCGACGAGCTCCTCCAGGTTGCGCGGCTTTTCGGGGAACAAATCGCCATATTTCCCCATAAAGGCGTCAAAATCGGCCTGGGTGTGCTGGCCTCGGGAGTCCTTGTCCAGCATGTCGTTCAGGTCCGCCATCATCTGGCGGACGCGTTCCATCGCCTCGGGGTCGGGGTTAGCCAGGGCGTCCCGCAGGCCCCTGAACTGGCTGTCCAGGACCTCGCGCCGCAGCAGGTCGCGCAGCTCCTCGAACGTCTGCCGCGCCGCCGACGAGCGCCACTCGTACGTGTTCAGCTCCTGGATCGCGCTGGCCGTGTCCTCGGGCAGCGCGTCGAGCTCGGACTCCCGCAGCCGCGCGTCGTCGGACGGGTCGGGGAACAGCTCGGCCCGCTCCTGCCCGATGGCCTTGTCGAGCAGCGCCCGCGCCTTCTCCAGCGTGCCGTCGAGCCGCCCGCGCTCACGCAGGTCGCGCCGGCGCCGGCGCACCTCCCTGAGCATGTCGTCCAGCCCGCGGCGGTCCTGCGCGCCGGGCAGCCCGCGCTTGAGCAGGTCGCGCAGGGCGTGGACCGGGGTCGAACCGGACAGGATCGCGTCGCCCATCTCGTCGAGGGCCGCCCGCACGTCGTAGGGCGGGGCGAGGGGGTCGGGGCCGTCGTGGTACTCACCATAGCGAAAGGCCATCACGCACCCACGCTAACCCGATCCGCCCGATTACGCGTCCCCGAAGAGCTCCCACACCTCGTTGACGCCCCCGGCCTCGGGCGTGTAGTCGATCTTCACGAGCACGGGGTGCCTGGCCGCCTTGAGCGCCTTGGTGAGGTCCGCGGCGGTGCACGACTTCTTGCCCAGCCCCTGCTTGTCGGCGTTGACCGGCTTGCCCGCCAGCCACCCGTCCCGGCAGCGCGCGGTGGTGCGGTAGAAGCTCGTGGCGTGCGTGTAGCCGAGCTTGACGGTCTTTCCGCCGGTGGTGAACAGGGCCGTGGTGTCGTTGACGCGCTTGAGGGTGCCGCGGGCGGTACGTGAGCCGGGCCATTCGGTGACCAGGAACTCGTTGATCTTCACGGCGGCCGTGCCCTGGTACTCGACGCGGAGCGGCACGGGGCCGCGGGCCAGCGCGTCGGCCAGGTCCTCCGGCTCGCAGGCCGTCCGGCCCAGCCCCCTGGCGTCGACGGCCACCTGGCCCTCGGTCTCCTTCAGATCGCACGCCACCGTGACCCGGCCGAAGGACGCGTCGGTGTAGTCGAGCCGCACCTCCTTGGCCCCCGCCGCCGGCTTGAGCCGGTAGCTCAGGAACTTGCCCTTGCGCACGAACGTGGCCGACTTGGGGACGATCCGCAGGTGCCCCTTCCCGTCGGCCCAGGCGTACCCGTGCACGACCTTGGCGGCAGTGGCCTCAGCAGAGGCGGGCACGGCGATGAATCCCATGGCAAGAGCAGTGGCACAGGCAAGCAGGCGCATGGGCGGTCCCCCAGTCGGCGTGATCAGTTATCCACTATGACGCGGGAGACCGCCGATATGTTCATGTGCGGTAGACGGTCACCCCGTCAAGGTCTTCCTTGGACAGGCGCCGCATGAGGTAAAGACCCTCCAGCGCGAACTCCAGGGCGGCCGCCGCGTGCCCCGGCGACTCCTCGCCCGCGCCCATGCCCAGCCTGGACATGACCTTCGCCAGGCCCGTGACCGGGCCGATCCGGTGGAGCAGCTCGCCGGCGGGGACCAGCTCGCCCGACTCCACCTGGTTGCCCTCGGAGAACTTGTCGGTGATCGCGGACAGGTCCATGCCGCCCAGCCGGGTCCTGAACGTCTCCGCCGTGGCCCGGCGCAGCAGGTGGGCGAGGATCTCGGTCTCCCTGCCCTCCTCGCTCACCTCGAACTCCACCTTGCCGCGCAGGCTGTGGACCACCGAGGCCAGGTCGATCACGCGTGCGACGGCCTGCTCCTCGCCCGTCAGCGCCGCCCTGCGCACGGCCGAGGCCGAGGCGGTCTCGGCGGCGGCGATCGAGAAGCGCGCCGACACGCCGGAGCGGGCGTCCACGGCCGTGGACTCGCGTACGAGCCGGGTGAACCGGGCGATGACCTCGATCAGGTGTTCGGGGATGTCGGCCCCGATGTCCGGCACGGACTCCTGGCGGATGAGCGTCAGCTCGTCCTCGACGGTCAGCGGGTAGTGAGTGCGGATCTCGGCGCCGAAGCGGTCCTTCAGCGGGGTGATGATCCGGCCCCGGTTGGTGTAGTCCTCGGGGTTGGCGCTGGCGATGAGCAGGATGTCGAGCGGGAGCCGCAGGTTGTAGCCGCGCACCTGGATGTCGCGCTCCTCCAGCACGTTGAGCAGCGACACCTGGATGCGTTCGGCCAGGTCGGGCAGCTCGTTGACGGAGAAGACGCCGCGGTTGGTGCGGGGGACGAGGCCGTAGTGGACGGTCTCGGGGTCGCCGAGGGTGCGCCCTTCGGCGATCTTGATCGGGTCGACGTCGCCGATCAGGTCGCCCACGGAGGTGTCGGGCGTGGCGAGCTTCTCGCCGTAACGCTCGTCGCGGTGCTTCCACGCGACCGGCAGATCGTCCCCCAGCTCCCGCGCGAGGGCCTGGCAGCGCGTGCAGGCCGGCGCGTACGGGTGGTCGTTGATCTCGCAACCTTCGACGACTGGGGTCCATTCGTCCAGCAGACCCGTGACGGTGCGGATGAGCCGGGTCTTGCCCTGGCCGCGCTCACCGAGGAGGACCAGGTCGTGCCCGGCGAGCAGGGCCCGCTCCAGGTGCGGCAGGACGGAGTCGTCGAAGCCCACGATGCCGGGGAATCGTGGCTCGCCTGCCCGCAGCTTGGCCAGCAGGTTTTCCCGGACTTCGGCTTTGACGGTGCGATGAACGTGGCCGCTCTCTCGCAACTCGCGGAGAATACGTGGCTGATGCACGGGATCGAGACTACGTCCCCTGCGGGCATTGCGGCAGAGAGTTTCGCGTCTGGCGCAGATTTCGGATCTCGACCATTGCGTGACGTTTCGTGCGCGTGCTTGTCCTTTTAGTGGGGAGAATCGGGCCTAGGGAACTTTGACATGTCGAGGGAGGCGAGACTCGTGGCCGTTATGACTAGCCGCTTCGCCGACGGCCTCGCCGTGGGTTCCGACCTGGTGGGGGCCGCGGAGACCGCTGTCGGCCAGGCCCTGTCGAGGCTCAGTGGCCGGGCCGACCTGGTCTGTTTCTTCATCTGCGGCGATGATCCAGAGGACGTCGCGCGGGCCGGTCAGGCCGCTATGAGGCTCGCACCCGACGCGCACGTGGTCGGATGCAGTGCCACGGGGGTGATCGGCGACGGACAGGGGGTCGAGCTGATACCCGCGGTGAGCGCGTGGGCGGCGACCTTGGACGGTGCCAGGTTGACGACCTTCGCGCTGGAGACCCTGGCGGCCGAGGACAGGTTCGTGGTGGTCGGGCTGCCCGAGCGGGGCGCCGATGACCATGTGGCGATCCTGCTGGCCGATCCGTACACGTTTCCGACCGACGCCTTCGTCGAGCGCTCCGTCGATGTGCTCGGCGACCTGCCGTTGATCGGCGGGCTGGCCAACGGATTGCAGGGACGGGGCTCGGTACGGCTGTTCGCCGACGGCGAGGTCTACATCGAGGGCGCGATCGGCGTGCTGATCAGCGGCCCGGTCAGGATCAGCACGGTCGTCAGCCAGGGCTGCCGCCCGATCGGCCCCAGCATGGTCGTCACCGCGTCGGAGGACAACCTGCTGCTGGAGCTGGCCGGACAGCCCGCGCTGGCCCGACTGGAGGACATCGTCAGCGAGCTGGACGAGGACGACCGCGAGCTGGTCGCCTCCGGCCTGCAGATCGGCGTGGCAATGGACGAGTACGCCGAGCGCCACGAACGCGGCGACTTCCTCATCAGGGGGGTCATCGGCATCGACCCCGAACGCGAGGCCGTGGCCATCGGCGACATCGTGGAGATCGGCAGGACCGTGCGCTTCCAGGTGCGCGACGCGGCCACCGCCGACGAGGACCTGTACGACCTGCTGGACGCCCACCGGGAGCAGCTCGGCAAGGTCGACGGGGCGCTGCTGTTCTCGTGCAACGGACGGGGCTCGGCGATGTTCGGCACGGCCGACCACGATCCGGTCGCCCTGCGCGACACGCTGGGGCCCATCGGCATGGCCGGGTTCTTCGCCGCCGGCGAGGTCGGGCCGGTGGGCGGCCACAACCATGTGCACGGGTTCACGGCGTCCGTCCTGGTGTTCTCCAGCCCCGGCCCGTGAATCGTCGCCCGTAGGACCGGCTGAAGGGCCGCAGGACCGGCTGAAGGCCCGGCGGCCCCGTCTGCTCGGGAGGGCCGCCGGGCCTTGTCCTGGTCCAGGCCGCCTGGCCTGCCGGTCCAGGGCGCCGGTCTGGTTCAGGGCCGCCGGGCCTGGTCCGGCCTGGTTACCCGGGCGTCGAGTCGTGGCTGGGGCCCTGGCCCTCGCCCTCGGTCTCGGTGTGGAAGCCGGCCCCGCCGTCGTCCGTGAAGCCGGATCCGGCTTTGCCGTCCTGGCCGCCGGGCCCGGGCATCGCGGTCGGCTCACAGGGCGCGACCGCGCCCTTCACCAGGGTGAGCGACATCCCGAACGGCGGCTTGTCGGCGCCGTCCCTGCTCTTCGAGACCGCCAGCACCAGCGTCGAACCCGCGGGCACCTCCCCTTCCTCGATCTTGAACACGATCCCCTGGCCCGAGTTGCCGATGCTCCCCCCGAACTTCCCGGAGCCCGCCCCGCGCTCCCCACGCGGCTCCTTGCAGGTCTGCCCTTCGGGCAGGTAGTCGACGACCGCCTTGACCCCCGCCCTGCCCAGCTCCGCCTCCAGGCCCTTGGGGTCGTCGAACTCGTTGATCTGCACGCTGACCGCCCCGTCGGCCCCCTTGGTCACCGCGTACGCCGGGCTGCCGGTGAGCCCGGTCAGCACCACCACCGCGGTGGCGGCCGCCGCGACCCCCGCCACCGCGGCGGACAGCCCCACGTAGCGCCGCCGGGAACCGCCGCGCCGATCCGGTGTCACAGTCGTCGTCACGTCATGCTCCGCCGTTCTCGTCGTGATCTCTTCCTTGAGTGCACTGAGAAGGCGATCTTCGAAATTGCTCATGCCTGTCCCTCCACGTACACAGTTACCGGCGAAGCGACGTGTTCAAGGGCCCGTCTTGCCCGGTGCAATCTGACTCGTACGGTCACCTGCCTGATGCCCAGGGCCGCGGCGACCTCGGCGACGGTGAGCTGGTCGATCGCGACGAGCTCCAGCACCTCGCGCTCGCCCTCCGGCAGGCCGCGCATGGCCTCCAGGGCGCCGCGCATCCGGCGCTCGGCGTCGATCCGCTCCTCCATCCGCACGAGATCGTCGTCGTCCATCAGCCGGCGGCCGGCGAGGCGGCCGGTCGCCCGCGCCTCCCGGGCGGCCTGCCGATGCCGGGCCGACACGACGTTGCGCGCGACGCCGTACAGCCAGCCGACCTCGCTGCCCCGGCCGGGCACGTAGGTGTGCGCCGAGTCAAGGACCGCCAGGAAGATGTCCGCCGTCAGGTCGGCGGCGAGGTGAGGGTCGCTCACCCGCCGGACCACGAAACGCATGACGGCATCGACGTGGCGGCGATAGAAGGCCTCAAAGGCCGCAGGGTCTTCGTTGAGGCGCACTGGCCTCGCTCCCTTCGTCGTTCGCCTTACATCCGTACTTGGGCCGAGCGACGAGAAGCGTTTCCCCGCAGGTCAGGCGGGGCGGTGCGGCTGGAAGAGCCAGGCGTCGAAGAGCGTGCGGAGGTTTTTGCCCGACAACTGCTCGGCGAGGTCGATGAACTCCTCCGTCGTGACGTGACCGTAGCGATGCTCGGCCGTCCACGTCTTGAGCAGCCTGAAGAAGGTCTCGTCGCCGATCTCCTTGCGCAGGGCGTGCAGCGTCATGCCGCCGCGCGTGTAGACCGACGCGTTGAACAGGTCGGTGGGCTTGGCCCGCCCCGGAGGATAGGCCCAGATCGGGTCACTGGCCGGGCGGGCGTGGAACTCGTTGAAGATGGCGTCGGCGGTCTTGGTGCCCTTGTGCTCCTGCCACAGCCACTCCGCGTACGTGGCGAAGCCCTCGTTGAGCCAGAGGTCCTTCCAGCGCTTGATGGTCAGGCTGTCGCCGAACCACTGGTGGGCCAGCTCGTGGGCCATGATGACCTCGTCGGGCTCGAAGCCCCCGTAGAGCGGCTTGGTCTGGTTTTCCAGCGCGTAGCCGGCGGCATAGTCGTCGACGATGCCGCCGGTCGAGGAGAACGGGTAGGGGCCGAAGACCGTCGACCAGTAGTCGGTGACCTCGCCGGAGACCTTGTAGAGCTTGTCGAGCCCGTTCTTGAACTTGGGATCGACGGCGGCGACCTCTGGGATGCCGCCGGGGGTCTGACCCTGGCGCAGGTCGAACTTGCCCAGCGTGGCGGTCGCCAGATAGGTCGCCATCGGGTGGAGCTCGCGCCACCGGTAGGTGGTCTTGCCCTCGGCGGTCGTCGGCTGCCCCTGGAGCTCCCCGTTGGCCAGGGCGGTCAGCCCGGCGGGCACGGTGATCGCGAAGTCGAACGTGGCCTTGTCGGCCGGGTGGTCGTTGTTGGGGAACCAGGTCTTGGAGCCGTTGGGCTCGGAGGCCACGAACGCGCCGTCCGGGGTCGGGATGAACCCGTACGTGCCCAGGTTCTCGTTGTCCTGGGCCGCCTCGGGCTGCCCCGCGTAGTCGACCTTGACGGTGAAGCGGGAGCGGTCGCCGAGCGGCTTGGCGGGGGTCACGGTGAGCTCGTCGCCGGCGCGCTTGAACGTCGCCTCCGCGTTGTTCACGGTGACCTGGCGCACGGTGTAGCCGGCCAGGTCGAGGTTGAAGCTCGACAGATCCTGGGTGGCGGCGGCCTCGATGGTGGTCTGCCCCGCCAGTTGCTTGGTCTTCGGCGTGTAGTCGACGGCGAGGTCGTAATGGGAGACGTCGTAGCCCCCGTTGCCATCCTTGGGGAAGTCGGGGTCGCCGATGCCGGCCGCCCCCGGCCGGTAGTCGGCGACGCCGGGCGGGTTGTCGGCGTGCGCCGGCCGGTCGTCGGCGGGCGCGCAGGCCAGCAAGCTCAGCGTCGCCAGCAGTGCGACCCCGCGTCTGTCGAAACGCATAGGCAACGCGCCCCCTTCGAATCGTGACCAAAATCTTACGCTGAGTCAGGCATTCACCACGACCGTCCTGGCTGCCTTGTCGTGAACTGCCTGTTTGCGAGGGTCGAAGAGAATCCAGCCGAGGTCCACGAGCGAGCCTATGCAACAGACCCACGCGAGCCCGGTCTCCACGATCTGCCTCACCGCGGCCTGCGCCACGGTGATCCGCGCGCCGTTCTCCTGTACGACCCGCATGCCGAACAGCTTCTTGCCCAGGGTCTGGCCGTTCCAGAAGGCGTGCAGCAACCAGAAGTATAGGAAAGCCACGAGACCGGCCAGGAAGGCGTGCTCCACCGGGTAGCGTTCCCAGGCGCCCCTGCTGGGGTCCCAGACGTAGTCCCAGCTCGACCAGGTGAAGGGAGTGGTGGCGATGCTGACGATGAGCCAGTCGAGGACGCCGGCGAACAACCGTCGCCAGCGTCCCGCCAGCCCCGGTGGTGATCCCATGATGTCCTGATGACCACCACTAAGTCGGGACAAACTAAAGGTTGCCCCTGCGTTCCTGCTCGCGCTCGATCGCCTCGAAGAGCGCCTTGAAGTTGCCCTTGCCGAACCCGAGCGAGCCGTGCCGCTCGATCAGCTCGAAGAAGACCGTGGGCCGGTCCTGCACCGGCTTGGTGAAGATCTGCAGCAGGTAGCCGTCCTCGTCGCGGTCCACGAGGATCTTGCGCTTCTTCAGCTCCTCGATCGGCGCGCGCACGTTCCCGATGCGCGACCGCAGCTCGGGATCGTCGTAGTACGAGTCGGGCGTGTCCAGGAACTGCACGCCGGCTGCCCGCATGTGGTCGACCGTGGTCAGGATGTCGTTGGTGGCCAGGGCGATGTGCTGCACCCCCGGGCCGCCGTAGAACTCCAGGAACTCGTCGATCTGCGACTTCCTGCGGCTGACGGCCGGCTCGTTCAGCGGGAACTTGACCTTGCGCGTGCCGTCGGCGACCACCTTGGACATGAGCGCCGAGTATTCGGTGGCGATGTCGTCGCCGACGAACTCCGCCATGTTCGTGAAGCCCATCACCTTGCGGTAGAACTCCACCCACTCGTCCATCTTGCCCAGCTCGACGTTGCCGACGCAGTGGTCGATCGCCTGGAAGAACCGCCCGCCCTTCGTCGCCGGCGGCGCCACCAGCGGCTCGGCGGCCACGTAACCGGGCAGGTAGGGGCCGCCGTAGTTGGACCTGTCGACCAGCGTGTGCCGCGTCTCGCCGTAGGTGGCGATGGCCGCGACCTGCACCTTGCCGTGCTCGTCCTCCATCGTGTACGGCTCCGCCAGCCCCTTGGCCCCGTGGGCGACCGCGTACGCGTACGCCGCCTCCACGTCGGGCACCTGGATCGCCAGGTCGATCACGCCGTCGCCGTGCTCCGCGACGTGCCTGGCCAGGTCCGTGCCCGGGCGCGCCGCGGCCCGGAACTCGAACGTGGCGCCGCCCGAGACCAGCACGTACGCGACCTCGTCCCGGCTGCCGTTCTCGGGCCCGCGGTAGGCCGTCAACCTCATGCCGAACGCGGTCGAGTAGTAGTGGGCGGCCTGCTTGGCGTTGCCGACGGCGAACACGACGGCGTCCATGCCGTTTACCGGAAAGACATCATTCATACTGGCAACTCTCGATATTCCTGGTCTTAATGCGCAAGAGTTACTTCAATCAGTGGACAACCTGCCTAGCGTATCTCCGCGAGGTCGGGTAAATCTGTACAGTATGACGATCGATGAGCTGGACGCGCGGTTGATCACTCTCATGAAGGAGGAGCCCCGGCTGGGGGTGCTCGAGTGCTCACGACGGCTCGGCGTGGCCCGCGGCACCGTGCAGGCCAGGCTCGACCGGCTGGTCGCCAGAGGCGTGATCACGGGGTTCGGGCCCGACGTGTCGCCGGAGGCGCTCGGCTATGGCGTCACCGCGTTTGTCAGCATGGAGATTAGGCAGGTCGCCGGGCACGACCCGGTGGCCGACCGGCTGGCCGCCATTCCGGAGGTGCTGGAGGTGCACACGATCACCGGCGGCAGTGATCTGCTCTGCCGCGTGGTGGCGCGTACGAATGCCGATTTGCAGCGGGTTATCGACGGAATCGTCGATGTACAGGGCGTGCTGCGGACTAATTCGATCATCGCCCTGGACACCCCGGTTCCATACCGGGTGCTGCCTTTGGTCGCCGATGTTCCGCGCCGCGGCGGCCGCTAGCCCGTACTATCGCTAGGGGACGAGGCACCGTTATCGATCGTCTAGCCTTGACATTCGCCCAGCGCATAGGGGCTGATGAGGGGGGTCGAGGGTGCGGAGCGGTGGTGGCAACGGGATGCGAAAGCGACGAGTTCTCCGACTTCTACTGATTTCATTTGGCGCGGGAATCCTCGTACTTGTCGGGCTTTTCGCGGTCGCATGGGCGCTGACTCCGATCCCCGATTCCACGCAGAAGCAGGCCACCGCGCAGGGTTCGGTGATCTATTACCGCGACGGGAAGAGCGTGCTCGCCCGCCGGGGGATCGACCGCAAGATCGTCGAGCTGGCCAAGGTGCCCAAGCACGTGCGCGACGCGGTCATCGCGGCCGAGAACCGCTCTTTCTACGAGGACGGCGGCGTCTCGGTCAAGGGCACCGGGCGGGCCGTCTGGTCCACCGTCACCGGGCAGCAGCTCCAGGGCGGCTCGACGATCACCCAGCAGCTCGTCCGCAACTACTACAGCGGCCTCAGCCAGGAACGTTCCGTCACCCGGAAGTTCAAAGAGATCCTCATCGCGATGAAGGTCGACCAGTCCAAGTCGAAAGACTGGGTGCTGGAGCAGTACCTCAACACGATCTACTTCGGCCGCGGCGCCAACGGCGTCCAGTCGGCCGCCCGCGCCTACTTCAACAAGGACGTCGGCCAGCTCAGCGTGGCCGAGGGCGCCTACCTCGCGGCGGTGATCCAGCAGCCCAGCCGCTTCGCCGACCCCAAGGGCCCCGACCTGGCCGCGGCGCAGGAGCGCTGGAAGTCGGTGATCGACGCGATGGGCCAGACCGGCACGCTGACGCCCGCCCAGGTCGCCACCCAGACCTTCCCCAAGCTCGCGACGCCGAAGAAGCCGTTCGAGCTCAAGGGCCAGGCCCAGTACATGCTGGAGCAGGTGACGGCCGAGCTCAACCGGCGCGGCTACTCCGACGAGGACATCAACGGCGGCGGGCTGAAGGTCGTCACGACGTTCGACAAGAAGCTCATGCAGGCCGCCCAGCGGGCCGTCCAGGACGTCCTGCCCGACTCCACGCCCAAGAAGGTCCGCACGGGGCTCGCGGCCGTCGACCCCGCCACCGGCGAGGTCCTCGCGTTCTACGGGGGGCGCCCCGCGCAGTCGCAGTACGACAGCGCGTTCTCGGCCAAGGTCATGGCCGGCTCGACGTTCAAGCCGTACACGCTGGCGGCGGCGCTCGACAACGGCTTCGACCTGTCCACCAGGGTCAACGGCAACTCGCCGATGCGCGTGGCGTCGGACCCGAAGCCGATCCCCAACGACAGCGACCGCTCCTACGGCGAGATCAACCTGGTGCGGGCCACCCAGAACTCGGTCAACACCGCGTTCGTGGACCTCGGCCAGAAGGTCGGCCTGGACAAGGTCGCCACCGTCGCCGAGAAGGCGGGCATCCCCAAGGCGCAGATCGAGAAGCAGCAGAGCTACGCCTCCTTCCCGCTCGGCGTCTCCTCCGTCAGCGCCGTCCAGAACGCCTCGGGCTTCTCCACGTTCGCCAACAAGGGCGTCCACATGGAGTCCCACGTGGTGATGTCGGTCACCGGCACCGACGGCAAGAAGCAGACCGTCGAGCCGGTCTCGACGCGGGTGGTCGGCGAGCAGGCCGCCGCGGACACCACGTACGCGATGCAGCAGGTCGTCAAGTACGGCACCGGCACCGCCGCCCGGCTCTACGACCGCCCGGTGGCCGGCAAGACGGGCACCACGGACAAGTCGAAGAGCGTCTGGTTCAACGGGTTCACGCCGCAGCTCGCCGTCGCCGTCGACATGTTCAGGGACGACAACGCCACCGTCACGATCCCCGGGTACGGCACGCAGTTCGGCGGCCAGCTCCCGGCGCAGATCTGGCGGGCGTTCATGACCGAGGCCATGGCGGGCAAGCCGGTCGAGGAGTTCCCCGAGCCGTCCGACTACGGCTGGGGCCCCGACTACTCGTCGCCCGACCAGAACCAGGACGTCCCCCAGCAGGGCAACACCCCGCCGCCGAACCCGAACGACTGGTTCGACAACACGCCCGAGCCCGACATCACCGCGCCCCCGTCCACGGATCCGCCGGCGACGGATCAGCCGAACAACGACGGGCAGGAGCAGGACCAGCAGCAGCAGCCGACGGAGCAGACCGGCCCGACGTCCACGGAGCAGGCGCCGGACCAGCCCACGACGGGCGGCGACACGGTGAACGACGGCAACACGGGCCGCCCGCAGTCGGGCTAGCCCGCCGCGCCCAGCTCCGCCCGTAGGTCATCGACCGTCGTCACGGGCATGCGGCAGGTGAACCCCTTGCACACGTACGCGGCAGGCGCCCCGCCGACCAGCCCGCGCCCCTCCAGCAGCTCGGGGAAGTCGCCGGGGCCGCGGGCGACCACCAGCCCCGGCACGTCGGCCAGCAGCGCCTCCCTGTGCAGCTCCGCCGTACGGGGGTCGTCGGCCGGGCCGACCACGGCCACCTCCACGGGCCCCTCCAGCGCCGCCCGCGCCACGGCCAGCCCCCAGCCGGCGAACCTGGCGTGCGCCGTGGCCAGCACGGACACGGTGCCGAGCGCGGCGTAGGCGGCCTCCCGGTGCCGCGCCGAGCCGGTCAGGGCGCCGTAGGAGAGCAGCGCGCCCGCGGCCGCGTACTGGCCGGACGGGGTGGCGTTGTCGGTGGGGTCCTGCGGGCGCTGGAAGAGCCGTTCGGCGTCGTCGGCCGTGTCGTAGAAGCCGCCCGTGCCGTCGGCGAACCTGTCGAGCACGGCGTCCAGCAGCGATCCCGCCAGCCGGAGCCACCTGGCCTCGCCGGTCACGCCGTACAGGGAGATCAGGCCCTCGGCCAGGTCGGCGTAGTCCTCCAGCACCCCGGCGTTGGTGCCCGCCCTGCCGTCCTTGGACGTACGCAGCAGCCTGCCGTCCACCACGTGCGTGCTCGCGAGCAGCTCGGCCGCGGCCGTGGCCGCCGCGACGAGGTCGGGCCGCCCGAACACCACGCCGGTCTCCGCCAGGGCGGCGATGGCCAGGCCGTTCCACGAGGCCACGACCTTGTCGTCGCGCCCCGGGCGGACGCGCTGCTCCCTGGCGGCGAGCAGCCGCTCGCGGACGCCCGCGTAGCGCACCGCGTCGTCGGGATCGCGCGGGAGCTGCAGCACGGACGTGCCGTGCTCGAATGTGCCGGTCACGTCGAACAGCTCCTGCGCCCAGCGCCCGTCGACCTCGCCGAGCACGGCGCGGAGCTCCTCGGGAGTCCAGACGTAGAACTTGCCCTCCACGCCCTCGCTGTCGGCGTCGAGCGCGGAGGCGAACCCGCCCTGCTCGGTGCGCAGCTCCCGCAGCAGCCAGTCGGCCGTCTCCAGCGCCACCCGCCGCGCCAGCTCGCCGCCGCCCGCCTTCCACCAGTGGGTGAGGACGCGCAGCAGCAGCGCGTTGTCGTAGAGCATCTTCTCGAAGTGCGGCACGACCCATTCCGCGTCGACGCTGTAGCGGGCGAACCCGCCGCCGAGCTGGTCGTACATGCCGCCGCGGGCCATCGACTCGAGCGTCTTGCCGCTCATCTCGCGCTCGCCGGAACGCAGCAGGAACTCCAGCACCATGGACGGCGGGAACTTCGGCGCCCCGCCGAACCCGCCGTTCACGGGGTCGAACTCCTGGCGCAGATTCCGCACGGCCAGCGCCAGCGTCTCCTCCTTGGGCATGGCCCCGCTGGGCAGCGCGGTGTTCGAGTTGAGCGCCTCCACCACCTTGGCGCCCTGCTGCAGCACGGCCACCCTGTCGCCGACCCACACGTTGTGCACCTCGGTGAGCAGGCGCTGGAAGTGGGGGCGGGGGAAGTAGGTGCCGCAGTAGAACGGGTGGCCCTCGGGGGTCGCGAACACCGTCATCGGCCACCCGCCCTGGCGCGTCATGGCCTGGGTGGCGCCCATGTAGACGGCGTCCACGTCGGGCCGCTCCTCGCGGTCGACCTTGATGTTGACGAAGTGCTCGTTCATGAGACGCGCGGTGCCGGGGTCCTCGAAGCTCTCGTGCGCCATAACGTGACACCAGTGACACGCCGAGTAACCGACGCTGATCAGCAGCGGCACGTCGCGCCGCCTGGCCTCCGCGAACGCCTCCTCACCCCACGGGTGCCAGTCCACGGGGTTGTCCGCGTGCTGCAGCAGGTAGGGGCTCGTGGCGTCTTTCAAGCGGTTCATCAGGACCTCCCCCGCTCAGCCTAGTCCGCCCCCATCCCGCCCCTCACCTCCACGCCGGAGGGGCGTCAGGGGGTACGGCGGCTGACTTGGGTGGCTGGGACAGCGTAGGTTACGGGGCGTGGATATGGACTTCGTCTGCGCGCACGCCGACCGCCCCGTCGGCGCCATCACCCGCAGGGACGTGGCACGCGCACTGCTCGCCGTGCCGTCAGGGGTGGCGCTGGTGGCGCTGCCCGACCTGCGGCGCGCGATGATGGCGGCGGGCAACCCCCTCTCCCGCCAGTTCTGGGAGTCCGCCAAGGCCACGCTCAGCTCGATCGAGTCGGGTGTCGCCACGGTCGGCGACGTGCAGCGCTGGGTCGAGTCCACCGGCACCGAGCCGATCCTCATGACGCCCAGCTACTTCGTCTGGCCGGAGGAGGACGAGCGCGGGCCCGTGGCGACGGAGATGTTCGCGCGGATGGTGGCGTACCTGGAGGAACGGGTCGAGTCCGGCGAGATCGACCCCGACGCGCTGGCTGCGGGCGACCATGAGGCCCGCCGCGCGTACGAGGAGCTGCAGGAGCACTGGCTCAGCACGCCGCTGCCCGACGGCAGGGTGCCCGGGTTCGCGGTGAACGACGAGCAGGACGAGGAGTCGTTCGCGGCCTGGGACGAGGAGGAGGCGTTCGCGCTGTCGGAGCTGCGGCGGATCGTCGGCGGCCTGCCCAAGCAGCCCGAGCTGCCCGCCGGCGAGCTGGAGACGGCGGCCGCGCGACTGCGCGCGCTGCTCGCACTGCCCGGCTACCCCGCCAACGTGCTGCGGGCCTGCGCCGGGTTCGACGACGGCCCGATGCCGGACGACGACGGCGAGCTGTGGCTGGCGGTGGTGGCGGGCATCGCGGGGCCGATCTCGGACCTGTCGGAGAGCGGGGACGTGCTGGAGGAGTTCGTCGATCTGGACGGGGAGCTCAGCCTGGAGGACGCGACGCTGGCCAACCTCTGCGCGATCCAGCACGCCGACTGGCTGGCCGGGGTGGCGGCGCTGGCCAGGCTGGGCCCGGGGGTGCTGGCCTCGCCCGAGCGGATGGCCCGGCTGATCGCCGAGTCGGAGGACATCGACGTCGACGAGCACGCCGTCGACGACCTCAACGCGACCGAGGCGCTGTTCGGGTCGGTGGTGAGCCTGTGGGGCCATCTCGGCATCGTGGACCGGGACGAGGTGCTCACGCCGCTGGGCTGGTGGGGCCTGCCGAAGGCGCTGGAACGCGCCTGGTCACCCGCTGCCGAATGAGCCGTCGACCAGGCCCTGGAACTCGGGGTGGCGCTCGATGTACTTCGCCACGTAGGGGCAGAGCGGCACGACGCGCAGGCCGGTGTCGGCGCTCGCCTGGAGCGCGAACGCGACCAGCTTGCCCGCCAGCCCCTGCCCCTCGTACGCGGGCAGCACCTCGGTGTGCGTGAAGACGATCTTGGTGGGCAGCAGCCGGTAGTCGGCGAACCCGGCCACCTTGCCGTCCACCAGCACCTCGAACCGGTTTTCCGTCGAGTTGTCGACAACTTCGATCGGCATCTACTCGGCCTTCTTGTCGTCCACGTCGCCCTCATGGGGAACCTGGATCTTCGACATCTGCTTGTTCATCGACTTGACCAGAAAATACAGAGCGAAGCCGAGGAAAGCCACGACGAGGAAGCCGAGCAGGCCCGGACTCACATCACCTGCTGCTAGAACGTTCACAGTTCCAGTCTGCCACTGGGGGAGCGTGGTCCCGTCAGTGGCAGGCGGGGGAGACGTCGTCGGCGTGGATGCCCGCGAACAGGTCGTCCTCCGGCAGCTCCGTGTCCACCAGCGAGCGCGCCAGGTGGTAGTCCTCGGTCGGCCAGATCTCCTGCTGCAGCTCGCGCGGGCAGACGAACCACCAGCTGTCGGGGTCGATCTGGGTGGCGTGGGCGATCAGGGCCTGGTCGCGGATCTCGAAGTAGTCGCCGCACGGCACCCGGGTGGTCACCGGCCACTTGGCCGGGCGGTCCTCCCAGCGGGAGATCCAGTCGGCGTACGGCGAGCCGAGGCCGCGCTCGGTCATCGCCTCGTGCAGCGCCTCGAAGCGCTCCTTGGTGAAGCCCATCTGGTAGTAGAGCTTCAGCGGCTGCCACGGGTCGCCCGTGCCCGGGTAGCGGTCGGGGTCGCCGGCCGCCTCGAAGGCCTCCACCGAGACCTTGTTGGTCATGATGTGGTCGGGGTGCGGGTAGCCGCCGTCGTCGTCGTACGTGATGATCACGTGCGGCCTGAACTCGCGCACGGCCGCCACCAGCGGCTCCGAGGCGTCCTCCAGCTTCTGCAAGGCGAAGCAACCGTCGGGCAGCGCCTCGTCCTCGTTCTCCGGCAGCCCGGAGTCGACGAAGCCCATGAAACGCTGCTGGACGCCAAGGATCTCGCGGGCCCGGTCCATCTCGGCCTTGCGCACCGCGGCGATGTTCGCCACGATCTCGGGCCGGTCCATCTTGGGGTTGAGCACGGAGCCCCGCTCACCGCCGGTGAGCGTACAGACCAGCACTTCCACGCCTTCGCGCACGTAACGCGCCATCGTGGCGGCGCCCTTGCTCGACTCGTCATCGGGGTGGGCGTGGACGGCCATCAGCCTCAGCGGTGCACTCACGGGCTCGATGTCTCCTCAGTAGGGACCGGTCACTCGCCCAGAGAGGCTAGTTTCTGCTGGGCGGTCGCGAGGGCACACCCCCCGCGGGCGACAATTGTCTCGGATAACGCTCAGGGAGTGCAGGGAGATTCCGCCATGGCGACCAGAGATGTCGAGAACCAACCAGTTCTCGGCACACCCGATGACTTTCCCGATCGCCCCAGACGAGGCGGCCGGTTGGTCGTCCACGTCGTGATCGGCGTGCTGGTGGCCATCATCGCGGGTGGCTGGGGCTACGTGATGTGGTCGATGACGCCGGGCGGCTCGGAGGCGCCGTCGCAGGTGGTGACGTTCAACGTCGTGAGCGCGAATCGCGCGGAGATCACCTTTGAGGTGTACAAGCCAGACGATAGGGTGGCCGTCTGCCGGATCAGGGCGCTGGACGTCTATCACGCGGAAGTGGGCAGCAAGGAAGTAAGAATCTCGGCTGGCGGGGGTAGTAAGCAGATCAAGGAAAGCCTCGACACCAGTGGTCAGGCCACTTCCGTCCACATCCAGTACTGCAATCTCGTATAGTGAGACATTTGGGGAAGCGTTGGAGCTGTTGACTTGTTAGCCTTTCGCAATTCAACCACACGTAACCTCAAGTGACCTCAGGGCCCCCTAGGCAAGCAAGGAGAACCCGTGGCCGACTCTCGCGATGAGAACGTCACATGGCTGACGCAGGAGGCGTACGACCGCCTGAAGGCGGAGTACGAATATCTCTCTGGCCCCGGGCGCGTCGACATCGCCAAGAAGATCGAAGCCGCCCGCGAAGAGGGCGACCTGCGTGAGAACGGTGGCTACCACGCCGCCAAGGACGAGCAGGGCAAGATGGAGGCCCGGATCTTCCACCTCCGGCAGATCCTCGACAACGCCCAGGTGGGAGAGGCCCCCAAGGCCGAGGGCGTGGTGGGCCCCGGCATGACCGTGACCATCAGGTTCGTCGGCGACGACGACGAGGTCACTTTCCTGCTCGCCTCCCGCGAAGAGAGTGGAGCCCCGATCGACGTCTACTCGCCGAAGTCCCCGCTGGGCGCGGCGATCAACGGCAAGAAGATCGGGGAGAAGGCGACATATTCCATGCCCAACGGCCGCCAGAACACGGTCGAGATCCTTGAGGCAGTGCCGTACATCGGCAACTGACACCCCCGCACGACGACCGCCGGGCCCACGTCGGCCCGGCGGATTTTTCGCATGGCTCCGGGATCCGGCAGGATCTCAGCTTCCTGGTCAACTCTCGTAAGCGGCGTAACACCTACAAGCTGGTGCCGTTCATCGTGGTGGCGCTGGTCGCGGTGCTGACCGCCGACGTGCTGCTGCTCGCTCGATCGGGGCAGGAGGTCGGGCTCGTACGCGCCCAGGACACGCCCGAGCAGACGCCGCTGGCGCAGCGCCGGCCGCAACAGCAGCAGGGACAGCAGCAGGGACAGCAGCAGGGGCAGCAGCAGGGGCAGCCGCAACAGCCGCCCGCCACCACGATCCAGCCCGTGGAGCCGCTGAAGAAGCTGCACAAGCCCAACCTGTTCGTGCTGACCCGCAAGCCGTTCACCAACGAGTTGTTACAGAAGGTGGCCAAGCTGCGCGGGGTGCGGGGGCTGGAGCTGGCCGACGCGGCGTCGGTCATGCTCGACGGCAAGCGGGTGCAGACGCTGGCGGTCAACCCATCCACATTCCGCTCGTACACCCCCAAAGTGACCGCTTCGTCCGACGCGCTGTGGCAGAACGTCGCGGCGGGTGACGTGGCGGTGTCGTTCGTGCTCGGCAACGACGGTGGGCTCGCGCTGCACCGGCGGGTGGCCAGCCCGGCCGGGACGCTGCGGATCGGCGCGTACGCCACCACCGGGTTCGGCGCGGTGGACGCCGTCGTGTCCAAGAACGTGGGGCGGGTCCTGGGGCTGCCGCACGACAACGCGCTCATCGTGAGCGCCCCCGACATCAACTCCGACACGCTGCGCAAGGCCATCCTCAGGCGGCTGCCCAAGGGCACGCAGGTGGCCATGGTCAACCCGGTGCTGCCCCAACCGCAGACCCCGACCCGCACCTGGACCACGGGGTCGTTCATGACGGGCGAGCAGGTCACCGTGGCGCTCAAGGCCGCCGCCTCCAAGCTCGGCCGGCCGTACGTGTGGGGGGCCGAGGGACCGGACACCTTCGACTGCTCGGGCCTGGTCCAGTGGGCCTTCGCCCAGGCGGGGGTGCGGATGCCCAGGGTGACGCACCAGCAGTGGGTGACCGGGCAGCAGGTTCCCTTCTCGCAGGCGCAGCCGGGGGATCTGATCTTCTGGCGCCTCGACCCGACCAACCCCGACTACATCTCCCATGTGGCGATCTATTGGGGTGACGGGAAGATGATCCAGGCGCCGCGCACGGGTGACGTGGTCAAGATCTCGCCGGTGCACACCCGCAATCTGGCGGGCGTCATCCGCGTGAGCCCAACCGTAGCCTCCAAGGTCCGCTAACCCACCCACCCCGGCCTTCCCACCCCACGTAGCGCGCCCCTGTGCCGATCGCCCTTGCGCCGTCGGCTCGCCACCGGGCGCGCGTCCCCCGTCGCTCGGTATCGCGCGTCACCGACGCCGCACCCGGCTGGGCACCGGCGTCGTATCGCAGGGCCCCGTGTCGCGATGCGCGCCGTGCTGCAAGCGGATGGCGGCGATGGTGGCACGCCGGGCAGCGGCCGGCGCGCACCCGGAAGGTCCCGGGGCACGACCCGCCGCGCCCATGCGCCGTGCGCTGCGCCCATGCGCCAGACCCTCGTCGCCAGTGCGCCGCCACCGCGCCGTCGCACCTTCGAGGCACGCTGCTGTGCCTCCGCAACGCACCACGGGGCCGTCGCAGGGTGGCGACGCGCTCTGCGGCGGTCCCTCCGCCACCGCGAGGCACCGCCCACGGAAGGGGTGACGGGACGGGGTGCGCAACGAACGATCGCGGAGCCGGGGCGGCGATACGCGGCGGGATAAGGCACAAGCACGCCGCCCGCACGGCACGGGCGCGCCGACCCGGCACGAGGGCACAGAGGCGCGTGTGGCGGAAGGAAGGGCGTGAGGTCAGAGGGGGTGGAGGGGAGCATAAACGCGACCTCCAACACGTGCATTAAGCCTGCAACTATGTAATGGTGATTACATGACAACAGAAGACGACACCGCGCAGATCCACGGCTGGTTCACCGGGCGGCTGCCCGAAGGCTGGTTCACCGGCGCGCCCGAGATCGTCAGGGACCGCGAGGAGATCGCGGTGCTGGGCACGCTCCCCGACCTCCCGGACGACGTGCCCGAGGCCGAGCGGGCCGCCTTGATCGAGGGGCTGGCCAGAAGGTTCAGGGAGGAGACGCGCGAGCGGCGGATCGAGATCGCCCGGGAGGCCGAGCGGAAGTTCCGGCAGAAGGTGTCCTGGGGCGTGGTCTGCGGCGGCGAGACTGTGATGTTCACCACACTGTCCGTGCCCGTGATGACCCGGCTGCGCCAGACGGAGCGGCAGGTTCTGGACACGCTCGTGGCCGCCGGGGTGGCCAGGAGCCGCAGTGACGCGCTCGCCTGGTGCGTGCGTCTGGTCGGGAAGCACACCGACACGTGGCTGGCCGACCTGCGCGACGCGCTCCAGCATGTCGACCGCGTTCGCTCCGCTGGGCCGGATGTCAATTCCTGAGACCACGCAGCGGAAACGGGCGCGGAAATGGACTAAACCACTTGGGAAATTGGTTTAGACCAGCTGAATTGGACTGGACCACTGCATGTTAATTCTCTTTTAAATCTGCTCGGGCTGGGTAGGCTCCACCAATCGTCAGGGCCCCTGCCTGCGACGACGGGCAAGGCCAACAGGTCTATGCCAATTGGCTTTCATGCCGCTTCGTCGTTAATGATGACTGGGCCCTGAGAGAGTGGAGGAGTCGCAGTCGTGTCCGTTTCCGTGGAAGTGCCCGCACCGACCAGCAATAGCGAATTGGCCGCGTGGGTCAACGAGATCGCCGCCCTGACCCAGCCAGACCGGATCGAGTGGTGCGACGGGTCCGAGGAGGAGTGGACGCGCCTGACCAACCTTCTCGTGGATCAGGGGACGTTCACGCGACTCGCCGCCCGGCCCAACAGCTTCTACGCCAAGTCCGACCCCAGCGACGTGGCCCGGGTGGAGGACCGCACCTTCATCTGCTCCGAGCGCGAGGAGGACGCGGGGCCGACCAACAACTGGATCGCCCCCGACGAGATGCGCCGGACGTTCGGGCAGCTCTTCAAGGGCTGCATGCGCGGCCGCACGATGTACGTCGTGCCGTTCTGCATGGGCCCGCTCGGCGGCGAGATCTCGCAGCTCGGCGTCGAGATCACCGACTCCCCGTACGTCGCCGTCTCCATGCGGATCATGACCAGGATGGGGGAGAGGGCTCTTCGCCTGATCGAGAAGCGCGGAGCGGCGCGAAAGGCCGGAGAGAGCGAGGGACGAGCCAACGGAGGCCGCAGCAAGCGCGACCATCAACACAGCGAGTTCGTCAAGGCGGTTCACTCCGTCGGGGCGCCGCTGGCCCACGGTCAGCAGGACGTGCCGTGGCCGTGCAGCTCGACCAAGTACATCAGCCACTTCCCGGAGACCCGCGAGATCTGGTCGTACGGCTCCGGCTACGGCGGCAACGCCCTGCTCGGCAAGAAGTGCTACGCGCTGCGCATCGCCAGCGCCATGGCCCGTGACGAGGGCTGGATGGCCGAGCACATGCTGATCCTCAAGCTCACGCCGCCGTCCGGCGAGACCCGCTACATCGCGGCCGCCTTCCCGAGCGCCTGCGGCAAGACCAACCTCGCCATGCTCCAGCCCACGATCCCAGGCTGGAAGGTCGAGACGATCGGCGACGACATCGCCTGGATGCGCTTCGGCGACGACGGCCGCCTGTACGCGATCAACCCGGAGGCCGGCTTCTTCGGCGTCGCGCCCGGCACCGGCCAGGTGACCAACGCCAACGCGATCAGGACGCTCTGGGGCAACAGCATCTTCACCAACGTCGCGCTCACCGACGACGGCGACGTGTGGTGGGAGGGGCTGACGGAGGAGCCGCCGGCGCACCTGACCGACTGGAAGGGGCGTTCCTGGACGCCCGAGAGCGGCGAGCCCGCCGCCCACCCGAACGCCCGCTTCACCACTCCCGCCGCGCAGTGCCCGACCATCGCACCCGAGTGGCAGGATCCCAAGGGCGTGCCCATCTCGGCGATCCTGTTCGGCGGTCGCCGCGCCACCGCGGTGCCGCTGGTCACCGAGTCGCTGAGCTGGGAGCACGGCGTCTTTCTCGGAGCCAACGTCGCCTCCGAGAAGACCGCCGCGGCCGAGGGCAAGGTGGGCGAGCTGCGCCACGACCCGTTCGCCATGCTGCCGTTCTGCGGCTACAACATGGGCGACTACTTCGACCACTGGCTGGAGATCGGCCGCCGCAAGGGCGCCGAGCTCCCGCGGATCTACTACGTCAACTGGTTCCGCAAGAACGCCGAGGGCAAGTTCGTCTGGCCGGGCTTCGGCGAGAACAGCCGCGTGCTCAAGTGGATCGTCGACCGGCTCAACGGCGAGGCCAAGGCCGTGCCGACGGCGATCGGCCTGCTGCCGGCCGACCTCGACACCGAGGGCCTGGACCTGTCCGAGGAGGACCTGCGCACGCTCCTGTCCGTCGACAAGGAAGTGTGGCGCGAGGAGGCGTCGCTGATCCCGGCCCACTTCGACAAGTTCGGCTCGCATCTGCCGAAGGAACTGTGGGACGAGTACAACGCCCTGCTGGATCGGCTCGGCTGACCCCCTTGTGCGGTACGGCGGCTGCGTCTAACTTGACGGACTGCCGTACCGCTAGGAGGGGCCGCCGTGGACTACTTCCTGCTCTTCGCCGCGCTGGGCGTGGTCTTCCTGGTCAACGTGGCGGAACAGAGCGTCGAGCGCGAGCGCAGACGCGTCAGCGAGCCGGAGCCCACGGGCGCCGGGCATGATCTGTCCCACTACGAGCTGGCCTACCTGTCCGGCGGGCCTCGGCGGGCCATCAACACGGCGCTGGCCGTCCTCGCGAGGGCCGGCGCCGTTCGCGTGTCACGGGGGTCGCAGGTCACCGCCGTGTACGGCGCGCGGCCCTCGCCGGTGCCGATCGAGCAGGCCGTGCTGGACGCGCTGGCCGCCAGGCCGGGCGGCTACCGGGCCGGCGAGCTGCGGCGGGCGCTGGAGGCGCATCCGGCGCCGGCCGGGCTGGCCGGCGGCCTCCGGGCACGCGGCCTGATCGTGCCGGAGGAGGCGTTCGGGACGGCGTGGCGGCGCAGGAAGCTGCAGAAGGCGGCCGTGGCTGTGGCGGGCGGGTTCGCGCTGCTGGTGGTCGCGCTGGCCGCCGCCCGGCTGGCGGCCAAGGAGCCGGTCTTCCTTGGGGTGCTGTTCTTCACCGTGATCGCGGTCGTCTCGGGGCTCGCCGCGCTCGCCCGGCAGCGTCGCAGGCTGCGGAACGTCCTCACCAAGGAGGGGCGCGCGGTCCTGCTGTCGGCGCGCGGGCATCACCCGAGAGGCGTGCACGACCAGAGCTCCCTGGCCCTGGCGGTCGGGATACCCGTCGCGCTGTACGGGCTGCAGGACGCCGGGGACCAGAGCCTGTGCGACGAACTCTCGGCCGGCGACCCGGGAGGCGACTGCGCCGGCGCCTGCGGGACGTACGGCGGCGGCGACGGCACGACGTTCGGCAGCGACTCCTCGGGCGGCTTCGGCGGAATGGACTTCGGCGGCGGATCGTCGAGTTGCGGCGGGAGCTCGTCGAGTTGCGGCAGCGGTTCCAGTTGCGGAGGCGGCGGTTCGAGCTGCGGCGGCGGGAGCAGCTGACAGAATTCGAATAATCTAAATGAGCAGAACGAAACCTTTACCTTTGCCTTACGCGTCCTTCCGATAACAGCCTGATCCGGCTGCACGGAGGGAGGCCTAAATGGACCTGTTCCTGCTGATCCTTTCGGTGGCTCTGGCGGCGATAGCCCTCACCACCGCCTCCGCATTCAAACGCGAGAAAGCCGTCCCGACGACGTCCCGTACTCGCGCCATGGGCCAGAAACTGGGCCATTACGAGCTCGCCTATCTGGCGGGCGGCCCCGAGCAGGTGGCCGGCACGGCCATCGCGCTCCTTACCGGCTCGGGAGATCTGCGCGTGTCACGCGGGGGACACGTGCACACCGTCCACGCGCCGTCGGTGTCGCGGGACCCCATCGAGCAGGCGACGCTGGCCACCGTCGCCGACCGTTCCGGACTCCCGGCGTCCGCGCTCAAGATCGAGGTACGCAGGAGCCTGGCCATGGACGCGCTCAAGCGCCACCTCATGGACACCGGCCTGGTCCTGCCCGGCGACCGCGCCAGGCGGCTCCGACGGCTGGCCGCCGGGCTCCAGGTGGTGTCGGCGCTGGCCTTCGCGGGAGTCGTGGCGGCCGTGGTCACCGTGGTCACCGAGGGCACGAAGCCGCTGCTGATGATCTCGCTGATCGCCCTGGCGCTCACCGGCGCGGGCGCGGCCGGCGTGATCCGCAACCGCAGGAGGTCCCGCCGCGACGCGCTCACCGCCCACGGGGTGGAGCGGCTGGGCAACGCCAGGAAGAGGTACCCGCTGGGCTCGGGGGACGAGCGGGTGCGCACCGCGCTGTACGGCCCGAGCGCGCGGCTGAAGGCCGACCTGCGGGTGGCCAAGGCAGCCGGCCGGCCGAGGCGGCGGCCGACGTACGGTGGCGGATACAGCAGCGGAGGCGGCTGCGGCGGGGCGTCCCACCACGGCTGCGGCAGCGGCTCGTCGGGCTGTGGCGGCGGCAGCGGGTGCGGCGGCGGTGGCTGCGGAGGAGGAGGAAGCTGACATGGCCGAGCCGGGAGCCGGGCAGCGCACCGGGGGCGAGCTGGGGGTGGGGATCGGCTGGCGGGCCGAGCTGGACCTGTCCATCGAGCGGATGCCCGGCGTCGACTTCCTGGAGGTCGTCGCCGAGAACATCAAGCCCGCCGACCTCCCCGAGTCGTTACGCGTGCTGCGGGCCAGGGGCCTGCCGGTCATCCCGCACGGGGTGTCGCTCGGCGTCGGCGGCGCCGAGCCGCCCTCCCCGGCCCGGCTCGCCCACCTGGCCGCCTGCGCGGAGGTGCTGGACGCGCCGCTGGTCAGCGAGCACCTGGCGTTCGTAAGGGGCGGCGGCATCGAGGTCGGGCACCTGCTGCCCGTCCCGCGCACTCGCGAGTCTCTGCGGGTCATCGCCGAGAACGTGCGCAGGGCGCAGGACGCGCTGCCGGTGCCGCTCGCCCTGGAGAACGTCGCGGCCATCTTCGGCTGGCCGGACGACGAGCTGACCGAGGCCCAGTTCCTCGCCGAGCTGGTCGAGCGGACCGGGGTCGGGCTGCTGATAGACGTGGCCAACCTCTACACCAACCAGTACAACCTGGGGCTGTCGGCCACGGACGCGCTCGACGCGCTGCCGCTCGAACACCTCGCGTACGTCCACGTCGCCGGCGGGGAGGAGCACCACGGCATCTGGCACGACACGCACACCGCCTCCGCGCCTGGGCCGGTGCTCGACCTGCTCACGGAGCTGTGCGCCCGCGCCACCCCGCCGGGCGCGCTGCTGGAGTGGGACGACGACTACCCGAGCGACGCCGCCCTGGAGAGCGAGCTGGCCAGGATCCGCACGGCGATGTCCGTGGCCCGGGAGCCCGGATGACCGACCAGCGGGGGGAGGCGGACGCCGAGGGGCTGGAGGCGGTCCGGCGGCGGCTGGCCCAGGCGCAGGGGCACGTGGTGGCCGCGCTCGTCGCCGGGGCCGAGGTGCCCCAGGGGTTCGACCCGGAGCGGATGCGGGTGCAGGCGTCGAGCCTGGTCGCCAAGCGGCGCGGCATCGTGGCCAGGATCCGGCCCGACGCCGCCGCCGCGGCCGGCTCCGACCTGGCCGCGGAGTTCGCCGCCTACGCGCGCTCCCGCGGCGAGCCCCCGCCCAACTACCGCACCGACGCGAACGACTTCGCCGACTGGCTGCGCGAGCGCGGCCGCATGCCCGGCCCGCCGCGCAAACCCCGTTGGTGGTCGCGTTTTCTCCCGTGATTCCCTCTGGCCACATCTGGCCAGGGGCGGATCCGGCATAGCCGGTTTAACCGACATTCGGCCGGAAACCGTCAGAGAATGGGGGGATTGCGTTGCGTCGACGGGTCTTATCTGACCGTCACACCAGTGGCATGCAGGGACAGCGTCGGCACGCCGTACGAGGTCACCCTTGAGCTGCGCCGCGACGGCACGCCGTACGGGAGCGTCGGGGAGCGGTGCGGCTGGCTGCTCGCGCGCCTGGCGCGCGGCGTGGACGAGGCCCGCCGGGGACGGGGAGCGGCCAAGCGGTGGGCGGACCCCGACGACAGGTTCCCCGAGGAGGAGCCGGACAGCGAGCTGTTCTCCTTCCGCTACCGCACCAGGGCGGGCCTGGTGGGCGGCGGGGAGCTGCGCTGCCAGCTCAGGACCATCCCCGTGTGGCAGGCCGCCGAGGGCGAGTGGCGGCTGACCAGAAGGGCGTACGTGGAGGCGTGGGGCTCGACGGGCGTGGGCATGCGGGCGGTGCTGACGTCGTCGGAGCTGTCGGTGTTCGTCCGGAGTCTTGTGGATGAGGCGGAAGGATGTCTAGAAGGTAGAGATCTGGCGAGGAATCCCCTAGAGGGAGCAGGCACGGGCGATTCGCGGTGATAATTGCCTGTTGGGTCATGCGACCGAAGGCAACCGCTGGGGAGGCACTCCGTGGGCCTGCGCGATCTGGTCTACCGGCTGTATGAGCACCGGCTGGAGTCCAAGCTGTCGAAGGACATCATCCCCAGGCACGTCGGGGTGATCATCGACGGCAACCGCCGCTGGGCACGTGCGATGGGCATGCGTGATGTCGCCACCGGCCATCGCAAGGGCGCGGACAAGATCTCGGAGCTGCTCAGCTGGTGCCGCGAGACGGGCGTCGAGGTCGTCACCGTCTGGATGTTGTCCAACGACAACCTCAACCGGCCGAAGGAGGAGCTGGAGCCCCTGCTGCGCATCATCGAGGACGTGACGCAGGAGCTGGTGGACGAGGGCTGGCGGATCAGCCCGGTCGGCGCGCTGGATCTGCTGCCAGCCCGAACGGCGAATGTCCTAAAAAACGCAAAGGAAGCATCATCACACCGTCCAGGCCTGATTGTGAACGTTGCAGTTGGGTATGGAGGAAGGCGTGAGATTGCCGATGCGGTGCGCTCACTGCTCCAGGAGCAAGCGAGCAAAGGGGCGAGCATCGAGGACCTCGTCGAGGTGCTCGATGTGGAGCACATCGCGGAGCATCTCTACACTCGCGGCCAACCCGACCCGGATCTCCTCATCCGGACCTCGGGCGAGCAGCGCCTGTCCGGCTTCATGCTCTGGCAGAGCGCTCACTCAGAGTTCTACTTCCACGAGGCCTACTGGCCTGACTTCCGCAGGGTTGACTTCCTGCGGGCGCTGCGCGATTACGCTGCGAGACACCGACGTTACGGTTCATGACGCGACAACGGGGCATTCAGAACGTAACGTAGTAAATGTCCGACCGCAGGCCGGACATTTCGGAGAGGGCCCGCCTTTGCACCAAGATCTGCCGAGGGGGGCCGGTACCCGGCGCCGACGGCAGCTCGCGGTCGGGGATGAGGGACCGGTCCGAATCCCGCCTCGTCTGCAGGGCGCTCGCGCTTATGGGCGCCCGGGGGAGAACGTGTGGCAGTGTCCTCGAGCAACCCTACTCACCAGTCGGCCAAGCGCACGTACGTGCTGGACACGTCGGTCCTGCTAGCCGACCCGGCGGCCATGACCCGCTTCGCCGAGCACGACGTGGTTCTTCCGATCGTGGTCATCACCGAGCTGGAGGGGAAGCGGCACCATCCCGAGCTTGGCTACTTCGCCAGGAAGGCCCTGCGCTACCTCGACGACCTGCGGATCCAGTACGGCAGGCTCGACGAGGCGATGCCGACAGGTGACGGCACCATCAGGGTTGAGCTCAATCACAGCGATCCGTCGATCCTGCCAGTCGGGTTCCGCCTGGGTGACAACGACACCCGCATCCTCACCGTGGCCCGCTCGCTGGCCGCGGAGGGTTGCGACGTGGTCCTGGTGTCCAAGGACCTGCCGCTGCGGGTCAAGGCGGCCTCGATCGGCCTGGCGGCCGAGGAATACCGCGCCGAGCTCGTACACGAGTCGGGCTGGACGGGTATGGCCGAGGTCCAGGTGACCGCGGAGGACGTCGAGACACTCTTCGACCAGGGCAGCGCCGACCTGGAGGAGGTCAGGGACCTGCCGGCGCACACCGGCCTGCGGCTGCTGTCGGCCAAGGGCTCGGCGCTCGGCCGGGTGCAGCCGGACAAGTCGGTGAAGCTCGTCCGCGGCGACCGCGAGGTGTTCGGCCTGCACGGCCGCTCCGCCGAGCAGCGCATCGCGCTCGACCTGCTGATGGACCCGGAGATCGGCATCGTCTCGCTGGGCGGCCGGGCCGGCACCGGCAAGTCGGCGCTCGCGCTCTGCGCGGGCCTGGAGGCGGTCCTGGAGCGCCGCCAGCACCGCAAGGTGGTCGTCTTCCGCCCCCTGTACGCCGTGGGCGGCCAGGAGCTCGGCTACCTGCCGGGCACCGAGGGCGAGAAGATGGGCCCGTGGGCGCAGGCGGTCTACGACACGCTGGGCGCGATCACCTCGCCCGAGGTGATCGAGGAGGTGCTCGACAGGGGCATGCTGGAGGTGCTCCCGCTGACGCACATCCGGGGCCGGTCGCTGCACGACGCGTTCGTGATCGTGGACGAGGCCCAGTCGCTGGAGCGCGGGGTGCTGCTGACCGTGCTGAGCCGGATCGGCGCCAACTCGCGGGTCGTGCTCACCCACGACGTGGCCCAGCGCGACAACCTCCGCGTCGGCCGGCACGACGGCGTGGTGGCGGTGGTGGAGAAGCTCAAGGGCCACCCGCTCTTCGCGCACGTCACGCTGACCAGGTCGGAGCGTTCGCCGATCGCGGCGCTGGTGACGGAGATGCTCGAGGACATCACGATGTGATCGTGGGCCGCCGG
This sequence comes from Nonomuraea sp. NPDC005650, assembly GCF_040605375.1. NCBI lineage: Bacteria > Bacillati > Actinomycetota > Actinomycetes > Streptosporangiales > Streptosporangiaceae > Nonomuraea > Nonomuraea sp. NPDC005650. Next base: position 208,175 of record NZ_JBEXCR010000005.1, read on the forward strand.
AGGGCGGCCCACCATGATCACTTGAGTTCGCCGCAGGTGTGCTGCCCCTCCGACTCGGAGGGGCGGTTCACGTTGTCCCGGACGACCTTCACCATCTCGTACGCCGCGTCCTGCTGGGCCGTGCAGACGATCTGCGCCAGGCCGAGTTTGGTGAGCGTGCCGTCGCCCCTGATGTAGACGGTCAGCGTCGAGGTGCGCGGCAACTGGACCTCGTCCCGCTGCACGGGGTTCAGCGAGTCCTTGATCCCCAGGTACGTGAACCCGCGCAGCGCGGTGTCCCGCCCGCCGTCGAGGGGCTGCGAGGAGGCCGCGAACAGCGCGCTGAGCAGGCTGGCGACGGTGTCGTTCTCGACGTCGGCCGCTTCCAGGGCGAGCTTGCCGCTCCTGATCAGGAAGATCGTCTTGGAGGGCGGCGGGATCTTGATGGTGGGCGCGTTGCCCCGGTCCTGGACGTCCGTGGGCGAGATGCCGCAGGCCGTCAGGGCGAGCAGGAGGACGAGCGCGAGAGCGCGGACAGCGGTCATGAGTGTGGTAGCCAGACCGTGAAGAGCGTGCCGGGATTCTGCAGGCGTACGGAGATCGTGCCGCCGTGGAGGTGGACGTTGGCGCGGGCGATCGCGAGGCCGAGGCCGCTGCCCTGGCTGCGGGCCCGGCCCGCGCCGGCCTTGAAGAAACGGTCGAAGACGTGCGGCAGCGCCTCGCGCGGTATGCCCTTGCCGTGGTCGCGCACCTTCACCTCCAGGCCGTTCTCGGTGCCTCTGGCGCTCACCGTGATCGGGGGCTGCCCGTGCTTGAGCGCGTTGCCGACCAGGTTGGCCACGATGACGTCGAACCTCCTCGGGTCGAGGTTCACCGTCAAGCCCTGGGACGCCTTCACCTGCACCTGGTCGCTCCAGCCGCGCACCTCCAGGCAGTCCGCGATGGCGTCGGCCACGTTCACCGGCTCGACGTTGAGCGTGGCCGTGCCCGCGTCGAAGCGGCTGATCTCGATGAGGTGCTCGACCAGCTCGCGCAGGCGTTCGATCTCCCTGAGCACCAGCCGGACGGCCTCGGCCGGCGCCTCGGGCAGCCGGCCCGCCTCCTCGGAGAGCATGTCGGCCACGGCCGTCATGGCGGTCAGGGGCGTGCGCAGCTCGTGCGAGACGTCCGCCACGAACCTGCGTGACATGGCCTCCAGCGAGCGCAGCTCGGACACGCTCAGCTCCAGCGCCGCGGCCGCGTCGTTGAAGCGGGCGGTCAGCTCGGCCAGCTCGTCCTGCCCGTGGACGGGCAGGCGCGTGTCCAGCCGCCCCTGGCCGAGCGCCTGCGCGGCCGCGCTGAGCCGCCGGACCGGCAGCAGCACCTGCCTGGCCGACAGCAGCGCCACGACCAGCGCGATCAGCACGATGGCGGCGCCGGCCTGGGCGAGCGTGGCCCTGAGCGCGTTGAGCTGGTTCTCGTCGCCCCGCATCGGGAAGAACACGAACGCGCGCAGCCCCGTGGCCTGGGGCGTGCCGTTGAAGTCGCGATAGACCTCGGCGCCGACGATGAGCCAGAGCTCGTTGCGGATGACCTTGCGCTGGGTGACCACGCTCTGCTTGGCCCGGCCGTAGAGCTCGTTGGGCACGTCGCTCATGGTCATGGGGCCTTCGAGGGAGACCAGGCCGCCGTACTCGACGATCACGCTGCGGCCCGGCCCGCTGAGCCCGGCGGCGACGCGGTCCAGCTCCTTGATGGTCGGCGCGGCTTCGCCGGGCGCGAGCTTGCCGACGGGGAAGGTGATGCCGCCCAGCTCTCTGATCACGAGGTCGAGTGAGGTGTTCTCCTCGCGGGTCACGAGCGCGGTCTTGGCCAGCTCGAAGCCGATGGTGGCGACCAGCAGCGAGGCGGTGACCGCGACCAGCGTGAACGTGATGACGAGGCGGGCGCGCAGCCCCGTGGGAAGGGGGATCACGGAGGGCTGAAGCGGTAGCCGAACCCGCGCACCGTGTGGATGAACACGGGCTCGGCCGGCTTCGGCTCGATCTTGGCCCGGATCCGCTGCACGCAGGCGTCCACCAGCCGGGAGTCGGCGATGTGCGTGTGGTCCCACACCTCGCGCAGCAGGTAGCGGCGGTTGAGCACCTGGCCGGGGTGGCGTACGAGCTCCAGCAGCAGCCGCAGCTCGGTCGGCGTCAGATGGATCTCCTTGTTGGCCAGCATGACCTTGAGCGCGCCCCGGTCGATCACGAGGTCGCCGAAGGTGATGCGATCGGAGGCGGCGGACTCGGCCCTGCGCAGGATGGCGCGGATGCGAGCGTCCAGGACCCGGGGCTCGACCGGCTTGACCACGTAGTCGTCCGCGCCGGCCTCCAGCCCGACCACCACGTCCAGGTCGTCGCCGCGGGCCGTGAGCAGGATGACGGGGAGCTGGTCGAGCTTGCGTACGCGGCGGCACACCTCGATCCCGTCGATCCCCGGGAGCATCACGTCGAGGATCGCGATCTCCGGGCGGCGGGCCCTGATGTGGTCGAGCGCCTCCTCGCCCGTCGCGTACGACGTGACGGAGTGTCCCTGCCGGGTCAGCGCCAGCTCTAGAGCCATGCGGACCGAGGGGTCGTCTTCAACCAGAAGGATGCCAGCCACGCACAAATTATTATTCCATGTCCCGAATGCCCGAACTAAGTCACCAAACTGTGACGTGTCCCTGATGGGACATCAAAGTAGGCAAGGCAGCCTGGAAGCGGCTTCCCTTCGGTTCACGGGCGCCCGAGGGGGAGCCGTCCTTTGTGTGAGCAATATCACACTATTTCGGAAACGCCACGCTTACCAGCAAGTTAGCCAACGGGGTCCCAAGCGATTCTCGCGTTTCGGTTGCGGACCACCCCCCATGACAAGGCAAGCTCATGGTTCGTGAGCCCCGGTCCGCAGTTGAGTGAGCGCCCGTCGAAGGAAGACCTCCCCCCGACGCGCCGGCCCAAGAAGCGCGTGAGCGTGAAAGCGGTGGTCATCACCACCGTTTCGCTGGTGGTGGTGGTCGGTGGAGGCACTTTCGTGGCCCTCCGCGCCATCGAGAACGCCAACAGGCCAGCCGTCACGCCCTTCACGCCCGAGCAGTTGGGCGCCATCGCCGGCGGCAGCTTCTACACGCCCGACCCGCAGAACGACGCGCTCAAGAACGCGGCCGAGCAGGCGTACAAGGCGGACAAGCTGAAGGACGGCCGGTCCGCCGCGGGCAAGGACCCCGAGATCGACTGGGTGGTGCCGAAGAAGGCGCCGGGCGGCGACGGGTTCCCCACCGCGAACTTCCCGCCGGGCAGCAACCCCTCGCCGGGCAGCAACAAGGCCACCGCCAAGACCATGCTCTCCTCCATGGGCTGGGGCGACGACCAGTGGGGTTGCCTGGAGCGGCTCTGGATGAAGGAGAGCGGCTGGAACGAGCGGGCGATGAACCGCTACTCCGGCGCGTACGGCATCCCGCAGTCCCTTCCGGGCAGCAAGATGGCCAGCGCGGGCTCCGACTGGCAGACCAACGCCGCGACCCAGATCAAGTGGGGCCTCGGCTACATCAAGGGCCGCTACGGCACGCCCTGCGGCGCATGGGGACACTCACAGTCGGTCGGTTGGTATTAGAGGGTCAACTTTCCCTCTCTAATCGGCAAGCCGCCGCGCCCGAAGGTGCATACGGGCCCACTCTGGCCGCATGGGTGTGAAGGTCAGTGTGATCGTCAATGTCCACAACCCGGGGGCCACCGCCGACGCGTGCATCCGCTCCGCCCTGGAGCAGACGATGCCCCCGGACGAGTACGAAGTGATCTTCGTGGACGACGGCTCCACGGACGGAATCGGCGAGCGCCTGGACACCATCGCCGCGACCCGTGACAACGTGAGCGTGCTGCACCTGCCGCACACGGGCACGCCCATGCGCGGCCGCAACGTGGGCCTGGCCACCGCCACCGGCGACTACGTCTACTTCCTCGACCAGGGCGACCGCCTGGAGAAGGACGCCGCCGCCCGCATGCACGAGCGTGCCGTGGAGACCGACGCCGACGTGCTGATCGGCCGCCTGATCCGCGACTTCGGCCCGCCGATGGTCGCCTTCGAGCGCGGCACGGCCCGCGCCGACATCCTGCGCGACCGCCTGCTCCACCTGCTGCTGCCCCAGCAGCTCTACCGCCGCGGCTTCCTGGAGGAGAACGAGCTGGGCTTCACCGTGCCCGGCGGCAGGATGGCCGAGCAGGCGTTCGTGATGCGGGCCTACCTGCACGCCAAGGTCATCGCCGTGCTGGCCGAGCACGTCTGCTGCCACCTCGGCGACCGGCCGTGGGCCGAGGACGAGCCGCGGTCGATGGTGAAGGAGCTGAGCGAGCTGCTCACCGACATCGACGCCTGCGTGGGCGAGGGCCGCCAGCGCGACCGCATGTACGCCCACTGGTTCCGGTACGCCGTGCTGCGCCCGCTGCTGACCGCCAGGTTCGCCGACTCGTCGGTGGACCGGGGCCTGCACTTCCGGGTGGTGCAGGAGCTGGTCGAGGAGCGCTTCCCGGATCGGCTGGACCGCTACCTGCCCGTCCAACTGCGCGTGGTGGCCGCCTACGTGCGCGCGGGCCGCCTGGACCAGATCGTGCTCCTGTCGAACTCCTCCAAGCGCGCCGGGCTCCGCGCCGACCTGACCGAGATGCGCTGGGACGCCCACGTGCTCGTGCTCGCGCTGACCGTGGAGGTCCTGTCGGGCGACGGCACGCCCGACAGGTACCGGGAGGACGGCGAGCGCCTGCTCTGGACCCCGCCGCGCTCGCTGGACACCAAGTCCCTGGACGGGAGCGTCACCGACGTCACCGAAGCGGTCGAGCGGGCCCGCGTCGAGCTGTACGTGCGCCACACCGAGACGGGCGTGATCCACTTCCTGCCGATGACCCAGCACGTGGAGCGCATCCAGGACGGCCGCCGCCGGATCAGGGTGCAGATCAGGGGCGAGGCCAAGCTGGACGTGACCAGCGCCGCGGTCGGCGAGCCGCTCAAGCCGGGCCAGTGGGAGGTGCACGTCCGCATGTTCGGCGGCGCCAACCAGGCCAGGAGCCGGGTCGGCAGCTCGACGGGCCCGCTCAACTGCCTGGGCGTGCTGGCCCAGCGTCCCAGGATGCGGCTGGTGGTGCCGTGCTGGACCGACCACGGCGAGCTGGGCCTGGCCGTGGAGCCGCGCTCGTTCCCCGAGTCGATCGCCCTGGTGTCGCGCGGGGCGGAGGTCAAGCAGCTCGACGGGCACGTGTACGTCGTGCTGCCGGTGCCGTACGTGCCGCCGAGCGGCGGGCCGCCGCTGGAGCTGGTGCTGCGCAGCACCCGGCGGCGCGGCCGTGAGGTGTGCGCGCCCGCGCTGGCCGAGGCCGGGGTGCCCGGCCGGCTCGCGGGGCAGCTCGTGGCCAAGGTGCCGGTCAAGCGGCTGATGCCGCCGCCCGACCAGCTCGGCCCCGGCGGCTGGCTGACGTCGCTGCGCACGTCGGAGGAGGAGATCGGGCTCAGGTTCGCGCTGGAGATGCGCAGGGGCAAGATCAAGGTACGGCCCGCCGCCGCGGTCGACCCGGGGAGGCGCTCGCCCATGGGCCGGGACACCATCCTGTACCGGATCGGCAGGCGGCTGCCCGGCGCGCGCCACATGGTGCGCCTGGCGCGCGCGGGCAGGCACCGCTACCTCAAGGACTGACCCAGCCCTCTAGCTCCTCGAAGGCGCTCCTGAAGGCCGGGAGCATGGGCTTGAGCTTGTCGGGGTAGGCGTCCACGAGGCTGTCCAGGTGGTTGCCGCCCTCGACGCGGTGGTAGCGGAACGGCCGGTGCGGGCCGACCATCTTCGCGTAGACGTCGGAGTCGCGGGAGATCGGCAGCAGCGTGTCGAGCGTCCCGTGGATCGTGATCAGCGGCTTGGTGATCCGGCCGGTCAGCGCGATCTTCGCCACGGCCGCGTACGGCTTGCGCCGGTCGTAGTCGTAGTCGGCCGCCGCGCCCTGGTAGGACGGGTCCAGCTCCTTCTGGTAGAGCTGCTGGGTGAGCTCCCAGTAGTACTGCCGGTGGAACGGCCACAGGAACTCCGAGCCCGCCGCGAACCCGGCCGCCCGCACCCCCGCCTCGTCCGGGTACGCCTCCAGCGCGGGCGGCAGGAAGTTCAGCAGGTTGTCGCCCTTGACCCGCCAGAGCGTGCCCTCCCAGTCGACGCCGCCGTCGTAGAGCCCGCCGCGGTTCTCCAGCTGCCATCTGACCAGGTAGCCGCCGTTGGAGATGCCCGCCACGAACGTGCGCCGGGGCTTCTTGCCGTACCGCTGCCTGACGACGGCCTTGGCGGCCACCGTGAGCTGGGTGACCCGCTCGTTCCACTCGGCGATGGCGTCGCCGGGCTCGCGGCCGTCCTCGTGGAAGTTCACGCCGACGTTGCCCTTGTCGGTCGAGGCGAACGCGTAGCCCTTGGCCAGCACCCAGTCGGAGATCGTGTAGTCGTTGGCGTACTGCTCCCTGTTGCCGGGGGTGCCGCTGACGACCAGGCCGCCGTTCCAGCGTTCGGGGAGCCTGATCACGAACTGGGAGTCGTGGTTCCAGCCGTGCGTGGCGTTGGTGGTGGAGGTGTCGGGGAAGTAGCCGTCGATCTGGATGCCGGGCACGCCCGTCGGGTTGACCGTGGCGGCCGAGTGCAGCCCGGCCCAGTCGGCCGGGTCGGTGTGGCCGGTCTTCGTCGTGCCCGCCGTGGTCAGGTCGTCGAGGGTGGCCACCAGGGTCCGCTCCGCGCCCGGCACCGTGAGCTGCGGGACCGGGGTGAGCAGGCTCGCGACCAAGGTGAGCGTGACCAGCATCACGACCCCCCGAGATGGGCGGTCAGCAGGCGCTGGAACTCCGCGGGGTGCTCCAGGTGCGGGCTGTGCCCGCAGTCGTCGACGACGGCCTCGCGGTACGGGCCGTAGCGCTCCAGCACGGCCCTGGTCTGGGTCACCATGGGCTGGGCCGGGGTGCCGGGGGAGCCGGGCACGACGCCGAGCGCGCCCAGGTGGGCCAGGTCGAAGAGCGACGTGTCGGAGACGATCACGTCGTCGGCGCCCCTGATCCACAGGACGGGCGGCTTCGGGTCGATCTCGTGGAGGTCGTCCAGGCGGAAGTTGGTGGGGGCGAGGGCGTTGAGCACGCCGTGCTTGCCGGGGGCCAGGCCGGGCCAGGCGGCCGAGCCGGCGGCGTCGCCCGGGTAGTTGGCCTCGCCCACCTGGGTAGTGAGCATCGAGCGTACGTAGAAGTCCTCGTCGGGGAGGCCCGGGTGCTTGACGTACGAGGAGCGGAGGACGCTGCGCGGCGACGTGGGGGACTCGTCCGACATGTCGCCCGCCTTGAGCCGGGCCACGAAGTCGGGATTGGCCGCGCCGGCGCCCGCTCCCGCGCCGTCGGGGTGCGTGAGGCGCCCGTCGGGGCCCTCGGTGCCGCCGAAGCCGTACGGGGAGACCGGGTTGACCAGGGTGACGCTCCGGACGGCGGCCGGCCGGTCGCGCAGGACCTGCAGCACGATGCCGCCGCCCAGGCTCCAGCCGACCAGGTGCACGCCGTCCAGGTCCAGCGCCTCGACCAGCTCGATCACGTCGTCGGACCAGTCGCGCAGGCCCCTCGTGGCGTCCACGGGCGCGGGGTCGCTCTCGCCGAACCCGCGCAGGTCGACCGCGAGCGGGCGGTAGCGGCCGGGCAGCGCCGCCATGCTGTCGCGCCAGAAGGCGGCGGAGGAGACGTTGCCGTGCACGAACAGCACGGGCTCGCCGGTGTGCCTGCCCTCGACGGTCAGGACGTTCTGGGTGAGCCTGGGCGTGGTGACCTTCATCGCGCGTGGATCCTCTCGGCAAGGTCGCTGCCCTGGGTCTCGCGGGCCGCGTAGACCGCGCCCAGGGTGAGCAGGGCGGCCAGACCAAGGTAGACGGAGATGGGCAGGCTGCTCGAGTAGGACTTCAGCAGCGCGACCGCGATGATCGGGGCCAGCGCGCCGGCCACGATCGCCGAGAGCTGCGCGCCGATCGAGACGCCGGTGTAGCGCATCCTCGTGCCGAAGAGCTCGGAGAAGAAGGCCGCCTGCGGTCCGTACATCATGCCGTGGAAGAGCAGGCCGACGGTGATGGCGAGGGTGATCACCCAGAAGTTGCCGGTGTCCACGAGCGGGAAGAACGCGAAGATCCACACTCCGATGCCGGCGGCGCCCGCCAGGTAGATCGGGCGGCGGCCGATCCGGTCGGACAGCGCGCCCCACATCGGGATCGTGATGAAGTGGATGGCCGAGGCGATCAGCACCGCGTTCAGCACGGTGGAGTTTTCGATCTTGACTGACTTGGCGTACGTGATGACGAAGACGGTGAGCAGGTAGAAGGAGATGTTCTCCGCGAGGCGCGCGCCGATCGCGGTGAGCACGTCCTTCCAGTGGTGCCGCAGCACGCCCACGATGGGCGCCGCCTTCTCCGGCGGCGCCTCCTGGAACACCGGCGACTCGGTGATCGTCAGGCGGATCCACAGGCCGATCAGCACCAGCACGCCCGACAGCAGGAACGGCACCCGCCAGCCCCACGCCAGGAACGCCTCCTCCGACTGCCAGGCGGCCAGGGCCGCCAGCACGCCGGTGGCCAGCAGGTTCCCGCCGGGGGCGCCGGCCTGCGGCCAGGAGGCCCAGAAGCCGCGGCGGGCCGTGTCGCCGTGCTCGGAGACGATCAGCACCGCGCCGCCCCACTCGCCGCCGAGGGCGAAGCCCTGCACGAGCCGCAGCGCGGTCAGCAGCAGCGCCGCGGACGGGCCCAGGGTCTCGTACGTCGGCAGGCAGCCGATCAGGAACGTGGCCGCGCCCATCGTCAGCAAGCTGACGACCAGCAGCGTCTTGCGGCCGATCCGGTCGCCGAAGTGGCCGAAGACCAGGCCGCCGAGCGGGCGGGCGACGAATCCGACGGCATAGGTGAGGAACGCCAACAGCGTGCCGGTGAGCGGGTCGGACTCGGGGAAGAAGAGCTTGTTGAACACGAGGGCGGCTGCCGAGCCGTACAGGAAGAAGTCGTACCACTCGATGGTGGTGCCGATCAGGCTGGCGGCGACGATCTTCTTGATGGAAGTGGCCATGCCGGTCACGGTAAGGAGTGACCGGCGTCACTTATATGGGGGCGGGGCCCACAGTCTATGGGGTGGATGTGTGGCCGAGCCGGTGCAGGCGGAGCGCGAGCTGGATCTCCAGGGCGCGCTCGGGCTCCAGCCAGCCGTCGCCGAGCAGCTTGCCGATCCGGTCGAGCCGCTGCGTGACGGTGTTGACGTGGATGTGCATGACCTCGGCCGTACGGGAGGGCGAGCCGCCCGAGCCGAAGTAGGCGGCCATCGTGTCGGACAGCGCGGTGCCCCTGCGGGCGTCGTAGTCGATCACGGCGCCGAGCACCCGGCCGACGAAGCCGCGCACGTCGCGGCCGTCGCCGACGAGCAGCCCGACGAACCCCAGCTCGGCCGCGCTCGCGCCGTCACCCGCCCGCCCGAGCGCGATCAGCGCCTCGGCGCACCTGCGCGCCTCCTGGTAGGCCGCCGCCACGTCACCCGCCCCGGGGACGTCGCCCCCCGGCGGCCGGGCCGCCGCGCCAGGGAGACAGACCTTCGACGCGCCCGCCGTGGCCGGCACGTGCAGCGACGCGCTCAGCTCGGCGGCGACGCGCTGCGCGACGCCGCCCGCGTTGTGGCCCGGCAGCAGCAGCACCACCTCGCCCGCCCGCCCGGCCGCGAGCCCGTGCCGCAGCGTGGCCTGCGACGAGGCCCAGAACGCGGCCCGTTCCCGCTGGCCCTCGTGCCGCACCACGACCACGACGTGCGGCGCCGACAGATCGACGCCCAGCCGCCGGGCCCGGTCGGCCAGGCCGGGGGAGCCGGGCCGGGAGATCAGGTCGTCGAGCAGCTCGCCCCTGACCCGCCCCTCGGCCTCCGCCACGCTCCTGCGGAACAGCAGCAGCAGCGCGCACACCAGCGCCGCCCGCTCCAGGATGCGCTCGTCGGCGTCGTCGCTGCGCAGGATCAGCGTGCACAGCGGCTCCCCGCCGACGTCCACCGACGCGATCCGCAGGTCACCCCTGCGCACGGTACGCCCCAGCGCCCTGGACGCCTGCGCCGACTCGAACACCCCGGAGTCGAGCTCGCCCACGTCACCCGTGAGCGGCCGCCCCAGGTCGTCGAGCACGGCCAGCGAGCCGCCGAGCACGTCGGTCACCACGGCCGCCACGTCCTCGATCCCGCCGCCGCGCAGCACCAGCGAGGTCATCCTGTCGTGGGCCAGCGCGGCCCGCTCCACGGCCTCGCCGTGCGCCCTGGCGGTCCTGTGGGCCTGGGAGAGCTCCTCCAGCGCGTTCCTGGTCTCCTGCAGCAGCCTGGCGTTGTCGATCGCGACGGCGGCGTGCGCGGCCAGGCTGGCCAGCAGCGACACCTCTTCCTGGTGGAACGGCCGGGCGCTGCGGTTGGCCGCCATCAGCACGCCGATCACCCGCTGGCCCAGCCGCAGCGGCACGCCCAGGATCGCGACCAGGCCCTCCTCCTTGACGGCCTCGTCGATGTGGTTCTTGTGCCGGAACCTGGAGTCGGCGAAGTAGTCGGCCGTCGAGTACGGCGTGGCCGTCTGCGCGACCAGGCCGCCCAGCCCCGCCCCCATCGCCAGCCGCAACGCCCTGAACTTGGCCGAGATCGACCCGTCGGTGACCCGCATGTACGTGTCGCCCTGCTCGGGGTCGTGCAGCGTCATGTACGCGACGTCAGTGGCCAGCAGCTGCCTGGCCCGGTGCACGATGGCCTCCAGCACGGCGTCGAGGTCGCGCAGCGCGGCCAGGTCGCCGGCCGTGTCGTACAGGGCCGACAGCTCGGCCTCGCGCCTGGCCCGCCGCTTGAGCAGGTCACGCACCTTGAGCGCCTCGACCTTGGCCTGCTCCAGCTCCTCGATCGTGGCCGGGTCGGCACCCCGGGCCCTGGCCTCGATGATCGGCCTCTCGAACTCGACCGCCGACGCCTCCCTGGCCAGCAACTCGAGGAAGTGCGTGCTCATGGCCTCACTCCGTCCGGCGGGCTCGGTCGCCTTGAAGCCACTAGTGCGCCGTCCAGCCGCCGTCCATCGGGAGGGAGACGCCGGTGATGAACCCCCCGGCGGGGCCGCACAGATAGGAGACCAGCTCGGCCACCTCCTCGGGCTCGATCAGCCGCTTGATCGCGGCGGGCTGCAGCATGATGTTCTCGACGACCTCGTCCGGCTCTATGCCGTGCACTTTAGCCTGGTCTGCGATCTGCGCCTCGACCAGGCCCGTCCGCACGTAGGCGGGGCAGACGCAGGTGGAGGTGACCCCGTGCGGCGCCCCTTCGAGCGCGACCACCTTGGAGAAGCCCTCCAGCCCGTGCTTGGCCGTCGTGTACGCCGACTTGAACGGCGAGGCGCGCAGCCCGTGCACGGACGAGATGTTCACGAACCGCCCCCAGCCCCTGGCGTACATGCCGGGCAGCACCTTCCGCGCGATCAGGAACGGGGCCTCGACCATCACCCGCAGCATCGCCGAGAACACCTCGGGCGGGAACTCCTCGATCGGGGAGACGTGCTGGAACCCGGCGTTGTTCACCACGATGTCGACCGGCTCGTCGGGCAGCGCCGCCACGAACCCGGGATCGCTCAGATCGGCCACCACGGCCACGCCGCCGAGCTCGGCGGCCACCTTCTCGGCCGGCTCGGCCCGCAGGTCGACGACCAGCACCTTCGCCCCATCGGCGGCCAGGCGCCGGGCGCAGGCCGCCCCGATGCCGCCCCCCGCCCCCGTCACAAGCGCGGTCCGCCCCGTCAGCTCCTTCGCCATACCCCGAACCCTAGGCGGTCGCCGCGCTCCGACGCATGGGTGCCGACGACATAGATCCGTGCTGCCCTATGTAGATCACGCGTGTCTGCTATGTTGAGCCCATGACCGCGTATTCGTCCCAGTGGTGGCCCGCCTCCTAGGCGGACCTCCCAGCGCATACGCACCGGCCGCCTCGACGAGGCGGCCGCTCGCATGTCGTACGCGCCCCCGTCGAGCACTGACGAAAAGGGGCGCTCACCATGACCACCACCTGGCCAGTACTGCTCACCACGCTGCTCGGCGGCCGCTCGCTCACCTCCCTCCAGGCCAAGTGGGCCATGGAGCAGATCATTGGCGACGCGGCCACGGACGCGCAGATCGCCGCGTTCGCGATCGCGCTCCGGGCCAAGGGCGAGAGCGTGGCCGAGGTGTCCGGGCTCGCCGACGGCATGCTCATGAGATCGGCCGCGATCAGGGTCTCCGGCGACCCCGTGGACCTCGTCGGTACCGGCGGCGACCGCGCCAACACCGTGAACATCTCCACCATGGCCGCCGTCGTCGCCGCCGCGGCGGGCGTCAAGGTCGTCAAGCACGGCGGGCGGGCCGCCTCTTCGCTGGCGGGCGCGGCGGACGTGCTGGAAGAGCTCGGCGTGGTCATCGACCTGCCGCCGGCCAAGGTGGTCAGGGTCGCGGACGAGGTCGGGATCACGTTCTGCTTCGCGCCCGCGTTCAACTCCGGGCTGAGACGCACCGCGGGGCCGCGCCGCGAGCTGGGCGTGCCCACGGTCTTCAACTTCCTGGGCCCGCTCACCAACCCGGCCCTGCCGCCCGCCCAGGCGGTCGGCGTCTTCCATCAGGGCATGGCGCCGGTCATCGCGGGCGTGCTGGCCCAGCGCGGCTGCTCCTCGCTGGTCTTCAGGGGTGACGACGGGCTCGACGAGCTCAGCACCACGGGCCCCTCCACGATCTGGGTCGTACGCCGGGGCAAGGTGACGCCCACCGCCTTCGACCCGGCCGACCTGTCGATCCCGCGGGCGCGCCCGGACGACCTTCGCGGCGGCGACGCCCGGCACAACGCGGGCGTGGCGCGGGCCGTGCTCGCGGGCGAGCGGGGCCCGGTGCGGGACATCGTGCTGCTCAACGCGGCCGCCGCCGTGGTGGCCGCCGAAGGCGCCCCGCCCGCGCCCGAGCTCACGCCCGCCCTGAGCGTCGCCTACAAGCGGGCCGCCGAGGCGGTCGACTCCGGCGCCGCGCTGTCCCTGCTCACCCTGTGGGCGCATGCCACACAGGCCCAGGCGTCAGCGGATCATTAGGGCCGGGTCATCGACAGGACGTCGAGCGCGGCGTCGAGCTGGTCCTCGGTCAGGGTGCCGTTGGCCACGTGGCCGCGCTCGACGACCACCTCGCGGATGGTCTTGCGTTCGGCCAGGGCCTGCTTGGCGATCTTCGCGGCCTCCTCGTAGCCGACGTACCTGTTCAGCGGGGTGACGATCGACGGGGACGACTCGGCGTACTCGCGCAGGCGCTCCACGTTCGCCGTGATGCCGGAGACGCAGCGGTCGGCGAGCAGCCGTGACACGTTCGCCAGCAGCCTGATCGACTCCAGGATGTTGCGCGCGATGACCGGCAGCTGCACGTTCAGCTCGAAGCTGCCGGACGCGCCGGCGAACGTGATCGCCGCGTCGTTCCCGATGACCTGGGCCGCGACCATGGTCGTGGCCTCGGGGATCACCGGGTTGACCTTGCCGGGCATGATGGACGAGCCTGGCTGCAGGTCGGGCAGGTTGATCTCGCCCAGCCCTGCGCGCGGGCCCGAGCCCATCCAGCGGAGGTCGTTGGAGATCTTGGTGAGCGCGACGGCCACCACCTTGAGCTGGCCCGACAGCTCGACGATCGAGTCTTGTGCGCCCTGGGCCTCGAAGTGGTCCCTGGCCTCGACGAACGGGATGCCGGTGGCCTCGATGAGCTTGGCGATGGCGGCCTGCGCGAAGCCCGGCGGGGTGTTGATGCCGGTGCCCACGGCCGTGCCGCCCAGGGGCAGCTCCAGTACGCGCTCAAGGGCCGCCGCGACGCGCAGGGCGCCGTTCTCGACCTGGGTGGCGTACCCGCCGAACTCCTGGCCGAGCGTCACCGGGGTCGCGTCCATCAGGTGGGTGCGCCCCGACTTCACCACCCCGTCGAACTCGATCGCCTTCTCCCGCAGCGCCGCCGCCAGGTGCCTGAGCGAGGGCAGCAGGTGGAACGTCACCTCCGTCGCCGCCGCCACATGGATCGAGGTCGGGAAGACGTCGTTGGACGACTGGGAGGCGTTCACGTGGTCGTTCGGATGCACGGGGCGGCCGAGGCGCTCCTCGGCCAGCGTCGCGATCACCTCGTTGGCGTTCATGTTGGACGAGGTGCCCGAGCCGGTCTGGAAGACGTCGATCGGGAAATGGGCGTCGTGCTCGTTCTCGGCGACGTCGGCCGCCGCCTGGGCGATGGCCTCCGCCATGTCCTTGTCGATCACGCCCAGCTCGCCGTTCACCTCGGCGGCCACCGCCTTGACCAGGCCGAGCGCGGCGATGTGGGACGGCTCGAGAGGGCGTCCCGAAACCGGGAAATTCTCCACAGCCCGCTGGGTCTGCGCGCGCCACTTGGCGCCTGATGGCACGCGTACCTCGCCCATCGAGTCATGCTCGATTCTGAACTCGCTCATGACTTCCAGTCTGACCCACGACCGCCCGGCGGCCGCGGCGCGGGTCAGCTGGACAAGAGCGCCACGATGAGCACGGCGATCACCACGGCGGCCGCGGCGGCCACCGCCATGAGCACCAGCATGCCGTTGCGGTTGCCCGTGGGCTGCTCCGGCTGCCCGGCGATGGCGAACAGGTCGGTGCCCAGGCCCTTGCCCTGCTGCGGGACCTGCTGAGCCCCTGACGGGGGCTGCTGCTGCGCGGCCGGCGGCTGCTGGGGGCCGGGCTGCCGGCCCGCGGGCGGCGTGGTGGGCGGGTAGACCTGCTGGCCCGGCGCGGGCGGGAGCTGGATGCGCGTGGTGACCACCGCGCCCTCGTCGCCGGGGCCCTGCGGCGGCCTGCTCTGCTCGGGAGCCGGGGGGAACGGGCCCTTGGGGCGCTGGACGCTGACCGTCCGCTCGGGGTCGAACCCCTGGTCGGGGAAGGCCCCGGGCGCTTGGGGGCCGCTCTGCGGCTGGCGCTGGGGCCCGGCGTTCTGGGGTCCGGCGTTCTGGGGTGCGGCGTTGCGGGGCACGGTGGGCGAGCCCGGAGCCCTCATCGGGCCCTGCGGCCCCGACGCGGGACCCTGGCCCGGGCCGCCGGGTGCGCCGGGCGGCGGGCCCACGGGCCCTCTGGGCGCCTGGGCGCCCGGCCCCTGGCCCGGTCCGGCGGGGCCCCAGGGTGCCTGACCGCGGGGGGCGCCCGCGCCTCCGGCTCCGTACGGCGCGGGGCCGGCGGGCGCGGCCTGAGGCGCCGGGGTCTTCCGCGCAGGATTCGTCTGGGCCGGATTCGTCTGGGCCGGGTTCCGCTGAGCCGGGCCCTGCTGTGCTGGGCTCTGCTGTGCTGGGCTCTGCTGTGCTGGGTTCTGCTGGGCTGAGTTCTTCTGTGCTGAGTTCTTCTGGGCGGCGAACGGGTCGGACAATGCGGCCTCCTGCGCCATGAGAGCCTCAGCCGTGATCGCCGGCATGTCGCTCGTCGGGGTGTCGGCGACCATGCGCAGCAGGGTCTCCGCCTTGGCAGCGTTGAGCCGCTGCCGGTAGTCCTTGTTCAGCAGCCCGTTCAGCACGGGCCGCAGCTGCCCCGCCTGCGTCGGCGGGTCGGCGCTCTCGGTGAGCAGCGCCGCCAGCGTCTCCGCGATCGTAGCCCGTTCGTACGCCGGGCGCCCCTCGACGGCGAAGTAGAGGGTCGCGCCGAGCGACCAGACGTCCGACTCGGGGCCGGTGTACTCGCCCCTGGCACGTTCCGGGGCCGTGTAGCCGGGTGACCCGATCACCATGCCCGTTTTCGTCAGCCGCGAGTCGCCCTCGGCCTTGGCGATGCCGAAGTCCGTCAGCACCACCCGCCCGCTCTCCGTGATGAGCACGTTGCCCGGCTTGACGTCGCGGTGGGTGATCCCCTGGGCGTGCGCGGCGCGCAGCGCCCCGAGCAGGTCCACGCCGATCTCCGCCACGAGCCGTGGCGGCAGCGGGCCCTCCTCTTCGATCACCTGCTCCAGCGATCGGGCCTCGATGAGCTCCATGATGATCCACGGGCTGTCGTCGTGGATCAGCACGTCGTGGATGGACGCCACCGACGGGTGGTTGATCCGCGCGGCGATACGGCCCTCGCGCACCATCCGTTCGCGCAGCTCGGCCCGTTGTTCCTCGGTGAGCCCCGGGTCCTGGCGGATTTCCTTGACCGCCACCTCGCGCCCGAGCGCGCGGTCACGGGCGCGCCACACCGTGCCCATCGTGCCCCGGCCGAGCGGGGCTATGAGCTCGTAGCGCTCCGCGAGCAGGCGTGTCTGCTGTTCCGGCATGAGAAGAAGATATCGATTCTCGCTTGGGAAGTGCTTTACCCTCGCTTGCGAAGTTCTCTTGGCCAGAACCGCCGAGGAAGGCACAACTTTATCACCGTCGCTTTGAAACGGGCATAAGCGGACGGCGTCGGCCGCGACTCGACGCGCTTCCTGTGCACGCCCTCGCCGGGCTTGCGCTCTTGCCGTGGCACCGGGACAGACAGCGCTGTCGTGGAGACGTCCGCCCTGTGGAGCCCGCGATGCGCGGGCCTGCGTGTGAAAGACGGCGGGTTGATGGCCGGCGCGGTGCGTACGGGCTTGCGCGGGGCAAGCGGCTCCTCGGCCGAGCCTCCGGCGGCGACCCTGGCCAGCATGAGCGAGGCGCGGACGGAGTCGAGCCTGGTCGCGGGGTCGATCCTGAGCAGCGCGTCAAGCACGGGGGCCAGCGGCCCGGCCTTGGTCATCGGGATCGGCTCGCCACTGGTGAGCGCCGCGAGCGCGGCGGCGGCCGTACGGCGCCCGTGCAGGCCCCTGCCCTCGACGGCGGTGTAGAGGGTCGCGCCGAGCGACCACAGATCGCCCGCGGGGCTGGCCTTCGAGCCCAGCACCCGCTCTGGAGCGATGTATCCCGCGGACCCCAGGACGATGCCCGCCTGGGTGATGGAAACGTCACCTTCGAGTGCGGCCAGACCGAAGTCGGTGAGCACCGCGCGGTCCTCGGTCACCAGCACGTTGCTCGGCTTGACGTCGCGGTGGAGGATCCCCTTGGCGTGCACGGCGCGCAGCGCCCCGAGGATCTGCCGGCCGATCTCGGCGGCCCTGCGCGGGTGGAGCGGTCCCTGCTCCTGGATGAGCTGCTCCAGGGACTTGGCCCGCAGCAGCTCCATCACGATCCACGGCCGGTCGTCCTCGGTGACCACGTCGAAGACGGTGATGACCGACGGGTGCGCGACCATCGCGGTCGCCCGGCCCTCGCGCTCGGTGCGCGCGCACAACTCGGCGCGCAGCTCCTCGTCGAGCACGTTCGGCAGGCGCACTTCCTTGACCGCCACGTCGCGGTCGAGCAACTCGTCATGTGCCCGCCAAACGGTGCCCATGCCGCCGCGTCCGACTGGTTCCACAAGCCGGTAGCGCGCGGCGAGTAGGTAACCGGAGGGCGCACGCATGGCAGGCAGCTTACCTATTTGTGTAAACCGACCAGTAGAGGCGCGGCCGATAAATTGTTGCGAACTTAAGTCAACCCGCCTGACTCGTCACGTCAGCAAACGTCCTGGCCACATCGGTCCAGTTGATGAGGACTCTCGGTTTCTCGACGCGGTCGCGGGCGCGTGTTCCGCCACCGAGAGTAGCGGTCGCGCTGTCGGACCGGAACCCTCCACCGCCGAGGCGCCGGCCGCCCCGCGATGCCCGGCCGGCTAGGGCTTCTCTTGGCGGAGTCGCGGGAGTCAGATTGGTCCCGTCTCGCCGACGGCCTTACCCGCGGCCCGCACGGGCCTCCCGTACTGGCTTTCTTGAACGTGTTTGCGCAGCTAGACAGCCAAGTGTGTCGTGCGGCACACTCGCGTCCACGATAAATGTGCATGATGCAAGGCAGGGGACTTTCAGGTGTACGGCAGGCTGACGGACGGGAACTGAGCGGCCCCGTCAGTGAGTTGTAAGGGTGCCGTAAGGGGGCGGGGGCATGGTACAGGCATGAGAGACGGAGTTCCCCCGCAGGCCCGCAAAGTGTCGGTGCCGAGCGTCAGAATGAGGGCGAACACCGAGGTCCCCCACCACTAACGACAGGCAGTTGAAGGACGTGATGAAGTTGCGCCAGACCCAGGTTCGCACCAGGCCCAAGAAACCGAGCGAGTCCCCTCTGGACCTTCGCACGCCGTCGGGGCGCAAGCTGCCCTTTTGAAGCCATGAATCAGGAGCGCAATCTGAGAGGTGCGCGATGTGCAGTCACTACCCCGCTTGCCCGAGTGCCGATTCACCCGACCGTGAGGCGTCGCACGTGATCGCCGCCCACCCTGACCAGGGCTGGAGCCTGCTCTGCAACGGCGTCGTGCTGTTCGAGGACACCGGTCTGCTGCTGCCCGACGGCACCGTCGTGGCGCCGCACCGAGCCCCGGTGGCCGCCTGAGCCGGCATGCCCGAGGAGACGTCCGCGCCGTCCCTCCCGGCCTGCCGGCACCGGGTCCGCCGCGATCCATGGCAGCCGAGGCCATGATGACGCTCGCGCCGGACCCGCCCCGCCGGACCCCCGGCAACGCCGTCACCCACCCGTCCCCGGCGCCCTCCGGCACGAGGCCGCCCGCCTGATCATCCTTCCGCCCCTGGCGCACATCGTCCCTGCGCCCGGCCCGTGGAGTGGCCCGGCCCGCACCGCGCCGGCCCGTAGCCGTCCTGAGCCCCGCGCCGCGGCCGTTCCCGGCCCTGGATGGCGCCTCGCCCGATCTCGGCTCGCCGGCCGCCATGCTGAGCGGCGCAGCCCCGCCCCACCGGCGGTCGGCCGTGCCGGTGGGGTGCGCCTCAGCGGGGTCGGGCGGTCAGCGGCGGCCGATCGTCAGGACGGGGCCGGTGCGGTCGGTGAAGAAGTCGTCGCCCTTGTCGTCCACCACGATGAACGCCGGGAAGTCCACGACCTCGATCTTCCACACCGCCTCCATCCCCAGCTCCGAATACTCCAGCACCTCGACCTTCTTGATGCAGTCCAGCGCCAGCCGCGCCGCCGGCCCGCCGATGGAGCCGAGGTAGAAGCCACCGTGCTGCTGGCAGGCCTCCGTGACCTGCTTCGACCGGTTGCCCTTGGCCAGCATGACCATGGAGCCGCCCGCGGCCTGGAAGCGCTCCACGTAGGAGTCCATCCGCCCGGCGGTCGTCGGCCCGAAGGAGCCGGAGGCGTACCCGGACGGGGTCTTGGCCGGTCCGGCGTAGTAGACGGCGTGGTCCTTCAGGTATTGGGGCATCTCGCCGCCGTTGTCCAGCAGCTCGGCGATCTTGGCGTGGGCGATGTCGCGGGCGACCACGAGGGGGCCGGTGAGGGAGAGGCGGGTCTTGACGGGATATTTGGTGAGCTCGGCGAGGATCTCGGGCATGGGGCGGTTGAGGTTGATCTGGACGACGTCGTCGGAGAGGTGCTCGTCCGTCGTCTCCGGGAGGAACCGCGCCGGGTCCGTCTCCAGCTTCTCCAGGAAGACGCCCTCAGGGGTGATCTTGGCCAGCGCCTGGCGGTCGGCCGAGCAGGAGACCGCGATGGCCACCGGGCAGGAGGCCCCGTGCCGGGGCAGGCGGATGACGCGTACGTCGTGGCAGAAGTACTTGCCGCCGAACTGCGCCCCGATCCCCAGCTTCTGCGTCAGCTCGAAGACCTTGGCCTCCATCTCCAGGTCGCGGAAGCCGTGCCCGGACGCCGACCCCTCCGTGGGGATCGAGTCGAGGTAGCGCGCGCTGGCGTACTTGGCGGTCTTCAGTGCGTACTCGGCGGAGGTGCCGCCCACCACCACGGCCAGGTGGTACGGCGGGCAGGCCGCCGTGCCGAGCGAGCGGATCTTCTCCTCCAGGAAGGCCATCATGCGCTTCTCGTTGAGCACGGCCTTGGTCTCCTGGTACAGGAACGACTTGTTCGCCGAGCCGCCGCCCTTGGCCATGAAGAGCAGTTTGTACTCGTCCGGGTGGCCGTGCGGGTCCTCGGCGTACAGCTCGACCTGGGCGGGGAGGTTGTTGCCTGTGTTCTTCTCGTCCCACATGTTCAGGGGGGCCATCTGCGAGTAACGCAGGTTGAGCTTGGTGTACGCGTCGTACACGCCCCGGGAGACGTGCTCCGCGTCGAGCCCGTCGGTCAGCACGTGACGCCCGCGCTTGCCCATGACGATCGCGGTGCCGGTGTCCTGGCACATGGGCAGGACGCCGCCGGCGGAGATGGAGGCGTTCTTGAGCAGGTCGAGCGCGACGAAGCGGTCGTTGCCGCTCGACTCGGGGTCGTCGACGATCTTCCGGAGCTGGGCGAGGTGCGAGGCGCGCAGGAAGTGGGAGATGTCGTGGATGGCCGTCTCGGTCAGCAGCCGCAGCGCCTCCGGCTCGACCTCGAGGAACGTACGCCCGGCCGCTTCGACCTTCCGCACCCCCTCCGAGGTGATCAGCCGATATTCGGTCTCATCGGCTCCCAGCGGCAGCAGGTCGGTGTAGTCGAACTCGCCCATGTCCATCCTTTCGGTCCCCCAAGAGATTACGCGCCTCCGGGAGATCCCACTTCGGCGACCGCCCGCGACCGTCCGGCGGTCAGGCCGATCAGGATGCCGGCGATCACCAGCCCCGCGCCCAGCAGGTCGTACGTGGACGGCATCGCCACCCCGAGCACCGCCCCCGTCACGATCGCGCCCACCGGGATGATCCCCGCGAAGAGCCCGGCCCGGCCGGGGCCCAGCTTGGGCAGCGAGCTGTACCAGAGGAAGAACGCCACCACGGTGACCACGATCGCCAGGTAGGCGAACCCGAGCGCCTCCGGCCACGTCGGCGGCCGGAACATCCCGGTGCCCTCGTAGGCGAACCCGACCACGCCCAGCAGCGGCACGGCCAGCGCCGTCGAGTACGCCGACACCCGGATCGGCCCCAGCCGCGGCAGCAGCGGGATGGCCAGCATGGAGAAGCACACCTCGCCCACGAGCGCGCCCAGCGCCCACAGCAGGCCGGTCAGGTTGCCGCTGCCGAGCCCCGTGGCCAGCGTCGCCCCGGCCACCACCACGCAGGCCCCGGCCAGCAGCCGCGGCGCGGGCCGCCCGCCGGCCAGCGCGAGGGCCAGCGGCACGGTGCCGAGCACGGTCCCGACCAGGGCCGGTCCGGCGGCGCTGGTCGACTCGATCACGCAGACGTTGAAGATGACCAGGCCGAACAAGGTGAGCCCGGCGAGGCAGAGCAGCTCACGCGGCGTGAGACGGACGAACCGCAGGCCGAGCGCTCGCGTTATGACAAGCAGGATGACCGACGCCACGAGATACCGGACGGCCTGTCCGCCGTATATGGGATAACCGTCCACCAGTCCCGACACTCCGGCCAGCGTCCCGACGAGGAACATGGCCGCGGTCGCACCCACGATGCCGTTTCTCATGCGAAGGATGCTAGGGAGACAATGGTTCGCGTAAACAGTCCAATGTCCCGCCAGAAGACAGGACCAATATGGCTGACCTCCATATCCAGATAAATCGCGATAAGGGGGGAATCGCCGGGCAGATCGCCTCCGAGCTGCGCGACTCCATCAGGGGCGGCCGGCTGACCCCCGGCACCCGCCTTCCCGCCACCCGCGACCTCGCCACCGACCTCCAGGTCTCCAGGGGCGTGGTGGTGGAGGCGTACGAGCAGCTCGTCGCCGAGGGCTTCCTGGTGTCCCGGGTGGGCGTCGGCACCCAGGTCACCCCCAAGGCCCCGCCGCCGGCCGCCCCGCGGCAGAAGCCATCTCCCCGGCCCAGGCCGGTGCGCCGCGCGTCGAGCGCTCCCGTGTGCGCCCCGCCGTACTACGGTCATCGCCCCACCTCTCCTGACCTCAGCCACTTCCCCCGCGAGCGCTGGCTCGCCGCCGTCAGGCACGTCCTGACCACCGTACCCTCGGAAGCCTTCGATTACGGGGACCCTGGCGGGGTGCCTGAGCTGCGAGAAGAGCTGGCCGGCTATCTCCGGCGGGTCAGGGCGGCGGACGTCCGCCCCGAGAACCTCGTCATCGTCGGCGGCGTGGCACAGGGCCTCAGCCTGGTGCTGCACGTGCTGAGCCGGCAGCGCCCGCTCCGGCTCGCCGTGGAGGACCCGACGAGCCAGCGCCAGGTCCCGCTGCTGAGGCGCGCGGGCGCGCACCTGGTGCCGGTGCCCGTGGACGAGGAGGGCCTGGACGTGCGGAAGCTGAGCGGCGACGCCGTCCTGGTCACCCCGGCGCACCAGTACCCGACCGGCGTGGTGCTCTCGCCGCCGCGCCGGGCCGCCCTCATGGAGTGGGCGTACGCGGGCAACCGGGTGATCCTGGAGGACGACTACGACGCCGAGTTCCGCTTCGACCGCGACCCCGTCGGCTGCCTCCAGGGCCTGGCCCCCGGCCGCGTGGTCCTCTCGGGCAGCGTCAGCAAGGCCCTGGCGCCGGGGCTGCGGCTCGGCTGGGTGGCGGCGCCCCCCGATCTGGCGGAGGCCGTCCGGCGGGCGCGGGGCGAGCTGGACCTGGGCTCGCCGGTCATCGAGCAGTACGCGCTGGCGCACTTCCTGCGTACCGGCGGCTACGACAAGCACCTGCGCAGGATGCGCCGCGAATACCGCCGCCGCAGGGACGCCCTGGTCAGGGCGCTGGCCGAGGAGCTGCC
This sequence comes from Nonomuraea sp. NPDC005650, assembly GCF_040605375.1. NCBI lineage: Bacteria > Bacillati > Actinomycetota > Actinomycetes > Streptosporangiales > Streptosporangiaceae > Nonomuraea > Nonomuraea sp. NPDC005650. The sequence goes on from NZ_JBEXCR010000005.1 coordinate 230,763, forward strand.
GGCGGCGCGGGTCAGGGGCATCGAGGCGGGCCTGCACGTGTACCTGGAGCTGCCGGACGGCTGGGACGAGCTCAAGGCCGCACACGTCGCGCAGGAGGCCGGCCTGTCCGCCGAGTCCGTGGCGCCGATGCGCGAGTCGGCGGGGGCGGCGGCCGTGGTGCTGGGGTTCGCGCGGCTGCCGGCGCACAAGGCGCTGGACGCCATACGAAGCTTGAAGGTCAGAATGTCAGGACAAAATGTTGACTGAGGGAGAAGGGCTCGCTTAGAAAGAAAGCCTGATCCGGATCGGAGGATGTCATGCGCGTGGGACTGCTGGGTCTGGGCAGGATCGGTGCCTTTCACGCCGCGACCCTGGCCGCGCATCCGCTGGTGGACGAGCTGATCGTGGCCGATCCCGTGCGTACGTCGCCGTACGGCAGGCCGGGCGACCCGTTCGAGTCGGACGCCGTGGTCATCGCGACCCCGACCGGCACCCACGCCGAGCTCATCATCAGGGCCTGCGAGAAGGGCATCCCGGTCTTCTGCGAGAAGCCGGTGGCGGGCACCGTGGACGAGACCGTCAAGGTGCTGGAGGCGAGCGCGGGCAACCGGGTGCAGATCGGGTTCCAGCGCAGGTTCGACCCCGGCTACGCGGCGGCGGCGGTCGCGCTGCGCGCCGGCGAGCTGGGGGAGTTGCACCGCGTCCACCTGATCACCGCCGACCCCGCGCCGCCGCCCGCCGAGTACATCGCGACCTCCGGCGGCATCTTCCGCGACTGCCACATTCACGACTTCGACATCCTGCGCTGGGTGACCGGCCGCGAGGTGACCTCCGTGTACGCGACGGGCGCCAACCGCGGCGCCGCGTTCTTCGCCGAGGCCGGCGACGTGGACAACAGCGCCGCTCTGCTCACCCTGGACGACGGCACGCTGGCCACCCTGCAGGGCTCCCGCTACAACGGCGGCGGGTACGACGTCCGCATGGAGCTGGCCGGCACCAGGCGCACCCAGGCCGTCGGCCTGAGCCCGCGTGCCCCGCTGCACTCGGCCGAGGGCACGCCGGGCCCGGAGGACCCCTGGCCCGATTTCGTCACCCGCTTCGAGACCGCCTACCGCAACGAGATCGACGGCTTCCTGACCAGTGAGAAGAGCCTCTGCACGATCGAGGACGCCCTGGAGGCGCTGTACGTGGCCGAGGCCGCCGACCTGTCGCTCCGCGAGCGCCGTACCGTCGAGGTGGCGGAGGTACGGGGCCCGCGGTAGATCAGGCGGCGGAGGGGTTGGGGGCCTGCCGCCTGGGCTCGAAGCCCCTGGCGAGCGCGATGATGACGGCGGCCAGCACGAGCGGCGCGGCGAACGCCCACCGCATGTCCGCCGCGTCCGCGATGCCGCCCACCAGGGCCGCGCCCACGATGAAGCCGATGTAGTTGAAGAGGTTCACGCGGGCGATGGCGACCCCGGTCCCGGCCGGGTCGAGCTTGCCCGCCGCCGAGAACGACTGCGGCGCCACCACCGAGAGCCCCACCCCGGTCAGGCCGAACGCGACGATGGCCAGCGGCTGGTTCGGGGCCAGGACGACGCCGAGGAAGCCCAGGGTCGCGATCACGCCGCCGATCCTGACGATGGCGGCGGGCCCGTACCGCCTGACCGCGAGGTCGCCGCCGAGCCGGACGGCCAGCGTGGTCGCCTGGTAGGCGACGTAGGCCAGCGGGACCACCTGCGGGCCGGCCTGGAGCACGTTCTTCATGAACACGGTGTTGAAGTTCGACACCGCGGCGTCGCCGATGTACAGGAAGCCCATCGCCAGGCAGAGCGGGATGATCGGCCGCCACGGGAACTTGCCCCCGGCGGCGCTCGCCGGGGCGTCCTCGACCTTCTCCTCCTCGGGCGAGCACAGGTCGCGCCCGAACGTGAGCGAGCCCGCCAGCGCCAGGACCATCGGGGCCGACATGATCACCGGTAGCGGCAAGGCGGCGGCCACCGACGCCCACGCCGCCCCGAGCATGCTGAAGACGCTCCACACGCAGTGGAAACCGTTCAGGATCTGCAGGCCGTACCTGCGCTCGACCGCCACGCCCTGCATGTTCATGCCCGCGTCCACCGCGCCCACCGCCACGCCGAACAGCAGCAGCACCGGGACCAGCAGCGGCACGCTGGGCGCGAGGCCGACGAGCACCACGGCGGCCGCGACCACCGGCTGGGCGACGCGCAGGAGCACCCTGCTGCCGAATCGGGCGGCGAACGTGCCCGCCGCCACGCTGCCGACCCCCGCGAACACGGGCACGATCAGCAGCAGGAGCGTCAGCGTGCCCTCGTCGAGGCCGTGTTTGGCCTGCAGGTTCGCGACCTGGATGAGCAGCGAGGCGAAGGACAGACCCTGCACGGCATAGACGACGTACGTGGCGATGCGGGCCTGACGATCACGCGAGGACGGCACGACGGCCTCCTGATGGGGGGGAATCAAACGTGAGGCTGGGTCAGGTTAGCCGCCCGCCACTCCGTTCCGCCAGCCCACAGACCCTGGTGTCGACCAGCCGGTCGGATCGCTCGGCCGGGTCCAGCCGCTTGGCGGCGGCCCAGACGCCGAGCGCGAGCAGGGCGCCCACCTCCGTGACGGCCATACCGCGTTCGACCAGGCCGAGTGGCATGACGCGCCACCACGGCAGCCCGCTGCGCGCGCCGATGAACATGACCGCGGCGATGCCCGCCACCCACAGCACCGAGCAGATCCCGAGCCCGAAGGCCACCAGCGTGGCGCGCGACCGCTCGCGGTGCCGCCACGGCCGGGCGATGATCACCGCGGCCAGCGGCAGGCAGAGGAAGGCGATGAAGCTGCCCGCGCGGTGGATGCTGCCGCTCAGGCTCGGCCCGACCGACCAGTCGTGCTTCTCGAACCAGGCCGTCATGAACAGCCCCACGCTCCACCCCATGAGCGCGACGGTGCCGAAGACCCCGGCCAGCCTCTGTCGTGCCAGCGACACCCCGATGGCCGCCGACCCGGCCGCGAGCAGCCCCACCGCCAACCCGAAGATCCAGCCGTCGGGGCCGAGGCCGTGCTCGCTGATGGTCCGCCTGATCAGGTTCATCTCGTCGAGGCTGGTCAGCTCCAGGGCCACGATCACCGCTATGCCCGCGCCCGCCACACCGAGACCCCACCGCGCCGGTCGATGCACGTACACACCTCCCGTTCGCCGTCTACTGGGACCTTTTGCCGGACCTTTTGTCGGGATCAACGGCGTGGGAGGCGCCGGGATTCCTCAGGCCTTGAGCCGGGCTCCGCCGTCGACGGTCAGCACGATCCCGGTCGTGTACGAGTTGCGCACCACGTACTCGATCGTGTCCGCCACGTCCTCGGGCAGGCCGACGCGCCGGACCGGCAGGCTCGTGGCCGTGCCCTCCAGGAACGCGGCCCGCGCCTCGTCCCCGATCTCCGACCACCAGTCGGTGTCGATCACGCCGGGGGAGACCGCGTTCACCCTGATGGGGGCCAGCTCGACCGCCAGACCGGGCACCGCGGCCTCGATGGCGCCGTTCACCGCCGCCAGCGTGGCGATGCCGGGGAGCGCCGCGCCGGCCGAGGCCGCCGTCACGAAGGTGATCGAGCCCTCCGGGCTCAGCGCGCCCAGCGCGGCCTGCGCGGTCATGAGGTGCGGGACCAACTTGTTCTGCACCGCGCCGACCAGCGCCTCGCCGGTCAGCGAGCTCAGCGGGCCCGCGCCGCCGCGGCCCGTCACGGTGACGACCAGGTGGTCGATGGTGCCGAGCCGCTCGAACAGCGCCCGCATTGCTTCGGTGTCACGCGCGTCCACGGCCTGCCCACTCACTGGGCCCCGCGCCTGGTCGCCGAGTTGCTTCAAGGCCGAACGCAGGCGCTCCTCGGAACGGCCCGTGACGACCACTTCCGCGCCGCCCGCGGCCAGCCGGGCCGCCGCCGCCAGGCCGATGCCGGACGTGCCACCGACGATCACTACTCGCATCGTCGTGCTCCTCTCAATACGAGACATCTTGCCTCGAATATAAACGAGGCATGGTGTCTTGTAAAGTGAGCCCCATGGTTGGCAGACCACGCAGTGAAGTGGCCAGGAAGGCGATCCTCCGGGCGGCGCTCGACCTGTGCGCCCGCGACGGGTACCAGGGCGTGACCATGAAGGGCATCGCCCAGGTCGCGGGCAGCGGCAGGCAGACCGTCTACCGGTGGTGGCAGACGAAGGCACAGGTCCTGCTGGAAGCCCTGACCGACGTCCTGGCCGAGGAGGTCCAGGAGCTACCGGACACCGGGGACGCGCGGGCCGATCTGGTGACGTTCCTGGAGCAGACGTTCGCGCTGGCGCGAGGGGTCGCGGGGCAGATCGTCGTGGGGCTGATGGCCGACGCCCAGTCCGACGCCGGCCTGGCCGCCGAGCTGCGGGTCAAGCTCATCGATCCGCGCCGCGCCGCCCTGCGCTCGGTCCTGGAGCGCGGCGCCGTGCCGGAGGACGTGGACCTGGAGCTGGCCGTCGATCTCGTCTTCGGCGCGATGTGGTACCGATTGCTGAACCGCCACGCCGAAGTGAATCAGGAACTGGCCGAGGAAATCGCCGGACTTCTGGCGCGCATCCGCTGATTCCCGCGACTTACGGAGCGGATCTGCCGATTTGGCACGAGCGGTTTTCGCGGGCGCCGGTTATCGTCGGATGTGTGAACGAACGCGCGCAATCGTGGCTGCCGAAGCTGCAGGAAGTCGGAGAGCGGCTGGCCGAGGAGTGGGTGTCGGCCCGGAGGCCGCATCCGGCGGGCGACGTGCCGCCGCCCCACGAGCTCCGCGCGTCCGACGCCGATCGCGAACGCATCGCCCAGGTGCTGCAGGACGCGCACGCCGACGGCCGGCTCACCCTCGACGAGCTCGAGGAGCGGCTGGGCGTGCTCTACTCCGCGCGCACGCTCGGCGAGCTGGCCGCGCTCACCGAGGACCTGCTGCCCGCCGACCAGCAGCCGCTCAACCTGGACGGCCGCCCCGTGTCGGCCATCTTCAAGCAGGAGCAGCGCGGCGGGCGCTGGGTCGTGCCCGCCGAGCTGGACGTGACGGCCATGTTCGGCACCACCAAGCTGGACTTCCGGGACGCGATCCTGCAGAACCGGCAGATCATCATCAACGCCACCCTCGTCTTCGGCGGGCTGGAGATCCACGTGCCGGAGGGGCTCGAGGTGATCAGGGTCGCCAAGGGCAAGTCCGTACGGCTGACCAAGCAGCCGACCGAGCCCGGCGCGCCCGTCGTCGAGGTGCGCACCACGAACTTCGCGGGCGACGTGAAGGTCAAGGAGCCTCCCCGCCGCAAGCGCCGCCGCTGACCGACGCCCTCAGCCCGCGGCGCCTCCGGCTTGCCACGCCCTCGACCTGCCGCGCTCTCAGCCTGCGGCGCCTTCGGCCTGCTGTGCCCTCAGCCCGCGGTGTCGAAGTTGATCGCGCTGTAGGCCCGTAGCTTCCAGAGCTGGTGCTCGCTCTCGATCTTGCGGATGGTCCCCGACCGGCCGCGCATCACGAGCGACTCGGTCACCGCCGAGCCGGCGCGGAACCGTACGCCCTGCATGAGCTCCCCGTGCGTGATGCCGGTCGCGGCGAAGAACACGTCGTCCGACTTGACCAGGTCGTTCGTGGTGAGCACCTGGCTGAGGTCGTGCCCGGCGTCCACCGCCTTGGAGCGCTCGGCGTCGTCGCGCGGCCAGAGCCTGCCCTGGATCACGCCGCCCAGGCACTTGAGCGCGCACGCGGCCACGATGCCCTCGGGCGTGCCGCCGATGCCCAGCATCAGGTCGATGCCGGTGCCCATGCGGGCCGCCATGATCGCGCCGGCCACGTCGCCGTCCATGATGAACTTGATCCGCGCGCCCGCCTCCCTGATCTCCTTGACCAGCCGCTCGTGCCGGGGCCGGTCGAGCACGACCACGGTCACGTCGGAGGGGGAGCAGTGCTTGGCCCTGGCGACCGCGTTGATGTTCACGGACACGGGGGCTTCGATGTCGACCACGTCGGCCGCCTCGGGACCCGTGACCAGCTTCTCCATGTAGAACACGGCCGACGGGTCGTACATCGAACCGCGCTCGCTCACCGCGATCACCGACACCGCGTCGGGCATGCCCATCGCCGTCAGCCTGGTGCCGTCAATGGGGTCCACGGCCACGTCGCAGTCGGGGCCGCTGCCGTCGCCCACCTGCTCGCCGTTGAACAGCATCGGGGCATGGTCCTTCTCGCCCTCGCCGATGACCACCACGCCGTTCATCGAAACCGTGTTGATCAACTGGCGCATGGCGTTCACGGCCGCGCCGTCGGCGCCGTTCTTGTCGCCGCGGCCGACCCACCGGGCCGCCGCCATCGCGGCCGCCTCCGTGACGCGCACGAGCTCCAACGCCAGGTTGCGATCAGGGGCGTGCTCGCCTGTGGCGAGCGCGGGAGGTACGGATGTCTGATCGGACATGATGAGCAGCCTCCTATGGGGAATCTACGTCGATCGTAGTTGTCCCTCTTTTCCCGCCCATAGGCGGATAATCCGCCCATCCCCTGCCCGAGATGACCCCTTCCTCGCAGCAGGGGCGGGTCGGAGGCGACATCGGTAAGCTTCGACACGGTTGCCCTGCCATAACGGAGAACGGATTTTGCGCCATACGGTGTGCGCGTCGAAGATCTTGCCTCCACCATGGAGCCTGGAGGAGATCGAATGAGCGAAGTGGAAAACGTGGCCGCCCAGCCGCGGACGTCGGAGCGCGGCGCCGCCACGCGTAGCTCGCTTCTCGCCGCCGCGAGGGAGGTCTTCGTCTGCAACGGGTTCGCCGAGGCGGGCGTGACCGATGTGGTGGCCAGGGCCGACGCCAGTGTGGGCAGCCTCTACCACCACTTCTCCGGCAAGGCCGATCTCTACCTGACGCTGTTCGAGGAGTTCCAGGCCAGGCAGACGCAGCGGACCAAGCAGGCCGCCCGCGCGGCCCGCGCCGACGGCGAGACCGACCCGATGCGCGTGTTCATCAGCGCCGCCCGCGCCTACCTCGACGGGTGCCTGGAGGAGCGCGAGCTGGCCGACCTGTTCCTGCGCGGCGACGGGCCGCCCGGCTTCGACGTGGTCATGCGCGACCGGCTGCGCAAGTGGGCGCAGCTCAACGCGGCGCTGTTCGAGGACGAGGGCGCGCTGGTGGTGGTCGTCACGGGCGCGCTGGCCGCGGCCGTGTCCGAGGTCGTCCGTACGGGCGACCGCGGCCTGGCCGAGGAGGTGCTCGCCATCATCGGCCAGATCCGCCCGGCCACTTCGGCGACCGCCTCCTCCAGCGGGTAACCTCGCCAAGTGTGCGACGGTTCACCCAAGGTTTCTACGGCTACGCGGTAGCGCTGTTCGTCTGCCTCGCGGCGGCAGGGCTGTTCCTGCTGGTCACCCCGCAGAGCCGGGAGGAGCACATTCCGCAGCTCAACTACTCGATCACCGTCGCCAACTTCGGCCACTCGGTGCCGTACGGCGTGTGGGCGCCGCAGAAGGACCCGGCGGGCTGGATCCCCAACAGCAACAAGATCGCCAAGGGTGAGAGCGGCGCCCAGGTCCTCTTCCTCGGCTACGCGACGGCCAAGCGGCAGCACGCGATGTTCACGCAGAGCAACGAGCAGCCGGCGGCCGGGTTCGCCAGCCGCATGGCCAACACCGACAAGGCCGTCGGCACGCAGCAGGTGGGCGGGGTCCAGTGGGAGCAGCGCTTCCGCGAGGACAAGAACCAGCGCTCGCTGGTCCGCGTGCTGCCCGAGGTGACGCTCGTGATCACCGGCACCGCCGACTGGACGGAGCTCGCCGAACTGGCCTCCGTCCTGCAGCAGCGCCCCCAGGGCTGACGGGGCCGCCTGGTCTGCGGATGTCGGCCGCCCCGTCTAGGGTGGTGCTCGTGGCAGGAGACGAGAAGACACCCTCATACGAGCAGGCCCGCGAGGAGCTGACCGAGGTGGTGCGCCGCCTGGAGACCGGCGGGCTCACCTTGGAGCAGTCCATCGAGCTGTGGGAGCGCGGCGAGAAGCTGGCGGCGGTCTGCGAGGAGTGGCTCCAGGGGGCCAGGGTCAAACTCGCCGCCGCGATGGCCCGCCGCTCCGAGCCCTCAGCGGGCAACTCCAACGACGCACCCTTCTGACGCCTCACCACCCTCCCACGGGGCCGCCCCGGCCCCGGAGACACTCTTCCGGCGGTGAGGGCGGGCCCTCCGCGTAACGCCTGTCGGCGGCCGTCCCCGCGATGGCCGCCCCGCGAGGGCCGCCTCCTGATGGCGTCCCGACACTCCGGTTGCGCGCCCACGAGATGACCGGCCTCTCGGCGCGCCCTACCTGGCCGCCGTCATCGCCGGGACCGGCCGGCTAGGCGGTCTCGCGCGGGGCCAGCCAGCGGTAACCGTCGCCGGTCTCCCTCGCCAGCCAGGCGTTCGCGGTGCTCAGCCCGCGATCGTTGAGCTGGGCGTCGTGGATCCCGTACGCCCGCCGCGGCCGCACCGCCCGTACGAAGTCGATCGCCTCGACGGTCTTCAGCCACGACCCCTGCAGCGGCACCAGCAGCGTCTCCACCGGCTCGTCCGGCACGTGCACCGAGTCGCCCGGGTGGTAGAGGGAGCCATCGACCAGGTAGCCGAGGTTCGCGCAGTCGGGCTGGTCGCCGTAGATCAGCGCGTGCCGCCCGCCGTGCGCCCGCACCCGGAAGCCCGCCGCCGAGAAGTCGTCGCCTGCGCTCACCGGCGTGTACGGCAGCGCCCCCAGCTCCGCCCCGGCCGGCGCGAACACCGGAACCCCGGCCCCGAGCAGCCGCAGGATGTCCACGTGGTCGGCGTGTTCGTGGGTGACGAGCACCGCGTCGGCCCCGTCCAGCGCGGAGGGCTCGCTCCAGATCCCCGGGTCGATGACCAGCACACGCCCCTCGAATTCCACACGCATGCAGGCATGTGTGAACTTTGTTAGCTTCACACCCCCCACGCTAGGTCATCAGGCAGAGCAGGTTTCCCTCGGAGTCCTTGAACGCGGCCATGCGGATCTCTCTGCCCGGCGTGCCGAACGTGCCGTCGTCGGTGAAGATCAGATGCGGCTCCTCGATCATCGCGACGCCCTGCGAGCGCAGCCGGGCCACATCCGTCTCCAGGTCCTCGGAGGCCAGGTAGAGCACCGTGGAGGGCGCGCCCTGCTCGATCAGCAGGCGGACGCCGTCGAGGTCGAAGAAGGCCAGCCCGGGCGGCCGGTAGGTGGCGATGTGCCGCAGGCCCAGCACGTCACGGTAGAACGCGGTGGCCCTGTCGAGGTCGTCGGCGTGCTGGGCGACCTGCACGAGTCCTCTCATGCGCCGACGGTAGACCCCGGATCGCTCACGCGTCCCCGGTTTCGCCTGGCTCCTCCGCGCGTACGGTCAGGCGGTCGTCGCTCAGGCGGATCGTCAGCAACGAGCCGGGGGAGACGTCCTTGGCCAGGCGTACGACCTCGCCCGACGGGTGCTGGACGATGGCGTACCCGCGCTCCAGCGTGGCCGCGGGGGACAGCGTGACCAGGCGGGCCCGCAGGTGGGTGAGGTCGTCGGAGGCCCGGTCGAGCGAGCCGGACAGCGAGCGCCTGGCCCGGTCGCGCAGCGACTCGGCCTGCTCGGCCCGGCGCTCCAGCTCGCGCACCGGGTCGGCCAGCGAGGGGCGCGAGCGCACCGACGTCAGCCAGGACATCTCGCGGTCGAGCCAGCCGCTCAGCACCCTGCGGCCCCGGTCGCGCAGCTGGCGCACCAGCGAGAGCTGCTCGCCGACGTCGGGCACGACCTTCTTGGCCGCGTCGGTGGGGGTGGACGCGCGCACGTCGGCCACCAGGTCGAGCAGCGGGCTGTCCTGCTCGTGGCCGATCGCGCTCACCACGGGGGTGCGGCAGGCGGCGACCGAGCGTACGAGCGTCTCGTCGGAGAACGGCAGGAGGTCCTCCAGCGAGCCGCCGCCGCGGGCGATGACGATCACGTCGACCGAGGAGTCGGCGTCGAGCTTGCGCAGCGCCTCGGTCACCTCGCCCACCGCGTAAGGCCCCTGGACGGCCACCTCCTCGACCTTGAACCGCACGGCCGGCCAGCGCCTGCGGGAGTTTTCCAGCACGTCGCGCTCGGCCGCGGAGTCTCGGCCGCAGATGAGCCCGATCGTGCTGGGCAGGAACGGCAGCCGCCGCTTCCTGTCGGCGTTGAACAGCCCCTCGGTGGCCAGCAGCTGCCTGAGCCGCTCCAGCCGGGCCAGCAGCTCGCCCACGCCGACCGGGCGGATCTCCAACGCGGTGAAGGCGAACGAGCCCCTGTTGACCCAGAAGTCGGGCTTGACCTGCATCACGACCCTGGCGCCGTCAGCCGGCCTCGGCACGGCGGCCTCGTAGACCCCGCGCGGGGTGGTGACCTTGGCCGAAACATTGGCGACCGGGTCGCGCAGGGTCATGAACACCGTGCCGCCGCGAGCGCTCAGATCGGTGATCTGACCCTCGACCCAGACCGTGCCGAGTCTGCCGATCCAACCGCCCACCATCTGCAGGACCGTGCGGATCGGCAGGGGAGACTCGGGTGAGGTCTTGTCGGTCATGGCTGGAAGACTACGGGGTCGGTACGACTACTCTCCGGCCTGCAGCTTGGCCAGGCGGTTCTCGAACATCTTGATCACCTCGGGCCGCGACTTCGTGGCCTTCTCGAAGGTGAGGAAGTCGCTGATCTGCTCGGCGGTCTTGCCGCGCATCCTGGCGCGCAGGGACGCGACGGTCAGCTCGGAGTAGCCGGGCAGCGGCTCGGCCAGGTCCGCGGGGGCGGGCTCCGGGGCCACGGTCGCCTCGGGGGCCGCGGCGGGCTCCTCGGCGGCGGCGGGCTTCTTGGTGGTCCTGCGGGTGCGCTTCGGCTTGGCCTCGACGGCCTCCTCGGCGACGGGCTCCGCCTTGGCGGCCTCCACCTTGAGGGCTTCCTCGGCGACGGCCTCCTCCACGACGGCGGCCTTCGGCTCCACGGCGGGCGCCGCCGGCTCGGCGACGGCCTCGGCGGCCTTGGGGGCGGCCTCCTCCACCACAGCGGCCTCGGGGGCGGTCTCCTCCGCGACGGCGGCCTTCGGCTCGACCACGGCGGTCTCCTCCGCGACGGCGGCCTTCGGCTCGACCACGGCGGGCTTCTCCGCGACGGCGGTCTCGGCGGGCTTCTCCGCGACCGTGGTCTCGGCGGCGGCCTTGGGAGCCGGGGTGGGCTCCTCCGCGGCCACGGGCTTGGGCTCGGCGGCGGGGGCGGCGGTCTCGGGGTTGGCGGTGGCCGCCGACTCCGACTTGCCCGCCGGAGCGAAGATGACGGGGTCGGGCTTGGTCTTGGCGACGCCGTTGGGCTCGGCCGCGCTGGGACGCGGCGCGAAGATCACCGGCTCCTTGCGGGCGGGCTTCTCCTCGTCCGCCGCCGGAGCCGCGGCCACCTGCTCGGCGGCGGAGGGGCGCGAGTCGTGCGACTCCTCTTCCCGCTCCTGCTTGCTGCCAAGGCCCTTGATGGAGTTCTTCACCCGGTCGACGACCAGCAGTGCCTGCCCGGCCGCGCTGAGCGTGGTCTGGATCACGAGGAGCGGAAGGTCCTTCGCCTTCTCCTTCAGCTCATCTTTGTTGGTGACGGTCTTTGCGATGTTGCGTATCACGTCGCTGAGGGACATGACGTCTCCCTGGGAGGTCAGTAATGGACGGCTAGTCTGGCAAACCGCGGGCAACCACGCACGCGCGGGCCTGACGGCCGCTCCACGTAGCATAGAAAGTATGGAGCCCCAGACCCCCACTTCCCGCCGAGTACTCGTAGCCAAGCCACGCGGCTACTGTGCCGGAGTCGATCGAGCCGTGGTAGCGGTCGAGAAGGCTTTGGAGCAGTATGGTGCGCCGATCTACGTACGCAAGCAGATCGTCCACAACACCCACGTCGTCAAGACGCTGGAGGCCAGGGGCGCCATCTTCGTCGAGGAGACCGAAGAGGTGCCCGAGGGCGAGATCGTGGTGTTCTCCGCTCACGGGGTGTCCCCGGCGGTCCACGACGAGGCCCACCGGCGCAGCCTGCGCACCATCGACGCCACCTGCCCGCTGGTCACGAAGGTGCACAACGAGGCGCGGCGGTTCGCGAGCCAGGACTACGACATCCTGCTGATCGGGCACGAGGGCCACGAGGAGGTCGAGGGCACCTCCGGTGAGGCCCCCGACCACATCCAGCTCGTCGACGGGCTCGACGCGGTCGACAAAGTGCAGGTCAAGGACCCGAGCAAGCTGGTCTGGCTGTCGCAGACCACGCTGTCGGTCGACGAGACCAACGAGACGGTCACCCGGCTCAAGGAGCGCTTCCCCGCGCTGATCGACCCGCCGAGCGACGACATCTGCTACGCCACGCAGAACCGGCAGGTGGCGGTCAAGGAGATCGCCGCCGAGGCGCAGCTGGTCATCGTGGTCGGCTCGGACAACTCCTCCAACTCCAAGCGCCTGGTCGAGGTGGCCAAAGACTACGGGGCCGAGGCCTCATATCTCGTCGACAACGCCAACTTCATCCGCGACGAGTGGCTCGACGGCGTCACCACGGTCGGCGTGACCAGCGGTGCCTCCGTCCCGGAGGAGCTGGTCGACGAGGTGCTGGCGCGGCTGGCCCAGCACGGGTTCGACGACGTGACCCAGGTCGAGTCGGTGGAGGAGCGCATGCGTTTCGCGCTGCCCCACGAGCTGCGCAAGGACCTGCGGGTCTCCTAGTCGTCCCCGCGCGGCGTCCCGTACACCTTGGGCTCGAAGTAGCCCTCCGGCTCGGGCACGAACGGCTGGCGCGGGCGCGACACCTCCGCGCCCGCCTTCAGCTCCTCCCGCAGGTCGCGTACGTTGTCGCGGAGCCCGCGCCGCCACGCGACGCCCAGCACGACCGCCGAGCCCGCGAACAGCCACGGCGCGCCCTGCGTCAGCGACGTGTAGAGGCCCAGCGCCAGCGACTGCACGATCGACACCGAGCCGAACGCGCGCCCCAGCTCGACGAAGAGCGTGGCGCAGAAGAACACCAGCGGCGGCGTCACCACCAGCGACAGCAGCTCGCGCCGGTTGACCATGAGCACGCCCAGCAGGCTCGCCAGCACGAAGGCCGCGCCCACGATGTACTGGATGTCGAGCAGGGTCGCCAGCACGTAGCCCGCCAAGGTGGTGATCAGGGCGAGCGCGATGGCGCCGCGAGCGGTCAGCCTGACCGCGGAACGCCTCTTCTCACCCAATGCCCCACCCCCGATTTATTGCGACCCGTTGGCCAACTTACCGTTCGAGTGGGAAAGCAGAGGCGAGGTTTCCAGCAGTTCGGGGGATGCCAGGGGCCTGGGCAGGCCTTCGAGCATCTCAGGAGCGTCGAGATCGCCGTTCACGACGCCCAGATCGTGCAGTTTGCGAGCGGTGACCAGGACACGGCTTTCGAGCGATCCGACCGACTTGTTGTACGCCTCCACGGCCCGCGCCAGCGCCCTGCCGAGCGACTCGACGTTCCTGCCGAGGGACGACAGCCGCTCGTACAGCTCCTTGCCCAGCTCGAACACCGCCCGCGCGTTCTCGCTCAGCGCGGCCTGCTGCCAGGCGTAGTGCGCGGTGCGCAGCATCGTGATCAGCGTCGTCGGCGTGGCGATGTGGACCCGCCGCGTCATGGCGTATTCGAGCAGCCCGGGATCGCGCTCCAGCGCCGGGGCCAGGAACGCCTCGCCGGGGATGAACAGCACCACGAACTCGGGCGACGGGTTGAACCCCTGCCAGTAGGCCTTGGCCGCCAGCCTGTCGATGTGCTCGCGGACGTGCCGGGCGTGGGCGTCGAGCCTGACCGTGGCCAGGCTCTCGTCGGACGCCTCCGCGGCCTCCAGGTAGGCCGCCAGCGAGACTTTGGAGTCGACCACGATGTTCTTGCCGCCGGCGAGCCTGACGACCATGTCGGGGCGCATGGGGCCCTCGGTGACCTGCTCGTCGAAGTCGCAGTGGTGTTGCATGCCGGCGATCTCGGCGACCCTGCGCAGCTGGAGCTCGCCCCACCTGCCCCGCGCCTCGGGCCGCTGCAGGGCCCTGACCAGGGCCGTGGTCTGGGAGCGCAGCTGCTCGTTGCTCTGCCGTACGAACTCCATCTGCTTGGCCAGCTCGGCGCGGGCCGCGCGCTGGCCGGACTCGGTGTCGCGCAGCTGCGACTCGACCCGGGCGAGCGCGTCCTTCAGCGGCTCCACCAGGTGCTCGACGGCCTGCCTGCGCTGCTCCAGATCGCCCGTGGCCTCGGCGCGGGTGGCGGCCAGCCTGGTCTCGGCCAGCTCCAGGAAGCGGATGTTGTTGACGTCGAGGGCCCGCGTGGACAGGGCCTGGAAGCGCTCGGCGAGCTGCTCCTCGACGTAGACCAGCTTGTCGGCGGCCGACTTGGCCCGCGCGTCCGCCTCGGCCACCCGCACCGCGGCCCGCGTCCTGGCCACCAGGAATCCGATGACGAGCCCGGCGGCCAGACCTACGAGAAGCGAGACGACATCCACTTGATCGATGATTGCAGGACTTCGACGCGCCGCTCCGGCCCGACACGCTCGTTACGCTCAGCACGTAAACTTGGGCTCCGTGAGTCTCTCTATCGGTATCGTCGGTCTGCCCAACGTCGGCAAGTCCACGCTCTTCAACGCGCTGACGAAGTCCGGCAACGCGCTCGCCGCGAACTACCCGTTCGCCACCATCGAGCCCAACGTGGGCATCGTGGGCGTGCCCGACGACCGGCTGCCCAAGCTGGCCGAGATCTTCAGCTCGGCCCGCATCCTGCCCGCCAAGGTCGAGTTCGTCGACGTCGCGGGCCTGGTCAAGGGCGCCTCGGAGGGGCAGGGCAGGGGCAACCAGTTCCTCGCCAACATCCGCGACACCGACGCGATCTGCCAGGTGGTGCGCGTCTTCAGCGACCCCGACGTCACGCACGTGGACGGCGACATCTCTCCCAAGCGCGACATCGAGACCATCAACACCGAGTTGATCATGGCCGACCTGCAGACGGTCGAGAAGGCCATCCCGCGCCTGCAGAAGGAGGCGCGCACCAACAAGGACAAGAAGCCCGCGCTGGAGGCCGCCGAGGCCGCGCTGAGCGTGCTGGAGACTGGCAAGACCATCTTCGAGAGCGGTCTCGACCGCGACGGGCTGCGCGACCTTCACCTGCTGACGGCCAAGCCGTTCCTGTACGTGTTCAACCTCGACGCCGACGAGCTGGGCGACTCCGCGCTCCGGGAGCAGCTGGCGACGCTGGTCGCGCCCGCCGAGGCGGTCTTCATGGACGCCAAGATCGAGTCGGAGCTGGTCGAGCTCGACGAGGAGGAGGCGCTGGAGCTCCTGCAGTCCGTCGGCCAGGAGGAGTCGGGGCTGCGGCAGCTGGCCAGGGTCGGCTTCGACACGCTCGGCCTGCAGACGTACCTCACGGCCGGGCCCAAGGAGACCAGGGCCTGGACGATCCCCAAGGGCGCCACCGCGCCCGAGGCGGCCGGCGTGATCCACACCGACTTCCAGCGCGGCTTCATCAAGGCCGAGGTCGTCTCCTTCGACGACCTGGTCGAGGTGGGCTCCATCGCCAACGCCCGCTCGGCGGGCAAGGCCCGCGTCGAGGGCAAGGACTACGTCATGCGCGACGGCGACGTGGTGGAGTTCCGCTTCAACGTCTGAGCACGGGCCGGGGTGTCCGCGTGGTCAATCACGGAAAGCCGCCGTTCGCTACGGTAAGTTACCTTCGGTGACGGCGGCGATGCCCCCTCAGAAGACGTCTGATCCCGGGAATCGGTAGGACGTCTGATCCCGGGATAACTGATGCGTCAACCACTTTGGGCCCCCGCGCGTCGAATCGTCACGGCGTTCACGCTGACTCGGGAGGCCCTCAATGATCCGTCGCATCATCCGGAAACGACGTCCTGCACCCACGCTCGCGGGCATCAGCCTCGAGGAGGAGCTCGCCCTGATCAGGGTCGAGCTCATGTACGGCCTGCGCGTCAACCGCGAGGCGTACCTGCGCAGGAAGGTCGACGAGCGCAACGAGATGGTGACGCGCATCCGCGAGCGGGACGCCGCCGACATGCTGGCGGATCTGCGCGGCTCCCTGGAGCGGGCGGTGCAGCCGACGGTTGTGGACCTGCACAGCAGGCGTCAGCCGCGGCCCAGCCAGGACCCGGAGCCCGCCTGACGGCCCTGGCTCCGCTCCGCGAGCCATACCAACCAAATCCGCAGGTAGCGAGTGTCCATGCCCGGTTGGACAGGAATCCGTGGCCGTCGGGCTATGCCATTTTAGGTATCTGGCCTGGTCAAAAGCTGATTCCACCGGGAAGTCTCAGGAATCGGCAATGACGCCTGCCATCCGCCCCGGTTTGCCGTCAGGACGGTCATGCCGCAGCATGGGCGTGGCTTTCC
The DNA here is from genome assembly GCF_040605375.1 of Nonomuraea sp. NPDC005650. Taxonomy (NCBI): domain Bacteria; kingdom Bacillati; phylum Actinomycetota; class Actinomycetes; order Streptosporangiales; family Streptosporangiaceae; genus Nonomuraea; species Nonomuraea sp. NPDC005650. The sequence goes on from NZ_JBEXCR010000005.1 coordinate 247,126, forward strand.
TGGAACAATGGCGGAGACCGGATAGGGTGACTACTTCACCGCGGATGATGGGGATCGGCAACGGACGACACCGCGCCAGCCGGGGGGATCGGCGCGAGCGGAGGCGTGATGGCTCGTAGGTCTACCGTCCAGCACGATCCTCGGATCGCTGGCGACCCCGGGCTTTCCGCGCGCCTGGACACGGCTGACTTCGACGCGCCGCCGCCTCGGCGGCCGCGGCGTGGCTGGCCGGGTGGCGGCGGGCGATGGCTGGTATGGACCGGTCGTGTCATTCTTTGGGCACTTATCATCGTTGTCGTGGTTAATGGGGTTCGTGCCCCATTTGAGCGATTTACTCAACAAACGGCAGCGACGCCCAATGGTGTCGCGCCAGCTCATCACGGTTTTCCCGCCGATCGGGGCATGGCTTTCGCCGCCCAGTTCGCCGGGGTCTATCTCAATTTCAGCCCGGACGACGCGGCGAGCAGGTCGCGTAAGCTGGCCGCTTTCCTGGCCGAGGGCATGGATCCGCAAATGGGCTGGGACGGCTACGGCAAGTTCGCGGCCGTGGCCATCCAGCCGTACGACCTCGACGCGAGCGACGCCCACAACGCCCTGGTCAGCGTGGCCTTCCAGTCAGGCCCGCGCAGGTTGATGCTGTCGGTCCCGCTCTACTACTCGGGCGACGAGTCCGGCAGCAGGTTCGCCGTCGTCGGCCGGCCCGCGGTCCTGCCCGCCCCGGCCCCGGCCGACGTGCCGCAGGTGGCCGCGCCGGAGACCGACGAGGCCACCGCGAGCGAGCTCAAAGAGCAACTGAAGGGCTTCTTCACCGACTACGCCTCCGGCGACGCCGCCGGGCTGCAGCGTTACGTCGCCGCGGGCCGGACCCTGCCGAGCTTCGGCGGCACGTTCACGTTCAGGGAGCTGAAGAAGGTCGTGGTGCCTGTGGGGGGTGCCACCCGAGAGATCCAGGCGGTCGTGGTGTGGGTCGTGCCGAACAGCGAGACGCCCGCCACCCCCGACACCACCGATGCCGCGGCTGTGGGCGGCACGCTGGAGATGGCCTACCGGCTGACCGTCGAGAAGCAGGGCGACAAGTGGTTCGTCGCCGACATCCGCGGCGCCGGCCGGGTTGTTGGATAGAGGCACGGCCACGCCGCTCATCGGTACCCCCCGGGAGGACAAGAAGTGACCTTGAAGACCGTACTGCTCCACTTGATCGAGATGACGCCCACGCCCCCGGCCACCGGTCCCGACACCGGGGGCCTGGCCGACTTCCTGCGCGGGTTCTTCGCCCCGTTGTTCCTTGTCGTCGTCTCCGTGGTCGCGCTCTTCTTCCTCTTCACCCGCGAGATCACACGTTTCGTACAGTTCCTGATACTGGCTGTGGCCATTGGCGTGATCTTCTACGTTCCCAACATCATTGAGGTGACGGCGAAGGCAATCGCGGGCGCACTGGGCATCAAGTAAGGGTTGAGACCGCTCCGCGGCGGTCATGTACGAGCGGGTGGAGAGGAGGACCGGCGTGGACCTGCCCACATATACGAACATCTGGCGGATCGAGAAGCGGCTCTACAAGCTGTACGACCTACGGCTGCCGATGCCGCTCCCGATCGTCTGGATCGGCGTTTTCGTCGGGGTGTTCGTTCCGTGGTCGCTCCTGCTGGTCCTGGTGGGCGTGCCCGTGGAGATGCCGTGGCACGTGCTCTACCTCGTGCCGCCCGGGATCGTGACGTGGCTGTCCACCCGTCCCGTCATCGAGGGCAAGCGGCTCACCGAGCTCCTGGAGTCCCAGCTCCGCTACCTGGGCCAGCCCAAGGCGTGGTACCGCCTCGCGCCCACGTCGGAGTCCGAGACGATCACGTTCTCCGGGCGCGTCTGGCGCACCACCCCCGCGCGGGCCAAGTCGAAGGCGCCCCGCAAGGCCCGCCAGCCGCAGCGTCGGCGCGAGGGCCAGCGGATCTCCGGGCCCCGCCAGGTCCGCCCCGCCGTCGCGGCCGCTGCCGCCGCCGCTTCCCAGGCTCCCGTGGCGGAGCCGACCACCGGCCGCTGGGGCACCCGCCGCGGCACCGCGCCCGCCCTCAAGGCCCGGGCACGCGAGACGGCGCCGCCTTCGGCACCGAGGGCCGGGGCCGGTGCGCCGCGGCGCGAGAAGGCCCTTCCAGGCGGCCCTGGACGCCGTCAGGACGCTCTGCCGCCCGGCGTTCACGAGAGCGCCGAGCCTCCCGCCCTGGAGCACCCGGAGTGGGGAGAGGCCGCCGCCGCTCTGGCCGACGCCGGGGCTCAGGAGCCCGCCGCCGAGACGCGGGTCCGCGAAGCCGCCGCCGGGCGCCAGGAGGTTGCGGGCCGGGCCCAGGAGGTTGTGGGCCGGGCCGGAGACGTACAAGGGCTCGGTCACGGATCGCGCGAGGACGCGCGGGCCGAGCGTGAGACGGCCGGGCCGGCGCGCGAGACGGCCGGGCCGGTTCGTGAGGCGGAGGGCCACAAGCCCGCCGCGGGCAAGCCCATCGACACCGAGGCGCTGCGGCGGCTGCGCCGGCTCGCGGCGAGCGCCGACGCGCCCGCCGAATCCTCATCCTCGGGACGTCCTGAGGGGGAGCGGCAGGAACCCGAAGAGGAGCGGCGCGAGGACGAGGTCGCGCGGGACCAGCACAGGAAGGGGCAGCCGCCCCGGCTGGGCGCCGCGCCGGTGCTGTCCGGGCCGCAGCGCGTCTGGCCGCCGCTCAACCCCGACGCCAAGCCCCTGCCCCGCCCATCCACCGCCCGCCCCGGAACGCACTCCGCCGAGGTCGCGGGCGCGCATGGTGTGGACGCGGCGGGCGACGGGCGTAAGGGCGATGTACCGGAGACGGTTGGCGAAGTCGCCGAGATGCGCGACAACGCGGATGCGCCGAGTGCCCCGGGCATGGAGTCGAAGGGCGATGCGCCTGCCCAGGGGATGGGGCCGAAGGGCGATACGCCGCAGTCGGTCGGTGAGGCCGTGGATGCGCCGGGTGGCGTGGACGCGCCGGGTGCGGTGCACGGCGGGTCGAAGGGCCGCACGCTGCAGCTGGTCGGCGAGGTCGGCGAGGACGCCGAAGGACGTGACGGCGACGGCGTAGATGCGCCCGGCGACGTGGAAGCGCCAGTCGCGGCGCACGACGAATCGCATGACGAGCCGCACGGCGAGCCAGCGCACGGTGAGCCGGAGCGCGGCGTCTCGCAGCGAGCCGCCGACGCGTCCGGCAACACAGAAGCGCCCGGTGGCGCTGACGTGCCCGGCACCGCAGAAGCGCCCGGCACTGCCGACGTGCCCGGAAACGCAGAAGCTATCGGCACCGCAGAAGCGCCTGGCAGCGTTGATGTGCCCGGCGGCGTTGACGTGCCCGGCACCGCAGAAGCGCCTGACACTGCCGATGTGCTTGGCAGCGTTGACGTGTCCAGCGGCGCTGATGTGCCCGGTGGCGTCGATGCGCAGGAGCCTGGTGCGGTTGATGATCGGCCCGAGCGCTTCGTGGCACGGCGACCCGCCGCTAAGGGCGATGCGCCGGTTGCGCCTCTGCCCGGGAAGCGCGGCGACCGGGGCTCGTCCCTGCCCGGCACGCGTGGCGACCAGGTTGCGCAGTTCCCCGGCACGCGCGGTGATCGGGGTGCGCCCTTGCCCGGTGCGCGCGGCGGCCAGGGTGCGGCTGTGCCCGACGCACGTGGTCCGGCGGCCGGTGACCGGCGCATTGCGGCGGCGGGCGCCGGTGGCCCTCAGAGCACGGCGGCAGGCGCTGGTGATGGCCGGGGCGCGGCGGCGGGTGCCGGTGACGGTCGGACTGCGGCGGCGAGTGCGGGTGACGGTCGGACCGCGGCTGAGGGTGATGGCCGGGGTGCGGTTCAGGAGCGGGGTGGTGACTTTGTCGCTCCCGTGCCCGTCCCGCGTCCGGGTGAAGGACGGGTGCGGCGGGTCGAGTCGGTGGTGGGGCGTGACTCCGGGGGGTGGCGGAGGATCGCGCAGGTGGTCGTCGGCGGCGGCGGGGTCCGGACGGACGGGTCCGAGGTCGACGAGGCCAGGGCCAGGGGCGTGTTCGGCGGCAGCCGCAGGATCGTGGTCCTGGGCTGCACCGGCGGCGCCGGTCAGAGCACGACGGCGCTCATGCTGGGCCACACCTTCGCCAGATACCGCGACGACAGGGTCGTGGCCGTCGACGCCAACACCGGCGGCGGCACCCTGACGAGCAAGATCCAGCCGGAGACGCCAGAAACCCTCACCTCGCTGCTGTCCGGGCTCGACCGCGTCAGCGGGTATCTCACGATGCGTGGTTACACCACGAGGACCGCCTCCGGGCTGGAGGTGATCAGCGCGGACACCGACGCGGGCGCCGAGCAGCGGCTGGCGGACCGGTCGTTCTTCTCCGACCACCGGCTGGGCGAGTCCATGCGCCTGCTGGACCGCCACTACAAGCTCGCCGTCATCGACCCGGCCGCCGCGCTGGCGGCCAGGCTGCTGCCGTACGCGGACCAGCTCGTCCTGGTGGTCCCCGCGAGCGAGGAGGCGTCCGAGGCGGTGGCGATGACGTACGAGTGGCTCGACGGGCACGGCTGCGCGGAGCTGCGCAGGCGTGCGGTCATGGTGGTCAACGGCGTGAGCAGGCGTTCGATGGCCGACGTCGAGCAGGCGGAGTCGGTGGCCAGGGGCAGGTGCCGGGCCATCGTCAGGGTCCCCTGGGAGGACGGCCTGGCGCCCGAGGGCGTGGAGGTCGTCGACCCGGGGCAGTTGCGCGCGGCCGGCAAGCGGGCCTACCTCGCTCTGGCCGGCGTCGTGATCGCGGGCTTCGCGGCACAGGCACAGACCGTCCGACCGAGCGAGGAGGAGTGGGCGAGTGACCCCCCGGGCACGAGAATCGGTGAGCGATAAGTGAACAAGCGAGCAGGTCTGGCCCGTTCATGCGCCGAGGGGGCGGCATGAGCAGGGCGGCACGAGCGCACCAGCGCCTTGGGGTCCGTTATTTCGACGACCGCATCCTGCTCACGGACACCTGCGCATGGGCGTACTTCCGCCTTCCGACGGTCAGCTACGAGTTCGTCACACCAGACGAACGCGAGGCGCTGGCCACCAACATCACCATCGCGCTGGCCGCGATCAGGATGCCCGATGCCGAGGTCCACCTGAGGGTCGCGCACCGCACGTACCCCGCCGCGGAGTGGGCGATGGCGCTCAACGCCACGTCCGACGAGGGGTCCGGCTGGCGCGACTACCTGGAGGAGATGTACCGGCACGTCTGGGCGAAGGACTTCTGGTCCAAGGAGGTCTACCTCGGCGTACGGCTCGGCCCGCGCGGCAAGCAGCTCGGCGCCGGCGTGCTGTCCCAGCTGTTCGGCTTCTACCAGAAGACCGAGAAGGCGCTCGGCATGGAGGACGACCACGTCCCCGACAGCGAGATCGGGCGCTGGACCGAGCAGGCCGAACGCCTCGGCAGAGCGCTCGCGTCGAGCGCCCTCTACGCCAGGCACGCCACGTCCGTGGAGGTGGCCTGGCTGTTCCAGCACGCGGCCTCGGGCGCGCTCGGCGATCCGCCGCCGTCGGCCAGTCCGAAGCGGCGCTGGGGCAAGGGCGAGATCGAGTCGCTGGTCGAGGGGGAGATCCACAACGGCAGGTCGCTGCTGCGCATCGTGCAGCCGCAGGGCGACTCGTACGTGGCCTACCTGTCGTTCGCGAGGTTCCCCGACCTCATGCCGTTCCCGGACGGCGAGCCGTGGATGCACTTCGCGGACCAGTTGGCGTTCCCCGTGGAGATCTCGTCGCGGATGCGGCTGATCCCGCCGGTCAAGGCGTCCAAGGACGTCGCGCGCAAGCTCGCGCACGCCCGCGACATGGACCACCACATCCGCGAGGCCGGCGCGGAGGCGCCGCTGGCGCTGGCCGAGCAGATCGACGCGGCCCGCATGCTGGAGCACGGCATCACGAAGGAGCGCCTGCCCTTCGTGTACGGCTGGCACCGCCTGATCGTGTCGGCCCCCACCGAGGACATGTGCGTGCAGCGCGTCGAGGCGGTCGTCGAGCACTACCGCGACATGGGCATCGACGTGGTCAACTCGACGGGCGACCAGTTCTCGCTGTTCTGCGAGACGCTGCCGGGCGAGAAGGTACGCGTCAACGCCTACGCGCAGCGCCAGCCGCTGCGCACCATCGCGGGCGGCATGGCCACCGCCACCGTCGATCTCGGCGACCGGCTGGGCGACGGCACCGAGGGCTGGCGCGGCCCGTACATCGGCGAGACCGTCGGCAGGGCCCGCAGCATCGTGCACTTCGACCCGCTGGTGGCGGCCACCCGCAACCGGCCGACCGCGATCGCGATCACCGGCGAGCCCGGCGGCGGCAAGACCACGCTCGCGCTGCTGATGATCTACCAGATGGCGCTCAGGGGCGTGACGGTCGCGGTGATCGACCCGAAGGGCGACGCCGAGTCGCTCGTGCGCCTGCTGGAGAAGCGGGGCCGCAAGGCCCGCATCATCCCTCTGGGGTCGGCGGCGCCGGGGCTGCTCGACCCGTTCTCGTTCGGCGACGACATCGCGGCGAAGAAGACCATGGCCACCGAGACGCTGCGGCTGCTGCTGCCCCGCATGTCGGAGGAGCGCGAGTCGGCGATGATCCAGGCGGTGGCCGCGGTCTCCAACGCGCCCGACCCGTCGCTCGGCAAGGTCGTCGAGTTCCTGGAGCAGGCCGAGGACCCCGCGTCGAAGAACCTGGGCGCGGTGCTGCGCTCCATGTCGGAGATGCACCTGGCCAGGCTCTGCTTCGACGCCTCGGGCGGCGACCAGATCGACAGCGAGGGGTGGACGACCGTGTTCACGCTGGGCGGGCTGACGCTGCCCGACGTGGCCACGACCAGGGACGACTACTCCTACGAGCAGCGCCTGTCGGTGGCGCTGCTCTACCTGGTCTCCCAGTTCGCGCGCAGGCTGATGAACGGCCTCGACCGGCGCGCCCCCAAGGCGATCTTCCTGGACGAGGCGTGGGCGATCACCTCCACGCCCGAGGGCGCCAAGCTGGTGCCCGAGGTCAGCCGGATGGGCCGCTCCCGCAACACCGCTCTCGTGCTGGTCTCGCAGAACGCGGGCGACCTGCTCAACGAGCAGGTGACGAACTGCCTGTCGTCGGTCTTCGCGTTCAGGTCCACCGAACGGGTGGAGGTGGACCACGTCCTGTCCCTGCTCGGGGTGGAGCAGTCGGAAGAGCACAAGGCCGTGCTGCGCTCGCTCGGCAACGGCGAATGCATTTTCCGTGATCTGGATGGCAGGGCGGGGCGGATCGGAGTAGACCTCATCTCGGAGGAACTTCTCCGTTGGCTCGACACGAACCCGACGCACGACAAACCCGACGGCAGCGGGCATGATGATCTTCAGGGGGGCGTGGGCAGGGCGCAGGAGGTACGGTCATGAAGATCAGGCTGTCTCGACGGCTCGCACTGGCGTTCGCGCTCGTCACGAGCATTCTCGTGGTCCCGATCGTGGTGGGCGGGCTGTCGGCCCCGGCCGCCGCGGCACCCTGTGACCTGTCGGGCCCGCTCAACCCGGAGATGGTCGGCGGCGGCACCGACGGCCTGATCCAGGCCCCGGCTCCCCCGGGCGGGCCGCAGACGCCGACCACCAACTACAGCCAGTTCGGCATGAGCGGCCAGTTCTGGCACACCCATGACCTGGGCTGCTCCGAGTACGTGGCCGTGCTCGGCAACATGTGGGCCAACGGCATCTTCACCGCGGCCAAGGCCATCGACCGGCTGACGATCACCACGTACCAGGCGGCGGCGACGGAAGGGCCGCTCCAGGCGATCAAGGACGTCGTCGACGACATCGTCACGAACCTCTCCAAGGCCATGTACTGGCCCTTCCTGCAGCCGGTCGTCATCCTCGGCGCCATCTGGCTGGCCTGGTACGGGCTGATCCGCAAGCGCGCCACCACGACCGCCGAGGGCGTGATCTGGATGGTGCTGGCCGTCACCGTGGCGGTCTGGTTCCTCAGCCGTCCCGGCGACTTCACGGGCCTGGGCAAGGTCGTCACCGACAAGACCGGCGAGGTCGTCAACTCGGCCTTCTCCGGCCTGCCCGGCGCGGGCGGGGCGTCCTGCCTGCCGCCGCCCGGCGGGGGCGAGGCCAAGGTCCAGGCCGGCGGCTACGCCCAGAGCGGCACGCCGGGCGTCGACCAGAACGCCGACGCGCTGTGGTCCACGCTGGTCTGCAAGCCGTGGCTGGTGGGCCTGTTCGGCACCGCCGACCCGCAGCAGCCGATCGTGCGCGACTGGGGCCGCAAGGTGCTGGAGATGCAGTCGGTCCCGCGGGCCGTGGCCGGCCAGCCGGCGCCCGACGTGGGCGCCCGCCAGTCGGAGTACGCCTCGCTGGCCGACAAGCTCAAGAACGACCCCGTCTACACCGTCTTCTCCGGCCGTGACTGGTCCAACCGGCTCGGCGTGGCCGTCGGCGCGTTCATCGCGGCCATAGTGGCGGGGCTGCTCATCTTCCTGGTGGCGGTCTCGCTGCTGGTGCTGAAGGTGGGCTTCCTGCTGCTGCTGATCCTCGGGCCGGTGTTCCTGCTGATCGGCGTCCATCCGGGCAGCGGCCGGATCGTGGCCATGCGCTGGGTGGAGATGCTCATCGGCACGCTGCTCAGACAGGCCGTGCTCACGCTGGTGCTCAGCGTCCTCGTGTACGGCTATGCCCTGATCATCTCCACGGCCATGCCCTGGGGCCTGCAGGTGCTGTTCATGGCCCTGCTGACGATCGCGGTGTTCTTCTACCGCAGGCCGTTCCAGCACCTGTTCGCCTCGATGAACGGCCACACGGTCGCCACCCGCATGCTGGGCGAGGCGGCGAGCTCGTCGGTCCTCGAACGGTCCGCGGGCGCGCTGCCGCCGGTCGCCTCGGCCCGGATCGGCCGCTGGGGGCTGCGCAAGGCCGAGCCGCTCATCAGGGCGGCCGGCGTGGCCGGCGCGGCGGGCGCCGCGGCCTCGGCGGCGGCCACCGCGGGGCAGGCCCGGGTACGCGCCGAGGAGGGCGAAGGCGTTCCCTCGGGCACCAGGGTCCCGGCCACGGCGGCGCCGCTGGACACCGACGCGCAGGGCGGCAAGGCGGCCGCCAGGGTGCCGTTGGAGCCTCGCAGGGGCACCGCCCCACCGCTCAACCTGGGCACGCCCACCCGCTCCCGCGGTCCCGCGGCAGGCGGCCCCCGGACGGCCGGCGCGGCCGGCTCCGGTGGCACGGCCTCCGGCGGCTCCGGTGGTTCCTCCGGCGGCGGCTCGGCGGGCGGCTGGTTCGGCGGCCGGTCCGGCGGCGGCTGGGCCTCCCGTGGCGGTTCGTCGGGGTCGCGCGGTTCGCGGTTCGGCGGCTCGGGCGGGTCCCGGTCGGGCGGCACCCGTTCGCGCGGTGGCGGCGGCGGGCTGTTCGGCGGCGGCTCGGGCGGGAACTCGGGCGGCGGGTCGCGCAGTGGTTCGGGCGGCGGTTCTGGTGGCGGCTCGGGTGGCAGCCTGTTCGGCGGCGGTTCGAGGGCCAACGGCGGCGCCCGGTCGAGCGGCGGCTCGGGAGGCCCCAGGATCTTCGGCTCGGACGAGCCCTCGCCGCGCACCTCCGAGGCCCCGCCCCTCTGGCTGCGCGGCAGCCGCAACGGCGGCGGCTCCGGCGGCGACAGCCCGGATGTGCCGTTCTGGCTCAAGCCGAGCAGCCCGGACAAGGACTGAGCAAACATGGTGCAGCGAGGTGACAGGCGAGGGGTGGCCTTCGCCGCCGTCGTCGTGGTCATCGCCGCGGTCGGCATCTACCTGACCATGTGGCCCGACTCGCAGGACCGGGCCGAGCCCAGGCAGGAGCCGACCGGGGTCGTCAGCGCGCCGGCCCCGGCGAACACGCCGCTGGCGACCGCGAGCGCCGCGCCGTTCGACGTCTACTCGTACCTGCCGATGAGGAAGGAGCAGCTCGCCGCGACGGCGGACCTGGCCGAGCGGTTCACCGCCGCGTACGGCACCTTCAGGTACGACGAGGACCCGGCGGCGTACGCGGCCCGCGTGAAGGCGTACACGACGGCCGAGCTCGGCAACGAGCTGACCAGGACCATGACCTCGGCGGGCACCATCGAGCAGAACCGCAACGACCAGACCGTCTCCACGGCCACGGCCAGGCTGAAGGAGATCAGGCAGATCGAGAAGAGCTCCATCATCTTCGTGGTCGCCTCGGCGAGGCAGGTCACCGCCAAGAGCGGTAACCAGACGACTCAGGAGGAGTACGCGGTCACGGTGACCCAGTCGGGAGCCGACTGGCGGATCTTCGACATCCGGCCCGCCGCGGAAGGCCAGGAGGGGGACATCTCGGGGTGAAGCTCTCACGCACCCGGCTCGCCCTGCTGATCGGCGCCGCCGGCGTGCTGCTCCTGGTGGCGGTCATCGTGTCGCCGATGCTGCTGATCTCGATGCCGTCGTTCCTCAGCGACGGCGGCATCTCTCCCGACTGCAACGACAGCAAGCAGGTGGAGGAGGTGTCCGACTCGGCGACGTCGGACATCCCGGCCGAATACCTGGAGTTCTACAAGGAGTACGGCAAGAAGATCGGCGTCCAGTGGAACATCCTGGCCGCCGTGGGCAAGCGCGAGACCGACCACGGCCGCTCCAACCTTCCCGGGGTCAAGAGCGGCACGAACTACGCGGGCGCGGCCGGGCCGATGCAGTTCCTGATCTCCACGTGGGGCGGCAAGGCCAGGGTGGCGATGTCGTCGAAGTTCACCGGGTACGCCTCCGACGGCGACGGCGACGGCGTGGGCGACGTCTACAACCCGGCCGACGCGATCCTGGGCGCCGCGCGGATGCTCAAGCGCAACGGCGCCCCCGAGAACGTGCGCCAGGCGCTGTTCGTCTACAACCGGGCCTGGTGGTACGTGGACCAGGTCGAGGCGATCGCCAGGAAGTACGCCAAGTCCGGCGACGTCAAGGTGCCGCCGCAGGCTTCGGGGGAATGCGACGACTCGCTGGTGGAGGCCGCGCCGAGCGACATCGTGGCCAAGATTTTGGAATACGCGCTGGCGCAGCGCGGCAAGCCGTATCTGTGGGGTGGGACGGGGCCCGACGCGTTCGACTGCTCGGGTGTCATCTTCTCCGCATATCGGGAGGCGGGGCTGACGATCCCGCGTACGACGTTCGGGCAGTGGCCGTTCGGCGTGAAGGTTTTAGACGGCCAGGAACAGCCGGGTGACCTGGTGTTCTTCAACGCCGGTCCGGGCACGTCCGCCGACAATCCCGGGCACGTCGGGCTGGTTGTGTCGAAGGGCAAGATGCTGGAGGCCCGCTGCCGGCTGTGCGGGCCGATCAAGGTCACCAGCTACCAGGCGCGGGACAACCGCCTCGGCTTCACCCGCCCCCTGCAGAACCCCGACGTACTGGAGCAGCTGAAGAAGCTGCAGAATCCTTCCCTGTGAATGATTTCGACACGGTCGTGGTGGCCGCGGTGATCGTCGCCCCGGGCGCCCGGGTGCTGGCCGCCCAGCGCGCGGAGCCTCCGGCGCTCGCGGGCGGCTGGGAGTTCCCCGGCGGGAAGGTGGACCCCGGCGAGAGCGAGACCGCGGCGCTCGTCCGCGAGTGCCGCGAGGAGCTCGGCGTGGAGGTCACGGTGGGTGAGCAGGTGGGCGGTGACTGGGCGCTCTCCGAGGGGTACGTGCTGCGCGTGTGGCTGTGCTCGGTGGCCTCGGGCGTACCGGAGGCCCGCGAGCACCTGGAACTGCGGTGGCTGGGGCCCGGCGAGTACTACTCGGTTGAGTGGCTCGGGGGTGATCTGCCCGTTATGAAGACTGTGGAAAATCTGCTCCTTTCGCGGGATTAAGTGCTCCCCCTCTGTGACAGAATGATTACTGCGAGTGACATCTGTCGTATTGGGGGAGTTGGGCGTCATGCGGCGTGGCTGGATCATTGCGGGGGCACTGATCCTGGCGGCTGTGCCCTCCGTACCCTTGGCGGCCTCTCGGGTGTCGCTGGTGCTGGAGCGGGTGAGCACGCCAGGGACGTGGATCAGGACGGGTGACGTCCAGCGGTTCCGGGTGCGGCTGAACGGGATGGCCGACGGGGTCAAGGTGGCGGTGGCGGCCAGCCCGGCGTCGGCGCTGACGGAGGTGACCTGCGACTCGGCGGTTCTGGACGTGTCCTCTGATAGCGCGTCCTCCGGTACCTCGTCCTCTACTTCCACGACCTCCGTGACCGTGCCCGCGGTCGGGACGGGCCTGGGGGTCGCCAAGGGCGGGGTTCGGGCGACGCGGGCCCTGGCGGCGCAGGCGTTGAGCGTCACGGGCGGTTCGAGGCTGACGAGCACGGTCCCGCCCGGGGCGCGGGTGTGCGAGCTGGGGGACATCGACGGTGAGCTGGCCGTGGACGTGACGCTCACCACGCCGTCGGGGACGAAGCAGGTGGTGCTCGCGGCGGTGGCCGGGATGCGGGCCGGCCCGGGGGATCCGCTCACGACCAAGACCAAGGTCGCCGCCATGCGCGTCATGGACGAGGACGCGGGCTTCAGTGGCCCGGCGGTCCGCGTGAGCCCGGCGGAGCCGGGGCCCGCCGATCCCGGCTCTCCTTCCGGAGCCGCTCCCGCCGGGGCGGGGGAGCTCGCCCAGCCGCAGGAGCCCGCCGGGCAGTTGCCTTCCGGGGCCTGGACGAAGGGGCGGGCCGACGTCGAGGGGCTCACCGGGGCGCGTGCCAAGCGCCGGCTGCTCGCCGAGGCAGGCGCGATACCCGAGGCCCTGGGACAGCGGCCCGGGGGCGTGCAGCGGCGTGGGGTGGCCGGAGGGGCGGGGCGCCGGGTGAAGACCGGGATCGCCGAGATCGGTGGCCTCGCGGCGCCTCAGAGCGTCCCCCGGCCCCAAGCTGCGCCAGGGCTGTCTCAGCTGCCTCAGGGCGTGCCCGGGCAGCCTCAGGCCGTACCGCAGGTACCCCAGGTGCCCCAGGGTCTGCTGCTGCCTCCTCAGGGCGCGCCGCAGGTGCCCCAGGCCGTACCGCAGGCGCCTCAGGCCGCGCCGCAGCTGCCGGAAGTCGTTCCGCAGCAGGCGCCGGGCGCCCCGCCCGCGCTGGTCCTGCCCGGCGCGTCACCGCCGCTGCTCGGCGGCGGGTCCGGCATCGCAGGCGGGCCCGGTATCGCGGGTGGGCCTGGTATCGCGGGCGGGTCCGGTATCCCCGGTGGGCTTGGTATCCCGGGCGGGCCCGGCATCGCGGGAGGGTCCGGCATCGCCGGCGGGTTCGGCGTCCCGGGCGCGCCCGGCGTGGCGCCGCCGCAGGTCGCTCAGGAGGAGGCCGGGCAGTCCGCGCACGGTGCCGAGGGCGTGGTGCCGCTGCCGTGGAACGTCGCCGCGGCGCGCAAGCACACCCGCCCTGTCGCCTGGGTGAGCCCGCTGGACGGACCGAAGGGTCTGCCGCTGGCCGCAGGGGGCATCGGAGTCCTGCTGGGAGCCCTGTGGTTGATTGGCACGGTGCAAAGACGCCGAAAAAGCAAAACGTAGGTTAATTCGGGCTTTACTGTTACTTTGACCCGACTAGTATTCCCTTGACCAAGGTTCCGGGATACGCGGAGGGCACCGGTGGCACGCACGCGAGCGACGGCCACGGCTGCCGTCGTCCTGGCGCTGGGTCTGGCCGGCGCCGGAGCGACGCCGTTCATCGTACAGAGCGCGAGCGCGTCCGTGTCGGCGTACGACCCGATCGAACCCTGTGACGCCGCCGAGCTGTGCGACACCACGCCGCAGACCACCGTGACGGTCACCGAGACGGCGGGCACGCCGGAGCCCGAGGATCCGGAGACGACGGTCACCAGGACCGTCACCTCGTCTCCGACGAAGGCCAGCAAGACCCCGAAGCCGACGAAGAGCACGACGCCTCCGGCGACCACCAGCGCCCCGCCGCAGGAGGACAACCCCCAGCCGCTGCCCGTCCCGAGCTCGACCCCCACGCAGAGCAACACCCCCGAGACGTCCATCGACATCCCGGAGGTCGCCTCCTCCGATCCGGCCACGCCGCCGTCGGCGGCGGTGCAGCCGACCGACACGCAGCCCGCCTCCTCCGAGGAGGTGCCGCTGGAGCTGCGTAACGCGGCGCCGGAGTTCGACCAGAAGTCGCTGACGCAGAAGCTCAGCATCCCGGCGCTGGTGCTGGTCCTGCTCGCGCTCTTCGCCGTGCTGATCTTCGAGGGACGGCTGCGCAGGATGGCCCACGCGGCGGCCGTGCGGAAGGCCGGACCGCCGATGGGCCGGCCGGACATGCCCGCGCCGCCGGGTGGCGGTTACCCCGCGGGGCCCGGTTACTACGGCACGGCGGCCTTCCCCGCGCCGGGCTATCCGGGCGGCACGGCGTACGCGCCGATCATCAGCTTCGTCCCGGTGCAGACGTATCCGAGCGGCCCGGTGCCCGGCTACGAGGAGCCGCCCGCGTACCCGCCCCAGGGTTACGCGCAGGAGACCCCGCCGGCGCCGGAGCCCGTGGTGCTGCACCCGGACGAGTTCGACTCCTACAACCACGAGCCGCCAGAGCCCAAGGAGTTCCGCGACCCGTTCGAGCCGGTGGTCCCGGCGGCCCCGCCGTCGCAGGACATCCCGCCGGGCGGCGGCGACCCGTACGACGTCCCCGGCCAGGAGCGCCCGCTCGGCCCGGCCTCGGCGTCGGAGTCCGGCGACTCGGAGCCGTGGCAGGGCGGCACCTCGCTGTTCGACCCGCCGCCCAGGAACCAGGAGCAGCAGGACTACGACCCGCCGCCCTACCTGGCGCCGGACTCGGAGGCGACCCTCGTCCAGCCGCTGCCGCCGGAGCCCGAGCAGCCGGAGGCGACCAAGGAGATGCCGGACCCCAAGCGCAGGCGCTGGGGCCGCAAGAAGTAGCCGGGCAACGAAATGAGGGGGGCTGGAGATCCAGCCCCCCTCATTCGCGTGTGCCTACTTGGCGCGCCTGAAGATCTTGTTGCCGAGCCACACCAGCGGGTCGTACTTGCGGTCCGCCACGCGCTCCTTCATCGGGATGAGCGCGTTGTCGGTGATCTTGATGTGTTCGGGGCAGACCTCGGTGCAGCACTTGGTGATGTTGCAGTAGCCGAGCCCGTGCTGGTCCTGCGCCGCCTCCTGGCGGTCGGCCACGTCGTACGGGTGCATGTCCAGCTCCGCGATCCGCATGAGGAACCGGGGGCCGGAGAAGTTGGCCTTGTTCTCCTCGTGGTCACGGATGACGTGGCAGACGTTGTTGCACATGAAGCACTCGATGCACTTGCGGAACTCCTGGGACCGCTCGACATCGACCTGCTGCATCCGGTACTCGCCGGGCCGGACGCCGGCCGGAGGCGTGAAGGACGGGACCTCCCGCGCCTTCTGGTAGTTGAACGAGACGTCCGTGACCAGGTCCTTGATGACCGGGAAGGTCCGCATCGGCGTGACCGTGATGGTCTCGTCCTCCTCGAACGTGGACATCCGGGTCATGCAGCCCAGCCGCGGCTTGCCGTTGATCTCCATGCTGCACGAGCCGCACTTGCCTGCCTTGCAGTTCCAGCGCACCGCCAGGTCGGGCGCCTGCGTGGCCTGCAGCCGGTGGATGATGTCGAGGACGACCTCGCCCTCGTTCACCTCGACGGTGAAGTCCTCGAGCTTGCCCTCGCCGCCCTCACCGCGCCAGACCTTGAACTTCGCCTTGTAACTCATTTCGAAATCCCGTCGAACTCGGCAATCTCTTCCTCGGTGAGGTACTTCTTCAGCTCGTCCCGGTCGAACAGGGTGATCAGGTCGTCGCGCATGGACGGCTGGAGCTTCTCCTCGACCTTGACCGTGGAGCCGTCCTCGGTGGAGCAGACGAGCAGCTTGCGGCGCCAGTCCGGGTTCATCCCGGGGAAGTCGTCGCGGGTGTGCCCGCCGCGGCTCTCCTCGCGCAGCAGCGCGGCGCGCGCCACGCACTGCGAGACCAGCACCATGTTGCGCAGGTCGATCGAGAGGTGCCAGCCGGGGTTGTAGATGCGGGACCCCGCCGCGCCGACCAGCTGCGCGCGCTCCTTGAGCTTCTCCACGCCCTGGAGCGCCTCGGAGACCTCCTCGGCCTTGCGGATGATGCCGACCAGTTCGTTCATCGTCCGCTGGAGCTCGTGGTGGACCTCGTACGGGTTCTCGCCGTCGCGCCCCAGCGGCGCGATCGCCTCCTCGCGGGCCTCCTCCACGAGCTCGGGCAGGACCTGGGGACGCGCCTCCAGCGAGTCGATGTACGCCGCCGCGCCCGCGCCCGCCCGGCGCCCGAACACCAGCAGGTCGGACAGCGAGTTGCCGCCCAGCCGGTTGGAGCCGTGCATGCCGCCGGACACCTCGCCCGCGGCGAAGAGCCCGGGCACGGCCGCCGCGGCGGTGTCGGCGTCCACCTCGACGCCGCCCATGATGTAGTGGCAGGTCGGGCCCACCTGCATGGGCTCGGCGGTGATGTCGACGTCGGCCAGCTCCTTGAACTGGTGGTGCATCGACGGCAGCCGCTTCTTGATCTCCTCGGCAGGGAGCCGGGTGGAGACGTCGAGGAACACGCCGCCCTGGGGCGAGCCGCGACCGGCCTTCACCTCGGCGTTGATCGCGCGGGCCACCTCGTCACGCGGCAGCAGCTCCGGCGGGCGCCGGTTGTTGGCCTGGTCGGTGTACCAGCGGTCGCCCTCCTCCTCCGTGGTCGCGTACTTGTCCTTGAACACGTCAGGGATGTAGTCGAACATGAACCGCTTGCCCTCGGAGTTGCGCAGCACGCCGCCGTCACCGCGGACGGACTCGGTGACGAGGATGCCGCGCACGGAGGGCGGCCAGACCATCCCGGTGGGGTGGAACTGGATGAACTCCATGTTGATCAGGTTCGCGCCGGCGAGCAGGGCAAGGGCGTGGCCGTCGCCGGTGTACTCCCAGGAGTTGGACGTGACGACGTACGACTTGCCGATGCCGCCCGTGGCCAGGACCACGGTCGGGGCGTCGAAGAGCACGAAGTTCCCGGTCTCGCGCCAGTAGCCGAACGCGCCCGAGATCCGGTCGCCGTCCTTGAGCAGCCGCGTGATCGTGCACTCGGCGAAGACCTTGATGTAGGCCTCGTAGTCGCCGTGCGTCTCGTAGTCCTCCTGCTGGAGGGCGACGACGCGCTGCTGCAGGGTGCGGATCAGCTCCAGGCCGGTACGGTCGCCCACGTGTGCGAGCCGCGGGTACTCGTGCCCGCCGAAGTTCCGCTGACTGATCTTGCCGTCCTTGGTGCGGTCGAACAGCGCGCCCCAGGCCTCCAGCTCCCAGACGCGGTCGGGCGCCTCCTTGGCGTGCAGCTCGGCCATCCGCCAGTTGTTGAGGAACTTGCCGCCGCGCATGGTGTCACGGAAGTGCACCTGCCAGTTGTCGGCCGGGTTGACGTTGCCCATCGCGGCGGCGGCGCCGCCCTCGGCCATGACGGTGTGCGCCTTGCCGAACAGCGACTTGCACACGATCGCCGTCTTCTTGCCCTGCTGACGGGCCTCGATCGCGGCCCGCAGGCCGGCGCCGCCCGCGCCGATGACGACGACGTCGTATTCGTGACGCTCTGTGTTAGTCGAGTTATCCACTGAGGCTGGTCCTTACGCGTACGGGAAGGCGATGATGCCCTTGGCCACCAGGCGGACGTAGAGGTCGGCGCCCATGACGGAGAACATCGAGGCCCACGCGAGGGGTTGGTGCTTGGCGTTGAGCTTGGACACGAACGTCCAGGCCCGGTAGCGCAGCGGGTGACGAGAGAAGTGGTTGAGCCTGCCCGCCGTGATGTGCCTGCAGGAGTGGCACGACAGCGTGTAGGCGTTGATCAGGACGGCGTTGGCGACCAGGATCCAGGTGCCCAGGCCGATCGGCTTGTGGACGAGCGCCAGGACGGCGTCGTAGGCCAGGATGAGGCCGATCACGATGGCCGCGTAGAAGAAGTACCGGTGGATGTTCTGCAGGATCAGCGGGAAACGCCGCTCACCGGTGTACTTGCCGTGCGGCTCCTGAACGGCGCACGCCGGAGGCGAGAGCCAGAAGGAGCGATAGTAGGACTTGCGGTAGTAGTAGCAGGTAAGCCGGAAACCGCCCGGCAGGCCGAGGATCAGCAGCCCCGGCGGGAGTGCGTACCAGTCGCCGAACGGAGCCCAGCCGAACAGCCGGGCCCCCTCGGGACATGAGGTCGCCAGACATGGCGACGAGAACGGCGCAATGTAGGGATCGACGAAATAGCTGTTGTCGATGATCGCCCACACGCCGTAGACAAGAAACGAGCTGAGCCCGAGAAACGTCAGCAGCGGGACCAGCCACCATCTGTCGGTGCGCAGGGTGCGCACCTTGACTTGCGCTCGCTGCCTTCTGACCGGTGCTTCGGGCGTCGTCTGGGTCATCGCGGACCTCTCCACCTCCCGCGGACCCGTCGCGCAGGGGGTCCGTGGTTTTCGTATTCGCTGGGCGCGCGGCGGCGACCGACCGCTCAGGCGCGCGTTGGTGGGGGATACGTTACGACGACAGCATGGAATTTTGTGAGCAGGGTCACTCACAATTTCGATGACTAGCTGTGATTCCTGTCACGTCCGCCCGTCAGGGTCGATGCCCTTGGGCGGGCAACTTAACCACGGTCACGAAAAAATCATCTATCTGCCGGACAACTCGGATAAATTGTTCAAAATCCACCGGTTTGGACACATAGGCGTTGGCATGTAGCCGGTAACTGTGCAGGATGTCCTCCTCCGCCTCGGAGGTCGTCAGGATCACCACCGGGATCGTCCGCAACCCGGCGTCGGCCTTGACCTCGGCCAGCACCTCCATGCCGCTCATCCGGGGCAGGTTGAGGTCGAGCAGGATGAGGTCGGGGCGCGGCGCGTCGGAGTAGCCGTCCTCGTTGCGCAGGTACGCCATCGCCTGCTCGCCGTCGTTGACCACGTTGAGGCGGTTTCGCACCTTGTTGAAGTCGAAGGCCTCCCTGGTGAGCAGGATGTCACCCTGGTCGTCCTCCACCAGGAGCACCTCGATGGGGCGCCCGTCATTCATCGTCGTCTCCCGCGGCCGGCAGCGTCCAGCGGAACGTCGCGCCCTGGCCCTCGGCACCGCCGTCGAGCCAGAGCTGTCCGCCGTGATACTCGACGATCTTGCGGCATAGTGCCAGCCCGATGCCAGTACCCGGATACACGTCGCGGGCGTGGAGTCGCTGGAAGATCAGGAAGATGCGGTCGGCGTACTTGGCCTCGACCCCGATGCCGTTGTCGGAGCAGCTGAACTCCCACATGCCGCCGGACCTGGTGGCCCCGATGTGGACGCGCGGGGGCTCCTCGGAGCGGAACTTGACGGCGTTCTCGATCAGGTTCTGGAACAGCTGGGTGAGCTGCAGCCGGTTGGCCTTGACCTTGGGCAGCTCGTCCCTGGTGACCGTGGCCTCGGTGTCCTCGATCGTGGCCGACAGGTTCTCCAGCGCCGTGTCGAGCGCCTTGCCCGCGTCGACCGGGGTCCGCTCGCCGGTCACCCGGCCGACCCTGGAGAAGTCGAGCAGGTCGTTGATCAGCAGCTGCATGCGCTTGGCGCCGTCGACGGCGTAGTGGATGTACTGCTTGGCCCGGTCGTCGAGCTGGGGGCCGTAGCGCTGCTCCAGCATCTGCGTGAAGCTGGCGACCTTGCGCAGCGGCTCCTGCAGGTCGTGGCTGGCCACGTACGCGAACTGCTCCAGCTCCCCGTTCGACCTGCGCAGCTCCTCGGCCTGGTCGTCGGCCGTGCGCCAGGCCGCCACGATGCGGGCGCGCATGGAGTCGACGTGGCTGGACAGCTCGGCCAGCTCCGCCGGCCTGTCGACGTGCAGGGTGTGGTCGAAGTCGCCGGCGGCCACCGTTCGGACCTGCTGGGCGAGCTGGTCGATGGGCTTCAGCACGACGTAGCGGATGACGAAGGCCAGCGCCACGCCGAACGCGAGCATCACCGCGAAGAGCACGATCAGCGCCAGGTTGAGCCGGTCGAGCTGCTCCTCCACGGCGGGCGTCCGCGCCAGCGAGCGGGCCCGCGCGCCGATCATCATCGCGACCACGATCCCGGCCAGGAGCACGACGCCGGCCACCGCGCCCATGACCAGGAACCACCGGGCCACAGGCAGTTTGCCCAGCCCCGTCGGCTCCTTGGCGGGAGGCAGCGGGTTGATGCTCATCGTCTCCTCCTCCGGACCAGGACCGCGGCGAGGTCGTCGCTCAGCGTGCCGACGTGGGCGATGAGCCGGTCGAGGTCGATGGCGCCGTGCTCGCGTACGAGATCGAGCAGGCCGTCCACGCCGAGCAGCTCCTCGCCCTCGCTCACCGAGGCCTCGATCAGGCCGTCGGTGTAGAGCATCATGGACCACTCCTCGCCCAGGGGTACGTCGATCACCGACCACTCCGCGTCCGCGAAGATCCCGAGCGGCGGCCCGGAGGGCGTGCCGTCGACCACCTGGACGGCGCCGTCGCGCACCAGCACCGGCGGTGGGTGCCCGACCACGCGCATCCTGGCGTGCCGCAGGTCGGGGGCGATCGTGGCCGTGCAGAGGGTGGTGAAGATCTCGGGGGCCTTGCGCTCGGCCCGCAGCACGGCGTCGAGCGTACGCAGCAGCGTGTCGTCCGTCTGGCCGGCCAGCACCAGCGTGCGCCAGGCGATGCGCAGCGCCACGCCGAGCGCGGCCTCGTCGGGGCCGTGCCCGCACACGTCGCCGATCACGAGGTGGACCGCGCCGTCCGGCGTCTGCACGGTGTCGAAGAAGTCGCCGGCCAGCGTGCCGCCGCTGCCCGGCAGGTAGCGGGTGACGTGCTCGATCGCCTCGGTGCGCAGCAGGGGGCCGGGGAGCAGGGCGCTCTGGAGCCGGGAGTTCTCCTTGGCCGTCAGCTCCGCCTGCACGAGCCTGAGCTGGGCCAGGTCGGCCCGCTTGCGCTCCATCGCGTACCTGATCGCCCTGGCCAGCAGCCGCGCGTCGATGTCGCCCTTGATCAGGTAGTCCTGCGCGCCGGCCTGGACGGCGGCCACGCCCACGTGCCCGTCCCTGAGCCCGGTGAGCACCAGCACGGCGGCGTGCGGCGCGAGCGCCAGCACCTCCTCCAGGGCTTCCAGGCGGCTCGCGTCGGGCAGCGAGAGATCGACCAGCACGCACTGGATCTGGGGCGTCAGCTTGGCCTTGGCCTCCCGCAGGCTGCGCGCCCAGAAGATCTTCGGAGGCGCGTCGGCCTCCTTGAGCAGCTCTTCCACGAGGAAGGCGTCACCGTCGTCGTCCTCGATGAGGAGCAGCGTCAGCGTCTCCGAAAGATGTGCCGTCAAAAACGCCTCACCGGGGAGTCGGGCCGTCCAGATCATTCTGCGATGAGATCCACCCCTTGCGGAAGCGTGCCTTCATGACCGGCCTCCACGACGAACGACAGCAGGGTCTCCCTGAACGCCTGGGCGGCCCTGGTCGGCTCGACGTCCTTGCGCTGGGCCAGCGCGATCGTACGGCTGAGCCCCGGCGGCGCGAGCGGAATGCCGGACAGCCCCGGGCGCCCGTCGAGCACCATCGAGGGCACCACCGCCACACCCAGCCCCGCCTCCACGAACCGCAGCACGGCGTCCATCTCGCCGCCCTGCACCGCGAACCTGGGCTCGAACCCGGCCTGCCGGCACGCCGCCAGCGTGGCCTCCCGGAGGTCGTAGCCGCGCCGGAACATCACCATCTGACGCCGGCGCAGGGCCTCGATCTCCATGTACGGGCCCTTCGGCCGCTCGTGGGAGGGGGCGGCCACCACCAGGTTCTCCCGCAGGATCTCCTCGGTCACCAGCGAGGGGTCGTCGCTCTGCAGCGGCAGGATGATCAGCGACAGGTCGAGCTGCCCCCGCGCGAGCGCCCTGACGAGGTCGCGCGAGCCGCTCTCCTCCACCAGCAGCTCGATCCCGGGGTACGCGCGGTGGAACCGGGCCAGCGCGTCGGCCAGCAGCCCCGCGCACAGCGACGGCGTGGCGCCCAGCCGCACCCGGCCCCGGCGGAGCCCGGCGAGCTGGGCCACCTCCTGCCGCGCGGTGTCGGCGTCGGCGAGGATCCGGCGGGCGAGCGGCAGCAGCGCCTCACCGGCCGGCGTCAGCGTGACGTTGCCCCGGGCCCGGGAGAACAGCGGGGCGCCCAGATCGGCCTCCAGGGCCTTGATCTGCTTGCTGAGCGACGGCTGCGCGACCCTCATGCGTTCGGCCGCCTGGGTGAAGTGCCTGGTCTCCGCGACCTCCACGAAGTACGCGAGCTGTTGCAACTGCATGTGATTTTCCTCGCACCGACCGGCGTCATTCCTGAGGGGGCGACCGTACAAACCAAGCATCATAGCCGGTGGCTATCGAAACCAGATCCGTCATGACTTGGACGGATCATGGCTGGATACCTAGCTTTTGAAGATGTGACTGCCACGATAGAGCGCGGCGCAGCCACCGCGCCCGTACCCGCCCGCAAGAACGCCCCATCGAGCAGGGGCCCCGGCGGGTTCCTGCGCTCGTCGAACGGCAAGAAAGCCGTCATGGCCGTCACGGGGGCCGTGATGGTGCTCTTCCTCCTCCTCCACATGCTGGGCAACCTCAAGATCTTCCTGGGCAGGGACTCGTTCAACGAGTACGCCCACGCGCTGCGTACGCTCCTGGAGCCGATCGCGCCCTATCGGACGGTGCTGACCCTGCTCGAGGTCGTCCTCGTCGCGTCGGTCGTCCTGCACATGTGGGCCGCGATCTCGCTGGCCCGTCGCGCCCGCCACGCCAGGCCGGTCAAGTACGTCGCCAAGAAGTCACAGGCCAACGGCTACGCGACGCACATCATGCGGTTCGGCGGCCTCACGATCCTGCTCTTCCTCGTCTGGCACCTGCTGGACCTGACCTTCGGCGTCGTGAACCCCAAGGGCTTCGACTCCGCGCCCGCCGACCGGATGATCGCCGGCTTCGACGCGTCCCGGTGGTGGGTGACCCTGATCTACGTGGTCGCCGTCGTCATGGTCGGCCTGCACCTGCGGCACGGCATCTGGAGCGCCTTCCAGACCCTCGGCTGGGCCAACCGCACGCGGAACAAGGCTCTCCGGCCGGTCGCCGGGCTGGTGTCCGCCGTGCTGGTCATCGGGTTCCTGGCGCCGCCGCTCGCGATCACCTTCGGAGTTGTGAAGTAATGAAATATACGGAAGGCCCCGAGATTCGGGACACCAAGGCTCCGTCCGGGCCCGTCGAGGAGCGGTGGGAGAAGCGGAAGTTCAGCGCGAAGCTGGTCAACCCCGCCAACAAGCGCAAGCTCAACGTGATCGTGGTCGGCACCGGCCTGGCGGGCGGCTCGGCCGCGGCGACGCTGGGCGAGCTGGGCTACAACGTCAAGTCGTTCTGCTACCAGGACACGCCGCGCCGCGCCCACTCCATCGCCGCGCAGGGCGGGATCAACGCCGCCAAGAACTACCGCGGCGACGGCGACAGCATCTACCGGCTCTTCTACGACACGGTGAAGGGCGGCGACTTCCGCGCCCGCGAGTCGAACGTCTACCGCCTGGCCCAGGTCTCGGTGAACATCATCGACCAGGCCGTGGCCCAGGGCGTCCCCTTCGCCCGCGAGTACGGCGGCCTCCTCGACACCCGCTCCTTCGGCGGCGCCCAGGTCTCCCGTACGTTCTACGCCCGCGGCCAGACGGGCCAGCAGCTCCTGCTGGGCGCGTACCAGGCGCTGGAGCGGCAGATCGCGGCCGGGACCGTGACCATGCACACCCGGCACGAGATGCTCGACGTGATCGTCTCCGACGGGCGGGCGCGCGGCGTCATCGTGCGCGACATGGTGACCGGCGAGATCGAGCGCCACCTCGCCGACGCCGTGGTGCTGGCCACGGGCGGCTACGGGAACGTGTTCTTCCTGTCCACGAACGCCAAGGGCTGCAACACGACGGCGATCTGGCGGGCGCACGAGCGCGGCGCGTACTTCGCCAACCCCTGCTACACGCAGATCCACCCGACCTGCATCCCCGTCTCCGGCGAGTACCAGTCGAAGCTGACGCTGATGTCGGAGTCGCTGCGCAACGACGGCCGCGTCTGGGTGCCGCTGCGCAAGAACGACACCCGCGCCCCCGGGGACATCCCGGACGAGGAGCGCGACTACTACCTGGAGCGGATCTACCCCGCCTTCGGCAACCTGGTCCCGCGCGACATCGCCTCCCGCGCCGCCAAGAACGTCTGCGACGAGGGCCGCGGCGTCGGCCCCGGCGGTCTGGGCGTCTACCTGGACTTCCGCGACGCCATCGGGCGTCTCGGGCGCGACGCCGTGGAGAAGAAGTACGGCAACCTCTTCGAGATGTACGAGCGCATCACCGGCGAGAACCCGTACGACGTGCCGATGCGCATCTACCCGGCCGTCCACTACACGATGGGCGGGCTGTGGGTGGACTACGACCTGCAGTCCACGATCCCGGGCCTGTTCGTCGTCGGCGAGGCCAACTTCTCCGACCACGGCGCGAACCGCCTCGGCGCCTCGGCGCTCATGCAGGGCCTGGCCGACGGCTACTTCGTCCTCCCGACCACCCTCGGCGACTACCTGGCCGCCGGGCCGTTCGGCGACGTGGACGAGGAGGCCGTGGCGGAGGCCGAGATCAGGGTCCGGAGCAAGATCGACCGGCTCCTGGCCGTGAACGGCACCCGTACCCCCGACTCCTTCCACCGCGAGCTGGGCAAGCTCATGTGGGACTACTGCGGCATGGAGCGCACCGAGGAGTCGCTGCGCAAGGCGCTGGAGCGCATCCCCGAGCTCCGAGAGGAGTTCTGGCAGAACGTCAAGGTGAGCGGCACGGCGGAGGAGCTGAACCAGGTCCTGGAGAAGGCCGGCCGCGTCGCCGACTTCTTCGACCTGGCCGAGCTCATGTGCCTGGACGCCCTCGTCCGCACGGAGTCCTGCGGCGGCCACTTCCGCGCCGAGTCCCAGGACGCCGACGGCGAGGCGCTGCGCGACGACGAGCACTTCGCGCACGTCTCGGCCTGGGAGTCCACGCCCGACGGGCCGGTGCTGCACAAGGAAGCGCTCGAGTACGAGTACGTCAAGATGACCCAGCGGAGCTACAAGTGAGCGAGCGGAGCGAGCGAACCATCAGACACAGCAACTTGTTCATGCCCGGGTTTGGGCGACTGAGCGAAGCGAAGGAGCCCCGGGCATGAACTTGACCCTCAAGGTCTGGCGCCAGAACGGCCCCACCGATTCCGGCCGGATGGTGACGTACAAGGTCGAGGACGTCTCCCCGGACATGTCCTTCCTGGAGATGCTGGACGTCCTCAACGAACGCCTCATCCTGGAGGGCGACGACCCGGTCGCCTTCGACCACGACTGCCGCGAGGGCATCTGCGGCATGTGCGGCATGGTCATCAACGGCGTCGCGCACGGGGAGCAGCGCGCGACGACGACGTGCCAGCTGCACATGCGCCACTTCGAGGACGGCGCCACGGTCACCATCGAGCCGTGGCGCGCCGCCCCCTTCCCCGTCGTGAAGGACCTGGTCGTGGACCGCAGCGCCTTCGACCGGATCATCCAGGCGGGCGGCTTCGTCTCGGTCCCGGCCGGCTCGGCCCCGGACGCCCACAGCATCCCCGTACGCAAGGAGGACGCGGACGCGGCCTTCGACGCGGCGACCTGCATCGGCTGCGGCGCCTGCGTGGCCGCCTGCCCGAACGGCTCGGCCTCCCTCTTCACCGCCGCCAAGATCACCCACCTGAGCCTGCTGCCCCAGGGCCAGCCGGAACGCCTGTCCCGCGCCAGGGCCATGGTGGACCAGATGGACGCGGAGGGGTTCGGCGGCTGCACGAACACGGGAGAGTGCACGGCGGTCTGCCCGAAGGGGATCCCGCTGGACACCATCGCCCGCATGAACACCGACTACTTGAAGGCCAACGCCAAGTAGCAGGTTGCGCGGCCCTTGCCCATCTGGACAGTGGGCCGTCTGATGCCCGCCCCGGGCAGAAAGGGCTTCGCAAAGAAGCGCTTCGCGCTCGGGGCTCAGGCCGTTTCTCCCTCAGGCGCCTATCGGCGCACCTCACGCCTTCGGCGGCTGGTGGCCCACCCGTTGCCCGGTTACCGGCTGGGCCCGCTGAAGCCCACCCCGGACCAAAGTCTTCGCCCAACTGGGGTATACCTTGCGGCGATTCGACAATGCGTTGGCCTGGTCTTCGCCGGTATGAGGGGTAGCCGAGTCGCGGGATCTGGCTGAACACGCCCCTTCTTTGGGTAATGGGTGGGCCGCGCTCACCGATCGGGCTCGATCACGGCTGCGCCGCGAAGACGTGGGCGACGGCACCGCCGCTGAAGACGGTCGTGCTTTTCGGTTCGAGGGTCAGCGGCACCGGGAAGATCCGCTCGCCTGCGCCGAGGACGGCCGGGTGGACGAGAAGGCGGTATTCGTCGATCAAGCCGGTCTCGACCAGCGACCGGGCGAACCGTGCCCCGCCGTGGGCGAGCAGGTAGCCGTCGGAGTGCTCCTGCTTGAGCCGCTTGATGGATTCGGCCAGGTCTCCGGCGGCGATCGTCGTCTCGTCCCAGTCGGCGGAGGTGAGCGAGTGCGAGA
Organism: Nonomuraea sp. NPDC005650; assembly: GCF_040605375.1. NCBI lineage: Bacteria > Bacillati > Actinomycetota > Actinomycetes > Streptosporangiales > Streptosporangiaceae > Nonomuraea > Nonomuraea sp. NPDC005650. The sequence goes on from NZ_JBEXCR010000005.1 coordinate 273,619, forward strand.
ACACGACCTTCGGGATGTCGTTCATCGGCTTGGCAAACGGCCCGGAGTCGTTGGGGTAGTAGGCGGCCATCACCGCGTACGTGGTGGCTCCCATGAGATGCGCGCCGGCGTCGCTCACGGTCTGGACAGTCCAATCGAGAGTGTCATCGGAATCTCCCGCGGCGATCCAGTCGCTGCTCCCGTCGAGTGTCGCGACGTAACCGTCGAGCGAGACCGACATCTTCAGAACCAGTGAGGCCATGTCCAGTTTCCTTCCTGGGAGGACGGCACGAGCGGCTCGTGTCGACGGCGATACCGGGGTTGTTTCGGGTGTCGCCGGTACAGACTGGCGACCACCGCGAAACTCATCGCCGTTCCCACATCGAACTCATCTCCCCGCACCGGCGCACGCGACGGGCGTCGTGATCCCGCTCGCCACCTGACTGGCACGGGGGTTCCGCCCCGGGCGGTGGCCCCGCACGCAAACCCCCTCATTCGGTCACTCAGGATTACTGTCACTAATTTTGACTATAATGATCGGTGACTATATCGTCGATGTCAGGGCCGACTGAGGAGATGACGATGACGATGACGACCTTCGTGGAGCTGACCCGCTTCAAGGTGGCGCCGGACCAGGTGGAGGCGTTGCTGGCCGCCCGGCCCGCCATGTTGACGGACTTCCGTGCCGACCGGGAGGGGTTCCTGAGTGCCCGCTTGGTGCGGCTGCCGGACGATGAGTGGCTGGACATCGTTGAGTGGCGTTCGGCGGACGACTTCACCGCCTCCCGCGCCAAGGGCGCCAACCTGCCTGGCATCGCCGCCTTCTTTGCGGCCATCGCCGAGGTGGTGGGTGACGAGCAGGGTGTGCTGGCCGACCCGGAAGGAGCCCGGTGAGGACAACGGCCGAGGCCGTCGAGTTTTCGAGGGCCCTTCTCGTCACCTGACGATCTTGCGGGTTGAGGCAGGAAGCGCACTTGGGTGTGGAGTGCTCGGCGGGTGTGGATCCCAATGAGCACTCACATCAGAACGTGTTCTGACATACCCTGATGGCGTGAACGCCAGCCATGCCGACGCAGTGACCTTTTCTGACCTGTCGAGAAACCCCCGGGCAGTCGCCGAGCGTGCGGCACGCCTGGGACGTGTGCGGATCACGCATCGGGATGCTCCTGACTTCTATTTGACCGCAGTGGACCGTGAAGAGGAGCGCGAGCGAACGTTTGCCACCGCATCTCGGCTGTTTCTCGCCTTGATCAAGCACGACCCCACCGCGCGTGCGCTGGTCATAGCCATGCCGGAGGTCTTCCCCTGGGTGCGTCACCTGTCCTCGGACGAACTGCGCGCCTTCACCCTGGAGCTGGTCGAAGCGCTCTCCGATGCTGCCGAGCTGGACGTAGATGTCACGACCCAAGAGGTCATCGCGGGCTGGCGAGCCACCGCCAGAATCAAGGCCGAACCTGTGCACTATGCCGAGGCCTGTAAGCCCACAAGCGGTGACTTCGGGCCCGTGCAGGTTACGGCATGAGCCCGAAGCGTGGAGATCGAGTTACGGTGCCGCCTCCGGATGGTGAGTGGGATATCCGGTTCGGGGCCGGCGACGCGGTCCGGGGCTGGGAGGAGTTGTGCCGTCACGCCCTGGCCAATACGCGCCGATGCTTCGAGGCCCTGCAGGTTGATCCCCGCTCACGCTCCAGCCCTGACCGTCAGCATCGTCTACGCGGCGATCTCGCGACTCATCGCCACAACGGCAAGGACTTGGAACAGTGGGAGTTCGAGGTCACAAGCGGTGGTCGTGTGCGGTATCTCATCGATGACGCGGCTCGTACTGTCTGGGTGATCTATGCGTCGCCTCGACATCCCAAAGACACGGAATAGTCGGCTGTCGGCTCGAGCTTGTGGTCGCCAGGGTGACGGGCAAGATGGTCAGGAGTCTCCGGGGCGAGGTGTCGTCTCGGTCTGTGACGCCCATACGGGGGTGGTCTCCACGCGGGAGAGGCGCCATCCCTGCCCGGTGCGGATTGCCTCGAAATGGTAGACCTCGCCGAGGATGAGCCGAGGTGCGGGCGCGAGCCGGACCTCCGACGCCCCCTCGGCCGCGAACGTGGCGATCAGGTTCGCCCGGACGCGGGCCCGGTTGCCGTCCACGTTGACCAGGACGTTGCCGATGACGTGCTGGATCCGCTCCTCCGGTGAGTGGTTCCGGCCGGCTTGTGCAATCAGGGCCGACCGTCCCTCCGCCAGTCCGCCGGGTGTCAGGGCGGTGGCGTCTTCGGAGAAGATGGCCGACAGCTCGTCGAAGCGCCCCTCGTCCAGGACGGCACCGAGCCGGTACACCAGGTCGGTGATCTCCTCGCGATCCGACAGCTCTCGCACTCGGCGTCGCAGTTGCTCCAGTTCGTCGAGGACCGCAGGCATCTGCTTCTCCCAATTTCGTTGGCTTGACCAATGTTGGTGAGGCCAACCATACGTCATGGATTGTGGGTTGCGCCAACGGATTTGTCGAAGCCTTCGTCCGTTATGATAGTTGCAACTATCATAGGCGTAGCTATCATTACGTGCAGAAGGTGGCGGCCATGCTGCGGAAGCCGGAGCGCCTGTTCGGGCGGGGCGCGGAGTGGGAGGAGCTGGCCGACTTCGTCGGGGCTCCCGCGAACGGTGCCACCTTGGGGCTGGTCTACGGGCGTCGGCGGCAGGGCAAGACGCTCATGCTCGAACTGCTCGCCCAGGAGACCAACGGCCTGCTCTTCGCCGCCACCCAGCAGACGGAAGCACAGAACCTGGCCGATCTCGGCGCCGCCTACGCCGCCTATCGCGGGTTGCGGCAGGCGGTCTCGTTCGGGAGCTGGCGGGAAGGGTTCGACGAGTTGCTCCGGCTCGGCGAGGAGCGGGCGACGCCGGTGATCGTCGACGAGTTTCCCTACCTCGTCTCCGCGACGCCGGCGCTGCCGTCGTACCTGCAGCAGGCGTTGAGCCCGACGGGATATGCGAAGGAGCACACCCGTACCCGCCTGATTCTGTGCGGCAGCGCGTTGACCACGATGGCGCAGTTGCTCGGCGGAGGCGCGCCGCTGCGCGGGCGAGCGACGCTTGAGCTGGTCGTGCGGCCCTTCGGTTTCCGCGATGCCGCTGCCTTCTGGGGCCTGACCGGCGACCCGGAGCTGGCTTTCCGGGTGCATGCCCTCGTCGGCGGCACCCCCGCCTACCTGGAGATGTGCGGCGGGTCGGGGCCGGCCGATCTGGACGGGTTCGATCGGTGGGTGCAGCGGCGGTTGCTGAATCCCGCCTCGGCGATGTTTCGCGAAGGCGGGCTGCTGCTCCGGGAAGAGCCCTCGATCTCCGACCCCACCTCGTACGCGGCCACGCTGAGCGCCATCAGCGCGGGCAACCAGCGTCGCTCCGAGATCGCCGCCGCCCTCGGCCGTCCCGTGAGCGCGCTGGCGCATCTGCTCAACGGCCTGCGCGGCATCGGCCTCGTCGAGCAGGTCGACGACGCGTTGCGCGACAAGCGAAGCGTTTTCCGGATCGCCGAGCCGATCGTCCGCCTGCACCAGCTGATCACGCAGCGCCGCGAGCCCGAGCTGGTCAGCGGTCAGGCCGCCCGCGTCTGGCGTTCCAACGCCGACACGGTGGCCTCGAAGATCTACGGGCCCCACTTCGAGGACCTCGCCCGGGAATGGTGCTTCCTGCACGCCTCCGGCGACACGCTCGGCGGAATCGCCGGTGCCGTACGGCCGAGCGAGATCCCCTGCCGAGCGCACCGCGAAGGACATGAGCTCGACATCGTGGTGACCGAGACCAACTCCTTCGCCACCGATCGGATCATCGCGATCGGCGAGGCCAAGGCCACGCTCACGCCCATGGACGTCTCCCAGCTCCAGCGGCTCGAACATCTGCGCGCGCTGCTTCCCGACACCCGGATCGACAGGCAGCCCAAACTGCTGCTGTTCGCCCGTTCCGGGTTCACCGGCGATCTGGCGGAGGCGGCGCGCGGGCGCGCGGACGTCGAACTCGTGGACCTGAACCGCATGTATTCGGGGGACTGACACGACCCGCGCCGCCCGGACAACCCTGCCGTCGCGAACCGCCCGTCAAACCCGTCTTCAATAAAATGGGTGGGAAAATCCTTCCTGGTCACGCCACACTGATCAAGAACCAGTGAGGAGATTCATCCCATGCCAAACCAGCCCGCACCGAACCTGCTGTCGTGGGCCAGCGAGATCGACGAAGGCGCGATCATGCAGGCCGCTCGCACCGCAAGCCTGCCATTCGTGTCCGGCCACGTCGCTCTCATGCCAGACGCGCACGTCGGCATCGGTGCGACGGTCGGCTCGGTGATCCCCACGGAGAACGCGATCATCCCGGCCGCCGTCGGCGTGGACATCGGCTGCGGCATGGTGGCCACCGAGACCACGCTCACGGCCGCCGACCTGCCCGAGACCCTCGCCGCGCTGATGCCGATGGTGGAGCACCGCATCCCCGCCGGCGTCGGCAAGGGCCACGAGGACCCGACGGTCGACCGCGCGCTCAGCGAGCTCGGGCTGCCGCACACCGACCTCACCCCCAAGCAGAGCAAGAAGGTGAGCGACCAGTTCGGGACGCTCGGCTCGGGCAACCACTTCGTCGAGGTCTGCCTGGACGAGCGCGACCACGTCTGGACGGTGCTGCACTCGGGGTCGCGCGGCATCGGCAACCAGCTCGCTCAGATGCACATCATCGGTGCGAAGAAGCTGATGAAGCAGCAGGAGGTCGGCCTGGAGGACCCGGACCTGGCGTATCTCGTGCAGAGCACGCCGGAGTTCACCGCGTACATCGAGGACATGCTGTGGGCCCAGCACTACGCCATGGCCTCGCGGGCGCGGATGGACAGGGTCCTGATCAACGCCCTGTTCAAGGTCGTCGGCAAGGGCGAGCGGGTCCGTACGATCAATTGTCACCATAACTTTACCCAGCAGGAGACCCACTACGGCAAGACGTTGTGGATCACCCGCAAGGGGGCCATCAAGGCCGACACCGGTGACGAGGGCGTGATCCCGGGCTCGATGGGCACGCGCTCGTACATCGTGCGCGGTCGCGGTAACCCCGAGTCGTACACCTCGTGCTCCCACGGCGCGGGCCGCCGCATGTCGCGTACCAAGGCGAAGCGGGAGCTGTCCGCGGCTTCGCTCAAGGCGGCGATGAGCGGCCGCACCTGGAACGCGGATCGGGCCGCCGCGCTGGTGGACGAGCACCCCGAGGCGTACAAGTCGATCGACCAGGTGATGGCGGACCAGCAGGATCTCGTGGAGGTCCAGCACACGCTCCGCCAGATCTTCAACTACAAGGGGTAGGCTCTGCCGCCGATCGGGCGGCAGAGCACTCACGACCCGGTCGAAGCGATCATCTTCAGCGTGAGCTCGTGGAGTCGTTCCGCGGCGGCCGGGTCGAAGAGCCGGGGGTTCAGGCCGATCCGGCGCTCTCGCATGAAGGCGCTGAGCGGCTCGGCGGGCGGGTCGTCGATGCGGGCGACGATCGGTTCGATGCCCTTCTCGACCGGCAGCCCGTGCTTCTTGAGCGCCTCCACGTGGGCGGCGGTCGTCGCGTCGTACTCGCCGGCGACGCTCGTCGAGACGCCTCCGGGATGCATGAGGACATAGCGGGTACGGCTGCCGTGCCGGGCGGCGAAGGCCACGCCCAGCAGGTCGTTCGCCTTGCCGGCCTGGAACTGGGCGGCCATGCCGTCGTACCCGCGTTCGAGCATGAGGTCGTGCCAGCGGATGAGGTCGGCCGGCCCTCCGGGGCCTGAGACGTTCATGACGAGGCGGGGCGCGGTGAGGCCGTGGCTGAGGAGGAAACGGCTCAGGTAGTCCAGCGCGAACGTCCCCTCCAGGCCCTCCGCGGTCACGAACCGGTGCGTGCGGAAGTAACGCGCGCACAGCACGAGCGCGTCCACGGCCGGGAACGCGGCGTTGATCTCGGCGATCACCCGCCGGTTCTCGCTGATCAGGCTCAGGTCCGCCGGGATGAACACCGCCCCGGGCAGCGCCTTGGAGCTGTCGCGCCCGATGACGGCCACGGTGTCGCCCCGTTCGAGGTAGGTGCGGGCGAGCGCCCGTCCCATGCCGTCCGTGCCGCCGCTGATCACCAGTGTCCTCATGACGCGCTCCTCGCGGGCTCCGCTGCCGGTACGGCCTCCGTACGGGGCCGGCCCGGCAGCAGCGGGACGGCGGCCAGGATGATCACGATCACGGCCACGGTGAGCCAGAAGATGCCGTGGAATCCGGCGATCACGTCCCCGGCGGTCTGGAGGACGAGCGTGACCACGGCGACGCCGAGCGCCGCGCCGAGCTGGTTGAGCATGTAGAGCACCGAGCTGCCCTGCGCCACCATGGACGGCGGCAGCGCCCGGTACAGGGAGCCCATCGTGGGCGCGCTGAAGCACCCGCTGCCCAGCCCGATCGTGAACGCCGCCAGCGCCGGCCAGACCTCGGGGGTGTCCGCGCCGATCCGGGTGAAGGCGAACGCGCTGAGCCCGGCCACGAGTGCGCCGCCGACGGCCAGCCCGCGGGCGCCGATGCGGTCCGAGAGCCGTCCGGCCAGCGGCATGGCCATCGCGCCGCCGAGCCCGAGCGGGGCCATCAGCAGTCCGGCGGCGAGCACGCCGTGCCCGTGGGCCTGCTGGTAGTACAGGGGGAGGGCGAACAGGGCGGCGAAGAGGGCCAGCCCGCCGAGCCCCATGATCGCGACGCTCGCGGTGAAGCCCCGGTTGGCGAACAGCCGCAGGTCGATCAGCGGCGGAGTTCGACGGTCGCGCAGGGCGTGCGTCGCGTAGGCGAGCAGCAGGAGTACTCCCACGCCCAGCGGGAGCAGCGCCTGCCAGGCGGTGGGCGCCCCATGTTCGGCCGTCTGCGACAGGGCCAGGACGACGGCCGCGAACCCGGGCCCGAGCAGCGCCAGCCCCACGACGTCGAGCCGCGGCGACGCCCCGGCGGACGGCTCGTCGGCGGGGATCACGCGCAGCGCGAGCAGCAGCGCCACCAGGCCGAAGGGCACGCTGAGCAGGAACATCCACCGCCACGACAGGCCGGCCAGCACGGCCCCGCCCGCGATCGGCCCGAGCACGGGCCCCAGGGACAGGACCACGCCCATCAGGCCCATCACCCGCCCGGCCCGGCGCGGCCCGGCGGCGCGGGCCAGCAGGATGAGCACGAGGGGGTCGAGCAGCCCGGCCCCGAAGCCCTGCAGCACGCGGAACACGATCAGCGCGCCCACGTTCCAGGCCAGCCCGGCGCCGAGCGATCCGGCGAGGAACAGCGCGAGCCCGGCCAGCCACAGCCGCCTGCCGCCGAACCGGTCGACGGCCCAGGTGGTGAACGGGATGGTGGCCGTCACGGCCAGCAGGAACCCGGTGGACGTCCAGCCGATCGTGCTGAGCGAGGTCTCGAAGGTCGCGGCCAGGGTGTCGATGGCGACGGCGGCCATCGTGCTGTTGAGGATGCCCAGCAGGCCGCCGAGCAGGATCACGCCGATCATGCCCAGCAGCCGCGCGTCCATCCGGTCGTCCGGCGAATTTGAACTCATGGGTTCAAAGTAGTTATCTCGTGCGTTCGACCGCAACCCGTACGTCCATGAAGTTGAACCGGTGGGTACAATCCGGAGGTATGGTCACCACCTCGCGCGGGCGCATCGACAAGCGGCAGGCGATCCTGGAGGGCGCGTTCGCCGTGTTCGCCCGGCTCGGCTACGCGCAGGCCTGCGTGCAGGACATCGCCGACGAGGCGGGCGTGGCCAAGCCGACGGTCTACAACCACATGACGGACAAGGCCACCCTGTTCAGGAACGCCATCGAGGCCGCCGCGCAGCTGACGCTGAACGCCCGGCTGGCCGCCCTGGAGCCGCTGGCCGACCCGGGCGAGGACCTGCGCGCCACGCTGGAGGGCGTCGCCGACGAGCTGCTCCGCCTGCACACCGACGGCCGCTCGTGCGCGCTGCGCCGGCTGCTCTACTCGGAGATCATCCGCTTTCCCGACATCCTCGACATCGTCAAGGAGAGCGGCCCGGACCGGCTCAACCACGCGCTCGCCGACCGGATGGCCCGGCTCGCGCTGGCGGGCCGCCTGCGCGCCGCCGACCCCGACACGGCGGCCGAGCAGTTCATGGCCCTGCTCGTCGGCCCGCTGGAGGCCCGTTCCCAGATGGGCACCCGTACGATCCCGGACGACGAGCTGCGAGAGGTGGCGCGCGCCGCGGTGCGGGCCTTCCTCGACGCCTGGGGCGCTGACTAATCTCGACGACAAGGCCTCTTGTCGGCGACAGGCAAGCTATATAGTCTGCCGCGTGTGGTGGAACGAGACGACTATGCGGCCATCCGCGATCGGATCATCGGGCTCTCCCACACCCATGGCTTGCGCTGCGACTGGGCGGAAACGACGAAACGCCAGCGATTCCTCCTGCTGTGGGACGCCGAGGGCCGGGTCGCGGCCCGCGCGATCGTCCCGCTCTACCCTGGGGAGACCTCGCACCTGGTGGACTCCCTCGAACGGGGGCTCGCGCACCTGTTCGGTGACGACTGGCTGGAGGATCCATGACCGCGGACCGCGTTGACGTTCACATCACCCTGGCGGGCAGCCTGTGGCTGGCCCAGGTGGACGGCGTGGCCGGCGGCATGTCCGCCCGCACGTTGAAGGAGCTGCACGGCGACGTCGCCGAGGGGCTGCCGTTCCTGTTCGCCGACCGTGCCCAGCCGCCCAAGCCCGTCTTCCACTACGCGCTGCCGGGCCTGTCGGAGCAGGATCTCGACGACTTCGCCGCCCTCCAGCGCCAGGCCGCCGCGATCGCCGAGGACTACACGCGCACGCTCAAGAAGCGCGTCAAGCACATGCACGAGCTCGGCCTGTCGGACGGGGACATCGGCGAGCTGCTCGGCCTGACCAAGCAGCGCATCCAGCAGATCCGCAGCAGCGCGAACGACGAGTCCCGCCAGGTGTCCTGAGGCCCCCGGGCACGCGAACGGCGCCCCCTTCTCACGAGGAGGCGCCGCCGGGAATGGGGACTACCTGACCCAGAGGTAGTACCAGCCGGTGCCGTTAAGCGTGCACTTGTACTCGTCCCAGCCCTCACGCTGATAGCTCTGACCCATGTCCACACACTTGCTGTAGCTGGTGTATTCGCCAATGTATGTCCAGGCGGCCGCTTGCGCCGGGGCGGCGATGCCGATGGCGGCCAGTGCTGCGATACCTGCGGCGACGATACCTGCACGAACGCGCATACGTGATCTTCCCTTTCTGCGGGGGGCTCTCGCATACAACGATCATGGACGGCCCTACAATTCGGCTATAGAGCGGCCACAAAACCGTCACGAGGACAACCCTCCGTAGGCGGCCAGCACGAAATTCATGCCGCGATCGTCGACCGCGGCGTGCATTTGGTTCATCACGTACGCCACCGTCATGCGGGCGTCGAGGTCGATCACGACCAGCGAGCCGCCCATCCCGCCCCAGAAGCACGTGCGCGGCTGCAACAGCCCGTAGCCCATGCCGTACCGCATGCGCGTGCCCAGGGCGCGGTCGAGGCCCAGATACTGCTCCTCGACGGCACGCGCGCAGCCCGCCTCCGACAGCAGCCGCACGCCGCGCAGCGTTCCGCCGCAGGCCAGGACCGACTGTACGAGGGCGACCGAGCGGGCGTTGCCGTGCCCGTTCGCGGCCGGGATCTCGGCGTGCCGCCAGCCGGTGGTGTTGACGTCCTCCGGCCGCACCACGGGATTGGCGCGCAGGTCGGACGGGGGCACGAAAGGCGTCAGGGGCGGGATGACGGGGGCGACCCGGGGGTCGTGTTCGGCGGGCAGGCCGATGTGGAAGTCGGCCCCCAGCGGCCCGGCCACCTCCTCGGCGAAGAAGGCGCCCAGGCTGCGCCCGGTCACGCGACGGACGACCTCCCCGACCAGGAAGCCCTGGGTGATCGCGTGGTATCCGGCCTCGGTGCCCGGCTCCCAGAGCGGCGCCTGCGCGGCCAGCCGCGTCGTGGCGAGGGGCCAGTCGTAGAGCTCCTCGACCGTCATCGGCTCGTCCCAGATGGGCAGGCCGGCGGTGTGGGCGAGCAGGTGGCGTACGAGCACGCCCTCCTTGCCCGCGGCGGCGAACTCCGGCCAGTAGGCGGCGACCGGCGCGCCCAGGTCGAGCTCGCCCCGGTCGGCGAGGATCAGCGCGCACAGCGCCGTCATCGGTTTGGTGGTGGACCAGACGTTGGTGATGGTGTCGCGCTCCCAGGGAGCGGTACGGGACGCGTCGGCGTGTCCGCCCCAGATGTCCACCACCGGCTCGCCGTCCAGGTAGACGGCCACCGAGGCGCCGACGTCGTCCTTGGCCAGGCAGGCGGCCAGCAGCTCGCGCACCTCGCCGAAGCGGTCTTCGCACATGCCGTGGATCTCGACCATGGACGGAAACTAACCCCGGCCCCCGTGGGCGGGCCACGGGTTTTTGACATACTCGCGACCATGGAGCTCGGAGAGCTGCTGGGGTCGGGGCGGACCGCGGACGTGTACGCGATCGACGACGAGCGGGTCCTGCGGCGCTACCGCATCCCGGTCGACGCCCGGCGGGAGGCGGCGGTCATCGCGCACGTGGGCAGGCACGGATATCCGGTGCCCGAGCTCTACCCCGGCGCTCGGGCGGACACCGAGCTGGTGATGGGGCGGCTGTCCGGGCCGACGATGCTGCGGGCGCTGCTCGACGGGGAGATCACGGCCGAGGAGACGGGCCGGATCCTCGCGCGGCTGCTGCTGCGGTTGCACGAGATCCCGGCACGGGTGTCCGCCGATCCCGGCGATCGGGTGCTGCATCTGGACCTGCATCCCGACAACGTCATGCTGACGCCCCGGGGGCCGGTCGTGATCGACTGGTGCAACAGCAGGGAGGGGCCGCCCGGGTTCGACTGCGCGATGTCCGCGGTGATCCTCGCGCAGGCGGCCGTGGACGAGGTCGAGCTGGCCGAGGCGGCGCGGCGGTGCCTCGTCGCGCTGCTGGCCGGGCTGGGCCCCGCCATGGACCACGGCGACGGGCTCGACCGGGCCAGGGCGAGGCGGGCCGCGGACAAGGCGCTCACCGAGCGGGAGGCCGGGCTGGTGGACGCGGCGGTGGCGCTGATCCGCAGGACGGGTTGAGGCCCGCTACTCGGTCCAGGCGGCCGTGGTGTCGAGGCGTTCGCGCCAGAGCTTCTCGCCCGGCCCGCCGGCCTCCCAGCGGGCGCAGAACTCCAGCAGGCCGCGGCAGCGCGCCACCATGGCCTCCTGGCGCTCCTCCCACGAGGGGACGGGCCCGTCGTACGCGGCGAAGAAGCGCGAGAGCAGCGGGACGTGCTCCGGATGGTGGGATCGGATGATCCACTCGCACCACGCGAGATCCTCGACCGGCCGCCCGGGGTGGGCCCACTCCCAGTCGAGGATCGCGGTCGTCCGGAACGTGGCCGGGTCGAACAGCATGTTCTGCGGGCCGAAGTCGCCGTGCACGATGCCCAGCCGGTGGACGCCGGACAGGATCCGGCCGCACTCGGTGAGCACCTCGGCGGCGTGGCCCTCGTCTATGAGGTCCTGGCCGTGGACGCCGGAGACGAAGCGGGTGGTCAGGCTGGTCGAGGTGACCTCGTGAACACGGGGGACCGGGAGCCGGCCGCGCAGCCGGCGCAGGTATCTGCTCTCCGTGCCCAGCCGGAACGCCGCCTCCGGGCCCTGGTAGCACTTCACGACCAGGGCGCCGTCGCCGAATGTGCTGTTGGTGTACCCGTGCTTCACAAGGGTCGATTCTGGCGTACTCTCGCCCCTCCCAGACGCCCGGCACGCTATCGAACGCGACTCCGATACACGATGTAAGGACGGAACAAATAGCCCAACGGGGCGGAAAGAGCGTGCACCAGGCGGCTGAACGGGAAAAGTACGAACAGCGCCATCCCGATGAGCGTGTGCACCTTGTAAAGGACGTTGGCCTGACGCATCGCCGCGGCGTCCGGCTGGAGCACGAAGATGCCGCGGAACCAGGGCGCGACCGTGGTCCGGTAGCTCACGTCGCTGGGCACGAACCCCGCGACCGTCGTCACCAGGCCCGCCACGATCGAGGCGGCCAGCACCGCGTACATCGTCTTGTCGTTGGCCGTGGTCGCCAGGAACACCGGGCCGGTGGCGCGGCGGCGGTAGATCAACAGGGCCAGCCCCACCAGCGTGGCCAGGCCCCCGAGCCCGCCCCAGACGAGGGCGTTGGTGTGGTAAGCGGCGTTGGACACGCCGATCGCGTCGGTCCAGCCCACCGGGATGAGCAGACCGGTCACGTGGCCGACGATCACGAAGATCAGGCCGTAGTGGAACATCGGGCTGGCCACGCGCAGCAGCGGGCTCTCGTAGAGCTGGGACGAGCGGGTCGTCCAGCCGAACTTGTCGTAGCGGTGGCGCCAGATCAGCCCGCCCACGAAGACCAGCAGGGTGAGGTACGGCAGGACCACCCAGAGCGTGCTCTCCGCCCAGCTCACAGGTAACCTCCCACGGTCTCGGCCGGCGGCCCGCCCTGGGCCAGGCGCGTGGTCTGCAGCCGCTCGGCGGCGGTGATCGGCGGCAGGGCCGCGCACACCGCGCCGATCACGTACGCGTACGGCGAGTCGCGGTCGGTCAGGGCCGTGAGCAGCAGCTCCAGCCCCGGTCTGTGCTCCTTGAGCAGCTGGGCGCCCGAAGGATCGAGCGCGGCGAACTCCAGCATCACCGGCAGGAAGTCGGGCAGTTCGTCGTCCATGAGCTCCCAGCCGGCCGCCCGGTAGCACTGCTTCAGCGCGGCCAGCGACCGGCCGCGGCGGCGGGTGTCGCCGTCGGCGTAGTAGGTGAGGTAGAGGCAGCAGCGCCGCTGCAGGTCGAACGTCTCCACGTAGTGCGCGGCCAGCTCGCCGGGCCCGAGGTCGGAGGCGCGCGACAGGAACGGCCCGAAGTGCGGCTCGGCGGCCTCCTCGATGAGCGGGAGCCGGTGCCAGAAGCGCTCGTCCGGATAGGCGAGGAGATGGGCGGCGGACTGCCAGATGAGAGCGCTGTTCATGACCTTTTCCTCTTCTTGGTCGGGAACAGGCCGGCGGGGATGCCGCGGCCGTCCCAGTTGAGCAGGTTCACCCGGTCGTGGGTGAGCCCCTCGCTGGTCTGTCGCTCCTTCAGGCCGTGGAAGGTCTCGACCGAGACCGGGACGGGCCGGCCCGACGCCTCGCCGAACGGGGCCTGCATGCCGGGCCCGCCGTCGTAGTCGAGGCTGCAGCCGCCCTCCTCCACGACTCCGGGCGGGATGTTCCCGTAGGCGGTCGGGATCACGTAGCGCTCGTCGTACTTGGCCAGCGCCAGCAGCCGGTACATGTCGTGTATCTCCTCCTCCGACAGGCCGGTGTCCGCCAGGACGGGCGGCTGGCCCAGGTTGACCGAGCGCATGTACGAGCGCATCGCGGCCAGGCGACGCAGCGCGGCGGTCACGGGCGCCCGGTCACCGGCGGTGAACAGCTCGGCCAGGTAGCCGATGGGGATGCGGAGCGACTCGATGGCGGCGAACAGGTTGACCGCGTCCTCGCCGTCGTGACCGCCCTCGGCGAGCGCGTCCACGACGGGGGAGAGCGGGGGGACGTACCAGACCATCGGGAGAGTGCGGTACTCCGGGTGCAGGGGCAGCGCTATCCGATATTTCTTGATCAAGTCGTACACCGGGGATCTCCGCGCCGCCTCCACCCAGTCGACGGGCAGGTCCGCCGCGTCGACCGCCGGGTCGTTCGGGTCGACGAACAGGTCCAGCTGGGCCTCGTACAGGTCGCGCTCATTGGCGACCGAGGCGGCAGCCGCCACGCGGTCGGCGTCGTACAGCAGGACCCCGAGGTAGCGCAGGCGTCCGACGCAGGTCTCCGAGCAGACCGTCGGCAGGCCGACCTCCACGCGCGGATAGCAGAACGTGCACTTCTCCGCCTTGCCGGTCTTGTGGTTGAAGTACACCTTCTTGTACGGGCAGCCCGTCACGCACATGCGCCAGCCCCGGCACCTGTCCTGGTCCACCAGCACGATGCCGTCCTCGGCCCGCTTGTACATGGCCCCGGACGGGCAGGAGGCCACGCACGACGGGTTGAGGCAGTGCTCGCAGATGCGCGGCAGGTAGAACATGAACGCCTGCTCGAAGGCCAGCTTGACCTGGTCGGACACCTTGGCGAGCATGGGGTCGGGCGACGGGTCGCCGCCGAGGTCGTCGTCCCAGTTGGCGCTCCACTCGATCTTCGTGGGCCGGTTGCTGATGAGCGATCTGGGCGGCGCGACAGGGACGTCCTCGGAGAGGGGCGCCCTGGTGAGGTTCTCGTAGTCGTACGTCCAGGGCTCGTAGTAGTCCCGGAGCGAGGGCATGAGGGGGTTGGCGAAGATGGTGAGCAGCTTGTGGAGACGGCCGCCCGCCCGGAGCTTGAGCCTGCCCCGCCTGTCGAGCGTCCAGCCGCCGCGCCAGCGCTCCTGGTCCTCGTAGCGCCTCGGGTAGCCCTGGCCGGGGCGGGTCTCGACGTTGTTGAACCAGACGTACTCGACGCCGGCCCGGTTGGTCCAGGTCTGCTTGCAGGTGACCGAGCAGGTGTGGCAGCCGATGCACTTGTCCAGGTTCATCACCATGGCGATCTGGGCCATGATCGTGGCCATCAGAAGCGCACCTCCTGTGATCTGCGGCGGATGGTGGTGATCTCGTCGCGCTGGTTGCCGGTGGGGCCGAAGTAGTTGAAGCCGTACGAGAGCTGGGCGTAGCCGCCGATCATGTGGGTGGGCTTGATGAGCACCCTGGTCAGCGCGTTGTGGATGCCGCCCCTGCGACCGGTCGCCTCGGACTTGGGCACGTCGATCAGGCGCTCCTGCGCGTGGTACATGTACACCGTGCCCTTCGGCATGCGGTGCGAGACGATCGCCCTGGCCACGACCACGCCGTTGCGGTTGACCGCCTCGATCCAGTCGTTGTCCGCGATCCCGAGCCCGGCCGCGTCCTCGACCGACATCCAGATCGTCGGGCCGCCCCTCGACAGCGACAGCATGAGCAGGTTGTCCTGGAACTCGGAGTGGATCGACCACTTGCTGTGCGGGGTGAGGTAGCGCAGCGTGCCGGGCTCGCCGAACAGCGCCGCCAGGTCCAGCGGCGGGCGGTAGACCGGCAGCGACTCCCCGTACTCGTGCATCCAGTCGTGGTCGAGGAAGAAGTGCATGCGGCCGGTGAGCGTGTGCCAGGGCTTGCCGTTCTCGACGTTGATCGTGAAGGGGGAGTAGCGGCGCTCGCGCGACTCCTTGCCCGACCACTCGGGGCTGGTGGCGACGTGGACGGGCCCGGCCTGGGTGTCGGAGAAGACGATCCGGTGCCGCACGTCGGCCAGGTCCCCGAAGTCGGCGCCGGTGCGCTCGGCGAGCTGACTGAAGCCCTGCGCGGCCAGCCTGCCGTTGCTGACGCCCGACAGCGCCAGGATCGTCTCGCACGCCTTGGCGTCGGTGTCGAGCTCCGGCCTGCCCTTGGCCACGCCGCGCGGCACCAGGCCGCACGCCTGGCCCAGCCAGGTCACCTCCTCGTCGGGCATGAACGTCACGCCCTTGACCGGGATGCCCAGCTTCTCCGTGAGGGGGCCGAGCGCGGCCAGCTTCTCGGCGATGGCGCCGTAGTCGCGCTCCACCACCTTGAGCTCCGGCCCGCCGCCCGTCGCCAGCTCGCCCGGGGTGTCGTGCTGGTACGCCGTCGCGACCACGTCCCTGCGTACGCCGAGGTGCTTCTCGCCGAGCTTGCTGAAGGCGCGGGCGATGGCATGAAACGCCGAAAAATCGGTCTTTGTCTGCCAGGGCGGGCTGATCGCCGGGTTGAACGCGTGCACGAACGGATGCATGTCCGTGGACGACAGATCGTGCTTCTCGTACCAGGTGGCGGCCGGCAGCACGATGTCGGAGAAGATCGTCGAGGACGTCATCCTGAAGTCGAGCGTGACCAGGAGGTCCAGCTTGCCGCTCGGGGCCCGTTCGTCGGGGCGCTCCAGGTTCGAGGTGGCGCCGAGGAGGTGGTGCTGGAAGTACTCGCTGCCCTTGGCGGAGGAGCCGAGGAGGTTCGAGCGCCAGAGCGTGAGCACGCGGGGCCAGTTGCGCGGGTCGTCCGGGCGTTCGGCGGCGAACCTGAGCCGGCCCGAGCGGAGCTCCTCGCGCGTGTAGGCGATGGGGTCGTCGGCCTCGCCGAGCTCCAGCGGGTTGCGGTCGAAAGCCGGGGCCATCGGCATCCAGCCGTTCCTGACGGCCTCGGCCACCAGCTCCGCGGTGTGCTTGCCGCGGAACTTGCCGGGACCGAGTGGGGAGACCAGGTCGCCCGCGTCGAAGTGGTCGTAGCGCCACTGGCCGGTGTGCAGGTACCAGTACGGCGTGCCCGGGACCTGCCGCGGCGGCCGCGCCCAGTCGAGTGCGCCCGCCAGCAGCGCCCAGCCGCCCAGGGGCTGGCATTTCTCCTGGCCCACGTAGTGCGCCCAGCCCCCGCCGTTGCGGCCCTGGCAGCCGGTCAGCAGGAGGAGCGACAGGAACGCCCGGTAGATCGTGTCGCCGTGGAACCACTGCGTGGTGCCCGCCCCGAGGATGATCATGCAGCGGCCCTTGGTGGACTCGGCCGTCCTCGCGAACTCTCTGGCGATCTTCACCGCCCTCCGGGCGGGCACGCCCGTGATCTCCTCCTGCCAGGCCGGCGTGTACGGCTCCCCGGCGTCGTCGTAGCCCGCCGGCCAGGCGCCCGGGAGCCCGTCGCGCGCCACCCCGTACTGGGCCAGCAGCAGGTCGAACACCGTGGTCACCACGTGGTCCCCGACCCGGGCCACCGGCACGCCCCTGCGTACCGAATCGCCGCCGTCGAAGCGGGGCAGCAGGATTTCGGCCGGTTCGCCCCCGTACAGGGTGAGCTTGGGGTCGGTGCCGAGATCGAGGTTCCAGCGGCCCTTGCCGGACTCGGTCCAGCGGAAGCCGACCGAGCCGTTCGGGACGACGGGCTCGCCGGTCTCCGACATGAGCACGGTCTTCCACTCGGCCGCCTCCTCCTGGGAGCCCAGGTCCTTGGCGGTGAGGAACCTGCCGGGCACGTACGCGCCCGCGCGCTCCTCCAGCCGGACGAGGAACGGCAGGTCGGTGAAGCGTTTGACGTAGTCGGTGAAGTAGGGCGTCCCGCGCTCGACGAAGAACTCCTTCAGCAGCACATGCCCCATGGCCATGGCCAGCGCGCCGTCCGTGCCGGGCCGCACGCTGACGAACTCGTCGGCGAACTTGGCGGCGTCGCTGTAGTCGGGGGAGACCACGACGACCTTCTGGCCCCGGTAGCGGGCCTCGGCCATCCAGTGCGCGTCGGGGGTGCGGGTGACGGGGACGTTCGCGCCCCACATGATCAGGTATGCCGCGTCCCACCAGTCGGCCGACTCCGGCACGTCGGTCTGGTCGCCGAACACCTGGGGGGAGGCCACGGGCAGGTCGGCGTACCAGTCGTAGAAGGAGAGCATGGCGCCGCCGATCAGCGACAGGAACCTGGAGCCGATGGCCTGGGAGACCATCGACATCGCGGGGATGGGGGAGAAGCCGGCGATCCGGTCGGGGCCGTACCTCTTGATGGTGTAGACGTGAGCGGCGGCGATCATCTCGGTGGCCAGGTCCCATGTGACGCGGACGAGGCCGCCGGTGCCTCGGGCGGACTGGTAGCGACGCCTTTTCAGCGGGTTCTTCATGACATATGCCCATGCGTCCACCGGGTCGCCGTTCAGGCGTTTCTTCGCTTCCAGGTACATCTCGACGAGGACGCCCCGGGCGTACGGGTAGCGGACCCGGGTGGGCGAGTAGGTGTACCAGGAGAAGGCGGCGCCGCGGGGGCAGCCGCGCGGCTCGTACTCGGGACGGTCGGGGCCCACGCTCGGGTAGTCGGTCTCCTGCGCCTCCCAGGTGATGATGCCGTCCTTGACGAACACCTTCCACGAGCAGGAGCCCGTGCAGTTCACGCCGTGCGTGGAGCGGACCACCTTGTCGTGGCTCCATCGGTCGCGGTAGAAGATGTCTCCCTCGACGCCGCCTTTCAGGTAGATGGTGTGCAGATCGGCGCTGGTGACCGACCTACGCAGATAGCGACCGGTCTTCAGCAGAAGCTCCTCCGCACTCATACCCCCACTTCATCACAGATGGTGACCCTCTGTTACACAGGGTGTATGTCTGAGCTTCGTAAAGGTCAGGTGTCGAACCTGGCCCTGGCCACTGCGGCGTTCGCGGTGACGTTCTGGGCGTGGAACCTCATCGGGCCCCTGGCCGGGAGCTACAGCAGGCAGTTGGGGCTCTCGCCGACCCAGACCTCGCTGCTGGTGGCGATCCCCGTGGTGGTCGGGTCGCTGGGGCGGATCCCGGTCGGGGTGCTGACCGACCGGCTCGGCGGGCGGCGGATGTTCGCGGCCGTCTGCTTCGTGTCGATCGTGCCCGTGCTGTTCGTCGGGTGGTCCGCTTCGTACGGGTGGCTGCTGTTCTGGGGGTTCCTGCTGGGGATCCCGGGGACGTCGTTCGCGGTCGGCGTACCGTTCGTGAACGCCTGGTACGAGCCCGCGCGCCGGGGGTTCGCCACCGGTGTCTTCGGGGCGGGCATGGGCGGGACGGCGCTGTCCTCGTTCTTCACGCCACGGCTGGTGGAGGACTTCGGGCGGCCTGCGGCTCATGTGCTGATGGCGGCGGTGCTGGCGCTGATGGGGGTGATCGTGCTGGGCGGGAGCCGGGACTCGCCCGCGTGGTCCGCCGCCACCGCGTCGGCCCTGCCCAGGATGCGGGAGGCGGTGCGCATCAAGGCGACCTGGCAGTGCGCCTTCCTCTATGCGGTGACTTTTGGTGGCTTCGTGGCTTTCTCCACCTATCTACCGACATTGCTGCAGAACGTGTACCGCTTCGCCCAGACCGACGCCGGGCTGCGTACGGCCGGGTTCTCGATCGCGGCGGTGGTGTCGAGGCCGCTGGGCGGGGCGCTCTCCGACAGGATCGGGCCGGCCAGGGTGCTGTTCGTCGCGCTCGGCGGGACGGTGGTGATGGCGCTGGTGCTGGCCCTGCGGCCGCCGCCGGAGGCGCCTGCCGGGGCGAGCTTCGTGCTCATGGCGTTCTTCCTTGGCCTCGGGACCGGTGGCGTGTTCGCCCTGGTGGCCAAGCTGGTGGAGGCGTCCAGGGTGGGGACGGTGACCGGGCTCGTCGGGGCCGCCGGAGGGCTGGGCGGGTACTTCCCGCCGCTCGTGATGGGGGCCGTGTACACGGTGTCGGGGGCGTACACGATCGGGTATTTGCTGCTGGCGGTGACCGCGCTGGTGGCCCTCGCGTACACGTACCGGGCGTTCCGGACGCTTCAGGAGCGGTTTTAGTACGTTCCAGCTGCTCGAAAATCGTTTGCCGAGCCGGGGTGCGCCTTGTCAACCTTGTCAGGCCATGCGCTCCCTTCCTGAAGCCGATCCCGGCGTGCCCGACATCCGCAGCCCGCTCCGCTACCTGTGGTGGAATGCGCGGCGGCAGTCGGCCACCCTGCTCATGGGCATCGGCTTCGCCACCCTGTGGTGGCTGGTGCAGGCCCTGATGCCGGCGGTGCTCGGGAAGGGCATCGACGCCGTCACCGCGAAGGACACCCGGGGGCTGCTGCTCTGGGCGTCGGTCCTGTTCGGCCTGGGGCTGATGCAGGCGTTCACCGGGATCATGCGGCACCGGATGGCCGTCTACAACTGGCTGGCCGCCGCCTACCGCACCGTGCAGGTGACCGCGAGGCAGTCCGCCAGGCTGGGCGCCACGCTGCCGAAACGGCTCTCGACCGGCGAGGTCGTCAGCGTCGGCAATTCCGACATCGCCCACATCGGCAACTCCATCGACATCCTGCTGCGCGGCACGGGCTCCGTCGTGGCCATCGTCACCGTCACCGTGATCCTCATCTCGACCTCGCTGCCGCTCGGGCTGCTGGTCCTGTTCGGCGTGCCGCTCATGGCCGTGGCCGTGGGGCCGCTGCTCAGGCCCCTGCACAGGCGCCAGGCCAGGCAGCGCGAGCTGGCCGGCGACCTGTCCACCAGGGCCGCCGACATCGTCGCGGGGCTGCGGGTGCTGCGCGGGATCGGCGGGGAGCAGGTGTTCACCGACCGCTACCGGGCCGAGTCGCAGCGGGTCCGGCAGGCGGGCGTGGGCGTGGCCAGGGTCGAGTCGGTGCTCGAAGGCGCCCAGATCGTGCTGCCCGGCCTGCTCATCGCGCTCGTCACCGGCATCGGCGCCTCGTTCGCCGCCGCCGGGGAGATCCCCATCGGGCAGCTCGTCGCGTTCTACCTCTACGCGGTCTTCCTGATCGGCCCGATGCGGACGCTCACCGAGGCCGCCGACAAGCTCACCAAGGGCCACGTGGCCGCCGGTCGCGTGATCCGGATCCTGTCCATCCAGCCCGAGGTCACCGGCGGCACCGGCGCCAGCGCGGGCGGCGTGCTGCGCGACTCCTACAGCGGCGTGACCCTCCAGCCCGGCTGCCTCACGGCGGTCGCGGCCGACACCCCCGAGGACGCCATCGCCATCGCCGACCGGCTCGGCCGCTACGCCGACGGCGACGTCACCTTCGGGGCGGCCGACCTGTCCACGCTCCCCATCGACGAGGTCCGCGCCCGCATCCTGGTCGCCGACAACGGCGCCCGGCTGTTCACCGGCCGCCTGCGCGACGAGCTCGACGTGCGCGGCGGCGCCACCGACGAGCGACTGCGCGACGCCCTGCGCGCGGCCTGCGCCGAGGACATCGTGGAGGCGCTGCCCGACGGGCTGTCGACCACCGTGGCCGAGGCCGGGCGGGAGTTCTCGGGCGGGCAGCAGCAGCGGCTGCGCCTGGTCAGGGCGCTGCTTTCCGACCCTGAGGTGCTCATCCTGGTCGAGCCCACCAGCGCCGTCGACGCCCACAGCGAGGCCCGCATCGCCGAACGCCTGGTCGAGGCCCGGGCCGGCCGGACCACGCTGATCTGCACGACCAGCCCGCTGGTGCTCGACCGTACCGACCACGTCATTTACGTGGAGGGCGGGCGGGTGCTCGCGGAGGGCACGCACCGGCAGCTTCTGGACAGCTCGCCGGAGTACGCGGCCACCGTGACCCGCGGAGAGGACTGACCCATGTCCCGGACCCGCGGAAACCACTGCCCCCTGCCCACCTCGGGCGCTGGGCTCCCAACTGACCCACCGCGCCCCGCCCGCCTTCGCACGGAGTTCCGGCGCACTGGAGCCCTCAGCGTCTGGGACGTCCGGAGACGGGACCTCAGCGTCCGGGACGTCTGGGACCTCTGGGGACGGCCCCAATCGACAAGGTGCACACTCAGGACACTCGGGATACCCGGGACACCCGGGAAGCTCGGGAAGCTCGGGGAGGGGTAAGCAGGATGGCTCGCGAAATCTTGCCGGTCGCCGACCGAAAACAGGTTCGCGCCTACGCCAGGCGCCTCACGCTCCGCTACCCACGCCGGCTCACGATCGCGCTGGCCCTGCACGGCCTGGCGGCGGTCGCGGGCCTGGTGGTGCCGTGGCAGCTCGGCGCCCTGGTCGAGGACGTCCAGTACGGCCACGAGGTCAACATCGCCGTCGTGGCCGCCGCCATCGGGGGCTTCCTGCTGCTGCAGGGAACGCTCATGCGGTACGCCGTGCTGGCCTCCGCCAAGCTCGGCGAGAAGGTGCTGGCGGAGCTGCGCGAGGAGTTCGTGGACCGGGTGCTCGGGCTGCCGCTGTCCACGATCGAGCGGGCCGGATCCGGCGACCTGATCACCCGTACCTCCCGTGACGTGGACGCGCTTTCCCGCACCGTGCGCAACGCCGTCCCGGAGACGCTGATCGCCCTGGTCACCTTCTTCATCACGGCCGGAGCGCTGCTGCTGGTCAGCCCGCTGCTCATGCTGCCGATGCTGATCGCCGGGCCGCTGATCTGGGTCTCCACCCGCTGGTACCTGAAGCGGGCCCGAGACGGCTACCTCCGCGAGAACGCCGCCTATGCCGACATGACGGAAGGGCTGGCCGAAACCGTCGAGGGCGCCCGTGCCGTGGAAGCGCTCGGCCTGCACGCGCGCCGCCGGGCGCGTACCGACGGCGACATCAGCCGCTCCTACGCGGCCGAGCGGTACACGCTCGGGCTCCGCACGGTGTGGTTCCCCGCAGTCGAGCTGGGCTACGTGATCCCGATGGTGACCACACTGCTGGTCGGGGGCCTGTTCTACACCAATGGCTGGGTCGCGCTCTCCCAGGTGGCCACCGCCACGCTCTACGCGCAGCAGCTGGTCGACCCGCTGGACAGGTTCCTGATGTGGATCGACGAGCTGCAGGTGGGTGGGGCGTCCATGGCCCGGCTGCTGGGCGTGGCCAACGTGCCCGACGACCGGGCGGCCGGCTCCTCGCGTCCCTCCGGCGAGCTCCTGGAGGCGTCCGACGTCCGGTACGCGTACCGCGAGGGCCGGGACGTGCTGCACGATGTGTCCCTGACCGTCCGGCCCGGCGAACGACTCGCCATGGTGGGCCCTTCGGGCGCCGGCAAGTCCACCCTGGGCCGGTTGCTGGCAGGCATCCACGGGCCACGTACCGGATCGGTGTCCGTGGGCGGGGTCCCGCTCGTGGACCTGCCGCTGAACGAGCTGCGGGGGCACGTGGCGCTGGTGACGCAGGAGCACCACGTCTTCAAGGGCTCGCTGCGCGACAACCTGCTGATCGCCCGCCCGGACGCCTCCGACTCGGCCGTACGCCAGGCACTCGAGGCGGTGGACGCCCTCGACTGGGTCCTCGCCCTGCCTGAGGGCCTGGAGGCGGAGGTGGGCTCCGGCGGCCTGTCGGTGTCGCCCGCCCAGGCGCAGCAACTCGCCCTGGCCCGCCTGGTGCTCGCCGACCCGCACACCCTCGTCCTGGACGAGGCCACCTCCCTCATCGACCCGCGCGCGGCCCGCCACCTCGAACGTTCGCTGGCCGCCGTCCTGGACGGCCGCACAGTGATCGCAATCGCCCACCGGCTCTACACGGCCCACGACGCCGATCGGGTGGCGGTCGTGGAGGACGGCCGGATCAGCGAGCTGGGCTCGCACGACGAGCTGGTGGCGGAAGGCGGTTCCTACGCCGCCCTTTGGACCAGCTGGCACGGCACCCCAACCACCACCACCCGCTCCTGACCCACCAAGCCACCCACCCCCGGCCCTGGACGCCCTCACCACCGAACCGGAACCTTGGGTGAGGTCGCGCTGAGGCGCATGCGCCCTGACCGGAGCTCTGGGTGGGGCCGCGCTGGGACGTCAGGCAGTGTGGCGGCTCAGGTGTTGTGCCCGGGGGTGAGGCAGTGGAGCGCGTGCGCCTTAACTGGAACGCTGGGTGGGGTCGCGCTGAGGCGTCAGGCGGCGGCCAGTGGCCCGTCCGCTGCACTGAGGTCTCCGTCGGTGAGGCGGATGCGCCCCGGCCGGAACCTTGGGTGGGGCAGCGCCGAGGCGTATGCGTGCCCTGCGTGGGACGCTGGGTGGGGTCGCGCTGGGATCTTAGGCGGTGAGGTGGTGGCCCCTGTGCTGCACCGGGCGTCAGGCGGTGCCGGACGGGCATTCGGGCGCATGGGGACTAATGGGGGCTCATGCTACGGGCACCCAGGTCAGGCCGTTGGCGGTGTTGCTGTCGACGCGGCCGAACACCACGTCGGCGAAGTGCACGCCGAAACCGATCGTGTCCGGGCGCTGCAGCTCGTTGACCAGCCGGTGCCGGTGCACCGTCGACTCCACCGAGTCCAGGTCCACACCGGCGAACCAGTCGGGGCGCCGGATCTGGGCTGAGGAGTGCAGGGCATCGCCGAACGCGATCAACCGCCGGCCGCCGGACGTGATCGTGTACGTCGTGTGCCCGAACGTATGCCCAGGCGCGAGCGCCACCCGAACGCCCGGGAAGATCTCCTCGTCGTCCCGCACGGTACGCACCCGGGTCGCCAGCGTGGCGAGCATCTCGTCGGTCGTCCCCTGCTCAAGACTCAGTTGCCGCTGCTCCCACTCGGGCTCGGAGATCAGGTAGTCGGCCTCGGTGAACGCGGGACGGCCGCTGCCGGGCGCGGGATGCCAGGCCCAACCGAGGTGGTCGAGGTGGAGGTGGGTGAACGCCACTGTTTCGATCTCGTTGGGTCGGCGGCCCAGCTTGGCGAGGTTGTCGAGCAGGTCGCCACCACGGATGGCGCCGATCTTCGGATTCTCCGGATCGTCGGGTACGGACACCGGCCCCACTCCGGCATCGATCAACAGGGCCCTCTCCCCGTACTCCACCAGCAGCCCACCAATGCTCCCAACGAGGTTCCCCGTGTGGTCGAGGAAGGCGGCGTTGTCCTGCCAATCCTGCTCCGTCGTCCTGAGCAACCACCCGTACGGCTTGAGCTGCACCGCGCCATCGGGCACATAGCTGATCTTGAGATCGCCGAGCTGCAGGGAACGGACAGAGGACGGCCGACGCAGACGCTCTTCGTAGTCGTTCATGGCAGAGAAACTTACAACTAGAACTATTAAAGCTGCAAATATGCATGCTTGAGCTATCCTGGCTGATGTGAAGTCGCCCGAGCCCACTACCATCGCCGCCGCCAACGCTCCCACCACCGGCCCTGCCACCACCGGCCCTGCCACCGGAGCTCCCGCCGCAGGGGCCTCCACTACCGGAGCTCCCGCCACCAGGGCTTCCACTACCGGTGTTGCCGCCACCGGGGCTGCCACTGCTGGCGTTGCCGCTGCCGGTGCTGCCGGCGGTGACAGTGCGGAGCGCGCGATCGCCGAGCGGAACCTGTGCGGCCTCGTCGGTGCCTTGGCCAAGCAGATTGAGGGCCACATCAGGGAGCGGGCGGGGTCGCTGGACCTGACGGCGGCTCAGGCGGTGGCGTTGCGTGAGCTCAGTGGCCCGATGACCATGCGCGACCTGGCCGATCGGATGAGTTGTGAGCCGTCGAACGCCACGTTCGTCGTCGATCGGTTGGAGGAGCAGGGCATCGTCGAACGACGCCCGCACCCCGGCGATCGCCGAGCCAAGCAGCTCGTGCTGACCGCCCGAGGCGCCGCGCTCCGCGAGCGGTTGATGGACCTGCTCACGGAGGCCTCGCCCTTGGCTCGGCTCACGTCGGAAGAGCAGACCACCCTGAGCGAACTGCTGACGCGGGTGGTGCGATAACCGGGTGCTCGTCGGGCGATTCGGACTCCGCCTTCGACACATCGAACGCCTGCCACCTAGGGGTTGGTTGTTGGCGCCTGGGGTGAGGGCTCGGTTCGCCCTTGGCGGTGTTGTTCGGGTGGGGAGGGTCGCTGCGGGCAACGGTGGTGGGTCGCTGGGTGGGTTTGGTCTGGTCGTGGTGGTCGTGGTGGTCAGGGCGGTGGGGTCAGCATTGGGTTTTGGTCGGGGGGAGGGTGCGGTCGGTGAAGTAGCGGTTGATGTGGTCGCGGGCGCAGGGGTTGGCGCCGTACAGGGTGTGGCCGGGGCCCTCGTGGCGGATGACGGCGCTGCCGGGGACCTGGGCGAGGACGCGGGTCACCGCGTCCGACTCGCCCCAGGCGCCTGCTCCCAGCATCGGTGGGAGGCCCTTGGGGAGAGGGGCGGGTGGGTTGCTGACCGGCTCGGGCCAGCCGATGCAGCCCAGGGTCGCTGAGGCGAGGGTGTTGGCGGTGCCGGTGTTGGGGGCCACGCGTTGCACGCGCTTGATGGTGGCGGTCATCTCCTTGCGGTTGGCGAAGCGGGGCCAGTCGGCGCATTCGGTGACACCCGTGGACTGGTCGGGGTAGCGGGCGCCGCGCTGCGGGACGAAGTCCGAGGCATCGCCGTCGACGGCCTTGCGGATCGCCTGGGCCAGCTTGGGCCAGGCGGTGGTGCCCTGGCGGGCCAGACCCAGGGCGAAGCTCTGCAGGTCGCGGGTCCGGTAGGCGACGTTGGCGGTCTTCGTGGGGACGGGGGTGCGGTCGGCGCGGGCGATCAGCGTGCGCCAGAGGGCGGGGACGTCCGCGCAGTCGTTAGTGGCGCACCAGGTGAAGAAGCGCTGCAGGGACTGCTCGTTGGACTTGGCCGCCGCTTCCAGCTCGCGCTCCCAACTGGCGGCGCTGTGGTTAAACGTGCCGTCGAGGACCATCGTGCGGATCTTGTCTGGGAAGAGGCGGGCATATGCCTGGCCGTAGAAGCCCGCGTAGGAAGCGCCGTAGTAGTTGAGCTTGTCGTCGCCGAGGGCCTTTCTGATCGCCTCCATGTCTCTGGCCTGGTCTGCCGAGCTCATGTTGGCGAACAGCTCCGGGTCCTTGAGCCGGCAGGCCTCGGCGTAGCCGCGGTTGGTGTCGGACAGGCGGCCGAAGTCGGCGTCGTCGCGGGGCGGGTCGGGGATGGGGACGCGGGTCCAGGCGCACTGCAGGCCCGTGCTGAGGCCCCCGAACTGCTCGCCGTAGCCGCGGGTGTCCCACGTGACGATGTCCATGCGGTCGCGGAGCTTGGTCCACCAGTCGGGGACGGACTGCGTGAGGCCGAGGCCGGGGCCGCCGGGACCGCCGTAGGCCACCAGGACCGAGCCTTCCGACTTGCCGGTGGCCTTCAGACGGCCCAGCTTGAGGGTGATCTTGCGGCCGTCCGGCTTCTGCCAGTCGGCCGGGACCTGGAGGTCGTCGCACTCCATGCCGATCTTGTCATTGGGGCAGGTCTGCCACTGCTGCGGCCCGCCGGCGGCGGACGCTGCGGACGCAGAGGTGGTCGGCAAGGTCCCCATGCCCAGCAAGGCCAGGGTGATGGTGAGGGGCTTGAGCATGGCGTTCACGATGCCGGAGTGGCGGGCGGGATCGCGTCGGACCACGGTTTGGTCTTTGGGGGTGGGAGTCGTACCAGGGGTTGTCAGACCGCTGCCGCCTCGACCGTTCTATGTTGATATTTCCGGATGGAGGTGGTTCGTGGGTGCGATGGGTCTTGCGGTGGTGGGGTGGCGTTGTCACGATCGACGGCGTGAGCAAATGGCAGTGGGTCTGGGAAGGCGCGCTCGGGGTCGTCGCGGTGCTGGGGCTGGGGATGGTCCTGTTCACCGCTCCCAGCGCGCACCTGCTGAACATCCTCGCGTCCTCCGCGCCGCTCGGCCTGGTCGCCGTGGCGCTCTCCCTGTCGCTGCGCACCGGCACGCCCAACCTGGCCGTGGGCGCCGTGTCCGCGCTGTCCGGAGTTCTCATCGCCTCCGTCGTGGTCTTCCTCGGCATGCCGCTGGTCGTGGGGCTGCTCCTCGTACTTCTTCTCGCCGCGCTTTCCGGGCTGGTCATGGGGGCGTTCACGGTGCTGCTGGAGGCGCCGTCCTGGGTGGTCACGCTCGCCGCCGCCGTGGTCTGCGACGCGCTGTCGCTCGCGTTCAGCCAGGCCAGAACGATCATTTTGCCGCAGCCGCCGGCGCTCTCGCCCGTGGTGGGGTTCGCGGTGTTCGCCGTCGTCTCGGTGGCCGGCGGGGTGTTGTGGGCGCGGCGGGGGTTCCGGGAGTGGCTGACCATGGGGTGGGTCGGCCCGCTCGTCGGGCTGACCGGATCCTGTGTGCTGGCCGCTTTGGGCGGGTTCATGCTGCTGTTGCGGCTGGGGGCGGCGCAGCCGGGCTCTCAGGGGTTGTTCACCGTCGTGTTCGCGCTGGCCGCCGTGCTGCTGGGCGGCACCAGTGCGTCGGGTACGGCCGGGCGGCTCATGGGTGTCGGCGCGTCGGGTACGGCCGGGCTCGCGGGTGGCGCCAGTGCGCCGGGCGCGGCCGTCCTTGGCGGGGCGTCGAGTGCGGGTGGGCTCGGTGGGGCGCCGGGCGCGGCCGTCCTCGGTGGGGCGTCGGGCACGGGCGGGCTCGGGGGTGGTGTCAAGGTGACGGGTACGGAGGCCGCCGGCGCAGTGGCCGGCGAAGGACGTGGAGCAGTCGTCGGCACGCTGCTCGCCGTCCTCATCCTGGCGATCGCGCAGGGCGAACTCGCCCTGATGAACGCCCCCACGTACCTCACCATGATCGTCCTGGGCGGCGTGGTGATCGCCGGTCTGACCGTGTCCAGAGCGCTCGACGCCCTGCGCCAGTAGGTCAGCCCAGCGACCTCTTCAAGAAGTCGACCTGGAGCAGCAGCAGGTTTTCCGCCACGACCTCCTGGGGCGTCATGTGCGTCACCCCGGAGAGCGGGAGCACGCTGTGCTGCCGACCGGCCGCGAGCAGGGCGGACGACAGGCGCAGCGTGTGGGCGGCCACCACGTTGTCGTCGGCCAGGCCGTGGATCAGCAGCAGCGGACGTTCGAGCTTGCCCGCGTCCCCGAACAGCGACGACTTCTCGTACACATCGGGCTGCTCGTCCGGATGGCCCAGGTATCGCTCGGTGTAGCACGTGTCGTACAGCCGCCAGTCGGTCACCGGCGCCCCCGCCACCGCCGCGTGGAACACGTCGGGCCGCCGCAGCACCGCCAGCGCGGCCAGGAAGCCGCCGAACGACCAGCCGCGAATGGCCACCCGCGTCAGGTCGAGATCGTCGGGATACTGCTCGGCAACCCCCTGCAGGGCGTCGATCTGGTCTTCGAGCGCGGGGGACGCCAGGTCGTTCAGCACGGCCCGCTCGAACTCGGGGCCCCTGCCGGGAGTGCCGCGCCCGTCCGCCACGATGACCGCGAACCCCTGCTCGGCGAACCACTGGCTCTCCAGGAACGCGCCGCGCCGGTTGAGCACGCGCTGCGCGTGCGGCCCGCCGTACGGATCCATGAGGACCGGCAGCTTCCCGGAGCCCTGCTCGTGCCACGAAGGCAGCACCACGGCGGTGGCCAGCTCGCGGCGGCCGGAACGGCCGAGCGAGACCCGCAGGTCGAGGCCGGGCCGCTCGGCGAACGACGGGATCGGCACCGCCATGCCGTCACGCCGCACGACCGTGGTCGACACGCCCTCGGCGTCGAGGCTCTGCTCGGTCAGCACGCCCACACCGCCCGACATCCGCCCCGAGAACACCCCGGACCGGGTCGAGACGGGCAGCAGCGAATGACCGTCCCACGTCCACAGGTGGACCTCGGTCGGATCGCCGCTCGCGCTGAACAGCACGCTGTCGTGATCGACGTCGAGCACCGCCCGCACCTGCAACGT
The DNA here is from genome assembly GCF_040605375.1 of Nonomuraea sp. NPDC005650. NCBI lineage: Bacteria > Bacillati > Actinomycetota > Actinomycetes > Streptosporangiales > Streptosporangiaceae > Nonomuraea > Nonomuraea sp. NPDC005650. Next base: position 302,664 of record NZ_JBEXCR010000005.1, read on the forward strand.
GGGCGGCGTGACCGCGCGGTCGCCCACGAACAGCCGGTTGCCGCCGTCCGAGGCGGCCACCCACACCAGCGACCCGTCGTCGAGGTGCGCGGGCACGCCGGAGACGACGTCGACCCAGGCCGGATCGGTGTCCTCGCGCACCAGCTCGGACGCGCCCGTCGCCGGGTCGACCTTGAACAGCCGCATCGTCCGCTGGTCGCGCGTCATGGTCACGATCGACAGCGCGTGGGGGTCCCAGGCCGCCGTCGTGAGGTATTCCTCCTCGTACGGCACCGCGACCCGCGACCCGTCGAGCCCCAGCACGAACAGCTCGGTGACCGCGTTGGGCGTGCCGGCGGCCGGATAGCGCTGGGCCGACGCGGGGCGGTCGGGGTTGGCCGGGTCGGCGATGTGCCAGATCCGGACCGGGGCCTCGTCGACGCGTTCGACCAGCAGCGCGTCGCCCGACGGCGCCCACCAGTGGCCGCGCATCCTGTCCATCTCCTCGGCGGCGATGAACTCGGCCAGCCCGTACGTCACGGTCTCCGCCTCCGGCGTGGCCAGCGCGCGGTCCTCGCCGGACCCGAGGTCCTGGACGCGCAGCGCGCCGCCGGTGACGTACGCGACATGTGCCCCGTCCGGGGACAGACGGGGGTCGATGACCGCATCCGGCGTGTCCAGCCGGCGCACCTGGCCGGTCGCGAACTCGACGACGTAGAGAGCGCCGGACAGGGCGAAGCAGGCCCGCGTGACGTCGGCGTCGGCGGCGTAGGCGACCACGCCGCCCGCCGCCTCCCGGCTGCGCTCGCGCCTGGCCCGCTCCTCCGGCGGCAGGCTCTCCTCGTCGGCGTCGAGCGTGCGCGGGTCGACGACCAGGCGCTCGACATGGGTGTCGGTGTCGAGCTCCCACAGGCACGTCACCGGGTCGGTGCCCGACTTCGTGCGGAGGAAGACCACCCTGCCGCCGTCCGGAGTGATCGTGAAGCCCCTGGGCACTCCGAGGGTGAACCGGCGGGTCCTGGCAGACAGTCGCGGGTAGCTCTCGCTCATGCGCCCAATCCTGCCACCGCCGATGAGGAACCTGCGCAATGGCGTCCGGAGCCCGTCTGTACGCTCGTTCCTATGACTGATCGACGGCTCCTCCTCGTACACGCCCATCCGGACGACGAGTCGATCGGAACCGGGGCGACCATGGCCAAGTACGTCGCCGAGGGCGCCCACGTCACGCTCGTGACCTGCACTCTCGGCGAGGAAGGCGAGATCATCCCCGGCGACCTCGCCCACCTGGCGGCCGACCAGGACGACGCCCTCGGGCCGTACCGGATCGGCGAGCTCGCCGCCGCCTGCCAGGCGCTCGGGGTCGAGGACCACCGCTTCCTGGGCGGGCCGGGCCGCTGGCGGGACTCGGGGATGATGGGGGTGGCGTCCAATGACCACCCGAAGGCGTTCTGGCGCGCCGACCTCGACGAGGCGGCGGGGGAGCTGGTCAAGGTCATCCGGGAGGTACGGCCCCAGGTCCTCGTCACGTACGACGACAACGGCTTCTACGGGCATCCCGACCACATCCAGGCGCACCGGGTTTCGCGCAGAGCGTTCGAGCTGGCGGCGAAACCGGACTTCGGTGAGGGCGAACCGTGGCAGATCGCGAAGTTCTACCACACGGCCCTCGCCCGGTCCGTCATGCGGCGCACGACCGAGGCGCTGCGCGAGGCGGACGTCAGTTTCCTGGTGGAGGACGTGGAGGACATGCCGTTCGGCAACGTGGACGAGGACGTCACCACCGAGATCGACGCCCGACCGTGGATCGGCAACAAGATGGAGGCCATGCGGGCGCACGTCACGCAGATCATCGTGGACGACCCGTGGTTCGCGCTGTCCAACAACATCGGCCAGGAGGTCCTGGGCGTCGAGCACTACAGGCTGGCCATCGGCGTACGCGGCCCTGCCGTGCCCGGCCCGCCCATCGAGGCGGGCGGCCTGGGCGATCCGCACACCCGCGAGAACGATCTCTTCGCGGGCATCCACTAACCTCATGCGACATGGAACATCGCAGCCAGGCCGAGTCGGCTCTGGGCGGGGCGGCGTACGGCATGCTGTTCGTGCTCGGCGTCGTCATAGGGGTCGTGGGCGGCTTCACGCATCCGGATCCGAGGTGGCAGGTCGGGCCCGTCCCGGTCGCGGCGATCGTGTGGGTGCTGGTGCTCTTCGCGGTGTGCCTGGGGGCGGGGAAGCTGATGCGGGCCAAGCTCGGGGCCTTCATCACGGCGGTCGGCTGGTTGCTGGTGACGATGCCGTTCACGCTGAAGCTGAGCGCGGGGGATCTGGTGATCGCGGATGGTCTGCCCGGATACGTGTATCTGTACGGAGGGCTGGCGGGCATCGTGGCGGCCTATGTGCTTTCGCCCTCGTCAGAGAGGGGATCGTGGCTCTTGCATGGGTACCCTCCGAAGAACTCTATGTAGAGGCATAAAGTAGCGTTCGTGCATTCCATCGAGCGGCCCGTGGATCCTGGAACGTACCGCAAGGTCGTCGGCCGCTTCGCCACTGGAGTCGCGATCGTGACGACCAGGCTGGGCGATGTCGATCATGCGATGACGGTGAATTCGTTCACCTCTGTCTCCCTTGATCCACTCCTCGTGCTGTTCTGTGCGGAGAAGGTGGCCCGGTTCCATGACGCGGTGCTGGAGGCGGGGATATGGGGGGTCTCCGTGCTGCCGGCCTCGATGGAGGACGCCTCGCGCTTCTTCGCCCACCGGGGGCGGCCGTTGAACGGGCAGCTCGCGCGGTGGCCGCATCACCTGGGGGAGTCGGGGGTGGCGTTGTTCGACGGGGCCATCGCGACGGTGGAGTGCGTGACGACGGCGGTGCACGACGGCGGGGACCACTCGATCGTGGTGGGCGAGGTGACGGCCCTGGACACGCCTTCGGACGGGGCGCCGCTTCTGTACCACGAAGGGCAGTACAAGACCCTTTAGGCGCTCCTGTGAGCCTTTCCGCTGCGCATGCAGTGGTGAGGTCGTGCGGAGCGGCGGAGGCTTCTCTCCGGCATGAACGCGGGCACGGGCACGGGTGTCAGCGCGGGCATGAGTCGGGCCAGGCGCTTGGCCTGGCCCGCTCACTTGGTCGCCTCCCTTGTCGCTACTGAGTGGAAGCGCTGGCCGATTCCGACGGTGTGGTGGTCGGGGTCTCCGTCGGGGTGGCTGTCGGGACGCCGGTGCCGGTAGGCGTCGCCGTGCCCGGCGGGGTCTCGGAGGGGAGCTCTGTCGGCGTCTCCTCCGCCGGCGGCGGACAGATGGGGATCTCCGGCGCGCCCTCCGTCGGCGGCACGGAGCCCGTCGGGGCGTCCGTCGGGGTGCCGGTCGGGGTTTCGGTCGGAGTTGTGGTCGGGGTCGTGGTGGGTGTTTCGGTCGGGGTTTCGGTGGGAGTTTCGGTCGCGGTGTCAGTCAGAGTCGGAGTGGGCGTCGGCGTATCGGCGACCGGCGGGGACTCCGTGCCCGTGGCCGTGCTCGTGGCCGTGGGCGTACCCGTGTCCGTCGGAAGGGCCGACGGCGGAGGGGCCTCCGTCGGAAGGGTCGTCGGCGGAGGGGTCTCGGTGGGCTCGACGCTCGGCTGACAGGTGAACGTCACTGTCTGCGTGACCGTCGGGCCCGGTTCGGTGACCGTGACCCGCTCCTTCACCGTCACCGTCGGAAGGGGCGTCAGTCTGACCGCCACCTTGCCCTTTTTCTTGTACGTGCCCCGGCCGAGCCGCTTCGTGGACTCTCCCGAGCCCTCGGTCACCAGGAGGTCGACGCTGGTCGTCTTGCAGGACCTGCCCTTGCATACTCGCTGCTTGATCGAGAAGAGGGCAATCTGCGCGTCCGTGATCGATACATTCAGGTAGGAGACGCCTCGCCTCTTGACTACCTTCGTCGTGGCGGTGTACTCCCCGATCGTGGGAGTCTCCGTGGGTGACGGACTCGCCGTCGGGACGGTGGTTAACGCCACTTGCGCGCCTAGAGCGCCTAGTCGGTTGTCAGTGGATCGTACGGGATCGGTTGCTGACGTCTGGGTGATCGCAACTCCGCCGGCTCCTGCCAGTGCGACGGTGCCGAGCAGCGCGCCCAGGATGGAGAATCTCATAATCCTGCTCTTGTGGGAGATTTCAGGACGGGGATCATTATTCCGACTTGTCAAGATTGGTCAAGACTGAGACGCATGGATACGCGCTTCCGGTTCCGGCGCGTGGCGAACTACATCAACCTCGCCACGCCGCTCGGTCTGCTGATCTCGATCATCGGTGGCGCGACCCGGAGCCCTGGCCCCAACGGGCTCATCCTGGCCTTCGGCTACCGCTACGGCTTCCCCGTCGCAGGGGCGTTCACCGTGGGAAACGTCGTCCTGACCAAGTGGGACTCGCTCCCCGACCACCTCGTCCGCCACGAGGGCCGCCACGCCACCCAGTGGGCCTGGTGCGTCGGCCTCCCCATGCTGCCGCTCTACCTGCTGTCGATGCTCGTGTCGGTGCTGGTCTGTGGCAACCAGGCTTCATACAACGTTTTCGAGCGCTTGGCCGACTTGGAAGACGGTGGCTACCCCCGGGCCCCGCTGCGGTGGCGACGACCGAGCGACGGCGCATGAGATCCGGGCCCGCGCCCGATCCCGCCTACGGTGGGGGAGTGCGTTCTGGTGAGCCCTTCAGCCAGCTCAGCGTGAGCGCCGCGATGGCCAGGCCGGAGATGGCGCCGGCGCAGAGGACGGAGGCGGTGGAAGGGGACACCAGGGTGATGCCTGCCAAGGCGAGGGCCGAGACGGCGGTGGCGATGGCCACGTAGAGCCAGGTGGCCAGGCGAATCCAGCGGACGCGGGAGTCCTCGGAAGGCAGCGTGCGGGAGAGGAGCCAGGACAGGGCCGGTAAGAGGAGGACGCCGTGCATGAATATCGCGTGGGCGGGCTTCAGGGTGGTGGCCACCGTGTACGCGAGTTGCTGGTTTCCCGTCACCACCTCGATGACGCCTTGGGCGATCATGACGGCGCCGAACGCCATGGCGGCGAGGAGCGTGGCGAAGCCCGCGCGTACGGCCAGGCGCATGCTCGGGGCCAGGTCTGGATCGGGGCGGAATGCGGCGATCGTCATGATGATCGCGATGGCGATGAGGACGCCGCCGCCTGCCGCCAGGGTCCTCGCGACGGTCGTGTCGAAGGCGGTCTCCATGTTGAAGTGGGACGGCACGCCCCGCCACGCCTGGAGGGTGATCAGGGCCACCTCCAGCGTGGACGCCACCGCGAAGGCGCCGACCAGGAGCGGGCGGGCGCGGACCCGTACGAACTGGGAGACCCAGGTGAGGGTCAGGACGCTCAGCCCGAACGACACGCCGAACGTGAACGGTTTGCGCCACGACACCGCGCCCTCCCACGGCCCGCCGTCCACGACGAACACGCCCAGGTGAACGAGGCCCGCGAGCATGAGCAGGACTCCGACGAGGTACCAGAGGCGATTCATGGCGCCATCGTGGCAGGGAGGCGGAGGCTGGTGCGTCGGCCCAGGGTCTGGATCGTCTCTACAACGCTGGTCGTACGGCGAGGGGGTGTGGCGTCGGACCTCGGTCGTGTTTACCGGCGGCGTCCGGTGGGGCGTCGGTCCTCGGTCGTGTTTACCGGCGGCGTCCGCTGGGCCGCCGTCCTTGTCGCGGGGTGGTGCGGTTCGGGGGGTGGTGCGGTTCGGGGGCGCCAGACCTCGCGGGGCAGGGGGTCAGGGGGTGAGTTTGAGGGTGTGTACGGCCGCCTTCTTGATCGACTCGGGCTTCGCGTACATCGGCAGCAGGTCGCCCTTGGCCCAGATCTCCGCCTGATCCCAGTAGTTGTCGTGGAAGGCGTGTCCCGAGGCGCCCGTCAGGTTGATCCATTGGGACTTGTCCGTGTCGGACAGGTCGACGACCATGCGCATCGACGGGACGGCGCTGATCGCGTACCCCTTCTGGACGTTCCACCCCGTGGCGTTCACGGCGTCCTTGCTCCCCGCCACGGCCAGCGGCCCGCGGTTGAACAGGGCCTCCACCGGAGCTATCCCCGAGGTCCCCAGCGAGCCGTTGACCAGCTCCAACTGGTGCAGGTCACCCCAGCGCCAGGACTTGACCTCCGGCCCGAGCCGGTCCGACAGCTCCTGGTACGCCGAGGCGAGCGCCTGGCGGAGGATGTCGTCGCGGGTCTCCTTGATGTTCTTGGTGGTCACGTCGTCCCAGAAAGGGTCGTCCGGGGTGTCGAGCAGCCGCCGGACGACCTCGTACCAGCGGTCTCCTCCGGCCGGTCGCGCCGCCTCCGGCAGGTCGTCGTCGAACGTCAGCATGAGCACCTGCCGCCACACCGCGTTGAAGTAGGCGGCGGGGGTGGAGTCGAGGCCCTGCGTGCGGTCCCACGTCTTCAGCAGCTGCCTGGCCTCGCCGCTGGGCCCCGCGAGATCCACCCGCATCAGGGCCGGGATCAGCGTCTCGGCGAAGCCGTTGTAGGTGTCCTGCTGGATCGACGACATGGTCGCCGCGTCGATCGGGCCCTTCTTGATCGCCGCCTTGATGCGCTCGCGGATGCGTTCGGAGCGGTAGCCGTTCGCCCAGTCCATGGTCAGCAGGGGCTTGTAGCGCTTGGGGTCGATGACGGCGTTGTTCGCGGTGACGATGAAGCCGTCGGCCGGGTCCTCCACCGAAGGTAACTGGTCGTACGGGATGGGGGCCGTCATCCAGTCGTACTCGCCCGTCCATCCTGGGACGGGCCAGGTGCCGTCGCCCTTCTGCCGTACGGGGATGCGACCGGGAGCCTGGTAGCCGATCTTGCCGGTGGTGTCGGCGTAGACGAGGTTCTGGGACGGCACCTCGAACAGCGCCGCCGCGGCCTTGAACTCCTGCCAGTCACCGGCCTTGTTCAGCGCGAAGATGGCGTCGGCCGACCGGCCCGGCGTCAGCGCCGTCCATTGCAACGCCACCGCGTTGGCCTCGCCGCTGGGTTTGGCGGCGCTTATCACGTCGTTGATCAGCGGCCCGTGCCGGGTGCTCTTGACCGTGATCGTGACCGGGGCGCCGCCCGCGACCTTGATCTTTTCCTGCCTGGTCTCCAGCTTCAGCTGCTGGCCCTTGTACAGGTACGTGTCGCCCTGCACCTGCTCCAGGAAGAGGTCGGCCACGTCGGGGCCCAGGTTGGTGAAGCCCCACGCGATCTTGTCCGTCTGCCCGATGATCACACCGGGCACGCCCGAGAACGTGAACCCGGTCACGTCGTACGGGCACGCCTCCGTGACCTTCCTGCAGTGCAGCCCGGCCTGGTACCAGACGGAGGGCATCTGCGGCGACAGGTGCGGGTCGTTGGCCAGCAGCGGCTTGCCGCTGGCGGTGTACTCGCCGGAGATCACCCACGAGTTGGACCCGATGCCCTCGCGGTCCTCCGTGCCCATCGTGTTCGGTACGGCGTCCAGCGTCTTGGCGGCCTGGGCGATCGCGCGGCTGGCGCGTGTCTGGGGCTCCGCCTGCTGGTCGAAGCGGCCCCGGTCGATGGTGCCCTGGGTGACGATCGGGCTGTGGCGGTCGTACGGGTAGCCGGGGTAGAGCTGCTCGACGCGCTCCCTGGGCAGCTTGGTCAGCGCCAGCGCGCGGTCGATCTCGTCCTCCATGTTGGAACGCAGGTCCCAGGCCATGGCCTTCAGCCAGGCCACGGAGTCGGCCGCGGTCCACTTCTCCGGCGTGTACCCGCCGTTCTGGATCTTGAGGATGGAGTATTCGAGGCTGCGGTCGGAGGCGTTCGGGTTGGCGCTGAGCCAGGCGTTCACGCCTTTCGCGTACGCGTCCAGGTAGCTCCGGGTGTCCTGGGACAGCTCGGAGAGCTCCTCCTCGGCGACCTTGCGCCACCCCATGGTCCTGATGGCCTTGTCGTTCTCGACGGTGGCCTTGCCGAAGAGCTCCGAGAGGCGGCCCGCGGTCAGGTGGCGGCGGAAGTCCATCTCGTAGAAGCGATCCTGGGCGTGGACGAACCCCTGAGCCGTGAACAGGTCCTCGGCGGTGTCGGCGTAGATGTGCGGGATTCCATATTTATCCCGATAAATCTCCACATTCCCGGTCAGGCCCGGCAGTCGCAGCGATCCATCCACCTGCGGGAACGACTTCCGCACCGTGTAGACGACGACCCCTGCCAGCACCAGGGCCAGCGCGAGCACTACGGTCAACACCCGAGCGAACCACCGCAACGGCCGCGGCATCCACGCATAGGGCCTCACCGACACCTCCATCTCCGCCGAACTGGCATCAAGTCTGTCAGCCCGAGATCACTCCTCCGGCCGACTTTCCAACCCTGGGCGGAGGACTTCGGAACGCCTGATTACGGGCGAGAACCTCTCCCTCACTCGCCGCATCCGGCCGGCCGGGAAGGCGGTGCCGCCCGCGGGGCTCACGATCCCGGACGTGACGATGTACGACGAGTGCGGCAATCAGCCGGCCGTCTGCACCTCGGGCATGACGAGACTCGTGCTGCCGGGCGGGATCGTCGCCTACGCCAAGACCGGCGCCGCCGCCGGCGCGACCCGAGCCGGCGAGCCCCCGGAGTGGGGGTCAGGTCCAGGTCTGGCCGTCCTGGGTGTCCGCGACGCGTACCCCCATCTCCGCCAGCTCGTCCCGGAGCCGGTCCGCCTCCTCCCAGTCCCGGGCCTCCCGCGCCCGCTCCCGCGCCCGCAGAAGCTCCCCGGCTCCTGGGGGCAGCACCCGCGCCTTGCCGATCTCCGTCGAGAGGTCGAGCCCCAGCACCTGGTCCACGTGCAGGAACGTCTCGAACTTGGCCCCTGGCGCCACCGACTCGTCGCGCTCCAGGTCCCGCAGGACGCGCAGCGCGGACGGCGTGTCGAGGTCGTCGGAGAAGGCGGCCTCCACCCGGTCCGCATAGTCCGGGGACATCGGCGCGCTGGGCGACTCCGACCACTCGGCCACCCGGGCGCGCCAGCGCCGCACCGTGCGGTCGGCGGCTCGCAGGGTGTCCCAGGTCAGGTTCAGCTGCTGCCGGTAGCGGTGCTCCAGGAACGCCATGCGTACGGCGAGAGGGTCGAGTCCGGCCGTGACCACGTCCGAGAGCAGCACCACGTTCCCCGTGGACTTGGCCATCTTGCGGCCGTCGAACAGCAGGTGCTCCCCGTGCACCCAGTGCCGCACCACCTCGTGCCCCGTCGCAGAGTTGGACTGGGCGCGCTCGTCCTCATGGTGGGGGAAACGCAGGTCGATCCCGCCGACGTGGATCTCGAAGCGGGAGCCGAGGAAGCGGAGCGACATGGCCGAGCACTCCACGTGCCACCCCGGGAAGCCGGGCCCCCATGGCGAGTCCCAGGTCAGGTCTCCGGAGGAGGGTTTCCACAGCGCCCAGTCGGCGTGGAAGCGCTTGCGCGAATCGACGGCGTCGATGCGGTGGGCGGGCTTGAGCGAATCCAGGCGATTTCCCGAAATTTCGCCGTAAGTGGGGAAGGTTTGGACGTCGAAGAACACCGACCCGTCCGGCACCTCGTACGCGTGCCCCCGCTCGATCAGCTTGGCGATCAGCTCGATCATCAGGTCGACGGTCTCGCTCGCCCGGGGCGTGTGCTCCGGCGGGCGGAGGTTGAGCGCCGAGGTGTCGGCCCTGAATGCGTCCTCGTAGAAACGGGCGAGCTCGCGCACCGATCGCCCCTCCGCCCGAGCCTGCTCCAGGACCTTGTCGTCGCCGGAGTCGGTCAGGTGGCCCACGTCGGTGATGTTCTGGCAGGCCAGCACGCGTACCCGCCGCCGTTCGAGCACCCGCCTGATCAGGTCGGACAGCAGGTACGTACGGAGGTTGCCCACATGCGCGTGGCGGTAGACGGTCGGCCCGCACGTGTACATGCGCACCGCCCGCCCCGCGTCGATCTCCTCGACCTGCCTGGCACGCGTGTCGTAGATCCGGAGCATCCTCCGAGCCTAGCCGCGCCGGCCGCCCGGAAAGCCGAGGACGTCCCCGGGTCTACTGCCCAGGCAGCCAAGGGCGTCCCCGGGGCGACCGCCAGGGAGGCTGATGGCGTCCCGGGTCAGCCGCCCAGGAAGCCGAGGATGTCCCGGTCGCCGCGCTCGCGCAGCCTGCCCAGCACTTCCTCGCGCGCCGCCGTGTCGGGCATCCCCATCCTGGCCCCGATCAGCCGCAGCCCCTCCAGCTCCGAGCTGACGGGGGCGGTGTAGCCGATGAGGTACAGGGCGCGGTTGACGGGCGGCATCCCGACCGGCGCGGCAGGCAGGTAGCGGGTCAGCAGCTCGCCCCCGTCCGACACGGTCAGGAACACGTGGTCGCCCTCGCTCGCCTTGAAGTCGGCCAGCACGTTGCGGATGGACCCCATGGTCGGCTGGTTGTGCCAGCTGATCACCACGTCCCCGGACGGGGTCGAGGCGGTGAGCTGCCCGCCCGGAGCCATCCCCAGGTACGCCGCGAACCCGGTGGGCAGCGGCGAACCGGACCCGCGCAGGTGCTCGGCGTTGACGTCCACCCGGTGCCACCAGCGGCCGTCGCGGGAGCGGAAGCTGCGCCGCGTCTCCGACACGTCCTTGCGCGGCTGGTACGGCTCCGCCTCCCCGGTCGGCGAGGTGCCGGCCACCCGGATCCAGCCCCGCTGCGTCCGCTCGAAACCCGGCCCGCCCGAGTAGGCCCGCACCGAGCTCTCGCTGACGTCGTACTTGGCGGTCAGGTTGGTGACGATCGTGCTCACCGAGGCCTCGCCCCCGGCGCGCTCGATCTCCCTGGCGATCATCTCCCTGATCCCCAGGTACTCGTCGCCGCCCCATCGCGTCAGGCCGTACTTGTTCCGGTCGACCCGTCGGAAGCGTTCGTCGGCGGTGAGCTGGTTGCGGATGCCGACCAGGCTGTAGTCCTCGCCGATGCGCTCCTGGATCTCCTCGGGCGACAGGGGCGCGCCCGCCACCGCCAGCACCGCCTCGGCCTTCTCGTTGATGCTGCGCGGCCACGGCACGACGTGCTGGCCCAGCACGCGCAGCTGCGGCACCGCCAGGATCCACCGCTCGGCCACGTCCTCGCGCACGCCGAGCTGGGTGACCAGGGTCACCGCCTCGCCGAGCGGCCGCGGCCCGTCGGCGAACAGCTGCCGTGTCTTCTCCCGGAGCTCGTCGGCCCCGCCCGCCACGAGCCACCCGTCGGACTGCTCGTAGCCGGTCAGCAGCGTACGCACGAACCGCCACGCCGGGATCCCCAGCGAGCGCAGCTCGGCCCGGTGCCACGGCACGGCGGCCTGCAGGTCGTCGGCCGGGACCGCGGAGCCGAGCCGGCCGCGCAGCCAGGAGACGTGCGCGACGAGGGCGGAGGCGTCCGGCTTGCCGAGCCAGGCCTCCACGTGGTCGCGCAGGTCGCGCTCGATCTGCCGGATCCGCTCCCGCGTGACCGAGAAGCGCTGCGCCAGCTCGTCCAGCGTGGCCCGCTGCGCGGCGTAGAGCCGGTCGCGGGCGATGGCCCGCTGCCGGTCGTCCAGCGCCCCGAACAGGTCGTCGATCAGCTCGGGCAGCGGCTTGTCCGGCCTGGACGGCACGGAGGCCGCGGGGGACACGGGGGCCGCGGAGGGCACGGACGGCGCGGGCACCGCCTCGGGCGCAGGTTCGAGCAGCCGCTCGAACACGCCGGAGAACAGCTTCTGCACCATGTCCTTGCCCAGCGTCTCCGGGGTCCGCTCGGCCTCGGCGGGGTCGGAGAAGCGCAGCAACGGGAGGATGTCGCCGACCATCAGATGACCCCAGCAGGCCACGGCGAGGTCGGCCAGGCGGCCGGCCACGGTCTGCGTTCCGACTTTGGCGCACGCGCGATCGAGGGGGATCGCCTGCCACCAGGCCTCCGGCAGCTGTGGCTCCTCCACGATCGGCGCGATCTGACCAGGGGAGGTCCATCGCAGGGGTGGCGCGAGGTCGCTCAGGCTGAGGTTCATTGAGGTCCAACCGGCAAAGGGAAGATATATCCGCAGTTCAGACTATGAGATTAGAGTGACAAAAACGGGCTGCCTCTTCCGGAATGGGAGATATAGAGCATCGCACGAGCCCGAGTGCAGGCGACGAACAGTATGCTCCGTTCGCGCTGGAGGGCACGAGCCCTTGCGTCCGGCTCCTCCGGCGGCGGCTCGGGCACCACGCCCTCCGCCACGCCGATGAGCGCCACCCGCTCGAACTCCAGCCCCTTGAGATGCTGGAACGTCCACGCTCGCACGTCCAGCCCGTTCAGCGCCCGCCTGGCGTCCCGGACGAGCCGCGGATTGCGCGCGCCGACGGCGATCTCCTCCGCGGGTACGCCGTCGGCCAGCCACGACTCGACCGTGCCGCGCAGTCCGGCCAGCTCCGACTCGGGCGTGTCGTAGGCCCTGACGACGGGCCGGTCGCCGTTGCGCGTCGAGTGGAAGCCGTACATGTTGGTCGTGCCCTTGACGAGGCCGCTGGCCGGGCCGCCGCGCAGCCGTACGACGAAGGACAGCAGCTCCTGCGGCAGCCGGTAGGAGAGCTTGAGCGTGTGCTGGACGGTGGGGATGCCGACCGCGCCGAGCGCCACCCGCGTGTCGGTGATCCGCTGGTGCGGGTCGCCGACCACGAACAGGTCGTTGCGCGCCCGTGGCACCGCCGCGCGCAGCAGCCGCCACTGCGCCGGGCTGATGTCCTGCGCCTCGTCCACGACAATGTGACGGTACGGCTTGTGTTCCGGATCCACGTCGTCGAGCAGGCCGCCCGTCGCCAGGGAGAGCAGCCTGAGCGCCTCGTCCGTCAGCTGGGCCAGCGTGCGCGCCCCCGGGCCGACCAGCGCGGGGCGGCGGCCCTCCGCGTCGGCCACGATGCGCAGGGCCAGGCGTTCGGCGTTGCCGACCTCGACCCGCTTGCGGACCACCTCGTCCTCGATGAGGAGGTCCAGCTTCGCCGACAGCTCCTCGGCCAGCCCCTGGGAGAACGTCACGAGCAGCACCGGGCCCGACCCGCGCGCGGCCAGGTACGCGGCCCGCTGCAGGGCGACGACCGTCTTGCCGGTGCCCGCCCCGCCCACGACCAGCACCGGCTGCTCGAAACGGGCGGCTCTGGCCAGCCGGTGCTGCGGCGGGTCGAGGAACGTGCACCAGGCCGGCGCCCCGAGCACCCGGTCCAGCTCCACCTTGTCGGCGACAAACGCCGCCCGGTCGGGGCTGCGGCGCAGCGCCGCGTGCAGGTCCTCGGGGTCGATCGGCCCGGTGTCCTCGTCGGAGGCGCGCCAGGCGTCCAGCTCCCGCCACGCCTCGGTGAGCGTGCCGCCACGGGCCAGCACGGCGAGCGGGGCGTGCTGGGTGGGCGGGAGCAGCGGTTCGAGCGCGGCCACGTCGGCCTCGGTCGTGATCAGCCTGAACAGCGGCAGCATGTGCACGTCCAGGCCGATGCCCATCAGGTCGCCGTCGCAGATCGGGTCGAACAGCCCCGAGAACCTGGCCGATCTGCGTAATGCGGGCTCGACGCGTTCGAGTGCCTCGGCGTCCCACTCCTCGACCACGCCGATCGCCGGGTTGACCCCGAACCTGAAGCGCCGCGCGTAGGACCAGGCGTCGGGGTCGGGCAGCACCGTGCGCAGCCAGTACACGTCACGCTGCCGCACCACCACCCCGCGATGGCCCTCGGCCAGCCGCAACGTCGCGACCCGCGGATCCCGGCCGCCCCTGACCCGCTCGGGGTGCGGGGCGCCGGCCACGTTCAGCAGGAACCGGCGCAGCGCGACAACGGCGTCCCTGCGCACCGGCTGAGCCAGTGCGCTGAGCTCCCTGGGAAACTCAGGGCCGATCGCGAGCCGCGGCACCGGCTCAGTCCAAGAGAGCGAGCAGGTCGCGGTCCCCGCGCTCGCGGAGCCTGGTGAGCAGGTCAGGGAGCGCGACCGGCCCCGTCATGCCGATCCTGGTGGCGATCACTCTGGCCGCCTGATCTCGGGTGCCTCCCGGAGCCGTGTACCCGACCAGCCGGAGCGCCTTGGTGATCTTCTCGGCCCCCTGCGCGGCGACCGGGAGGTGCCTGGCCCTGAGCACGCCCTCGTCCGACAGCGTCAGGAACAGGTGCCCGCCCTCTCGCGCTCCCACGTCCACCAGGAGGCGTTCGATGGATTCGAGCACCGGCCTGCCGTGCCACGTCATGGTCAGCTCGCCCGCGGCGCTCCTGACCGTCCGGCTCTCGCCGGGGGACAGGCCCAGGTACGAGGCGAACCCCGTCGGCAGCGCGCACTCGCCACCGGCGAGCTGCTCGGCCGTCACGTCGATGCGCAGCCACCAGCGGCCGTCGGGCTGCCTGAAGCAGCGCCTGGTCTGGGAGACGTCCTTCAGGGGCTGGTACGGCTTGTGCTCGCCGGAGTCGCCGTTGGCCTCCTCCACCGGCGGGGCCGCCGGGGTGAACGCCTGGAACTGCGGCGGGCCGGGGGGCGGGGACTGCGGCACCGGGGGCGAGCCGAACGCCGACTGCAACTGGGGCTGCGGCTGGGGTGACAGCGTCGCCAGCACGAACTGCCAGGCGGGGACCTCCAGGGCGCGGATCTCCACGTTGTGCCAGTCGGCCGCGCCGATGAGCTGCTCCTTGTGGGCGGCCGGGCCCAGCGTCCTGCGCAGCTCCTCCAGATGGGCCCGGTACGGGGCCGCCTCCTCGCTCGCCAGCCAGTGGTCGAGGCGGGTACGGAGCTCGTCCTCGGTGGCGGAGATCTCGGCGGGGGGAACGGCGAAGAGCTTGGCCAGCTGGTCCACGGCGGAGGGCTCGTCGGTGAAGACGCGGTTCTGCGCCACGGCCCAGCTCTTGTCGTCGAGCCCGGCGAACGCGGCCTCGATGAGATTCGGCAGCGGCTGGTCCTGCGACGGGGCGGCCTCCTGCTGGGCGGCCACGGCGGGCTCCGGCTCGGGCGCCTCGGCCTCTTCCGGCTCGGGCGCGCTCCCGGCCTCCTGGGCCTCCGCCTCCTGAACCCCTGCCTCCTGAGCCACCGCTTCCAGGACAGCTTCGGGGGCGGGCTCCTCGGCGGCGTCGAGGACGGGCCGGCCCTCCGGCTCGCGTGCCTCCTCGTCGGCGTCCAGCACCGACTCGGCATCCTCAGCCGGGCCCTCCTGCGAAGCCGGGCCCTCCTGCGAGGCGACGGCTTCGTGCGAGGCGACGGCCTCGGAGGCGTCCTCGTGCGAGGCGGCGGCCTCGGCGGACGGGCCCTCCTCGGATGCGGCGGCCTCAGGGGCGTGCTCGTCGGCCACGGCCGCCTCGGGCACGTCGTCGTCCGACGCGGCGTCCTCGGGCGTGCCGTGCGGTGCGACGGCCTGGGGCTCGCCCTCCTGGGGAGCCTCGGGCGCGCCCTCGTGGGACGCCACGACCTCCTCGTCGGACTCCCGCTCGGCCTCGACAGGCTCGGGAACGGCCGGGCTCTCGTCGGGCTCGGGGTCGTCGATGACCGACCCGGCGGGGACGAAGTGGGCGTCGGGCTCGGGGCCGTCGATCACCGACCCGACGGCGGCGAACCGGAGCACGGGGTCGGGCTCCTCGACGGGCTCGGGGGCCGGCTCCTCGGCCACGGGCTCCGCCTCGGCCGCACCCCGCTCCTCGGCGAGCTGCGACGAGGGCTCCTCGGCGGCGCGCGAGGAAGGCTCCTCGGCGGCGTGCGAGGAGGGCTCGTCGGCCGCAGGTGACGAGGGCACGGCGATGACGAGCGCGGGCTCCTGGGCGGCGACCGGCTGATCGAGGACGTCGGGCGCGGGCGCGGCCACCACGGCGGGCGCCTGCTCGGCCGACGCCGACGTCGACGTCGACTGCTCGCTCCCGGCGGGGACCGGCGCGGGGTGCGCGGGCATCGCCACGTGCGGCTGCGCCAGCCGTACCAGGACCGCCGAGAACAGCGTGTTGAGCACCGGCCGCGCCTGGATGAAGGGCTGGTCCACCAGCTCCCGGCTGGTCAGCGTCAGCAGCCCGGCCCACGATCCGGCCCGGTCGAGGGCGATCGCGACGGCGGGCTCGTCCGCCTCCTCGGGGTCCAGGACGTACAGCGCCGGCAGGACGTCACCCACCGCCGCCGCGGGCCAGTGCTCCAGGGCGATCTCCGTCAGCAGCTCGCCCAACGACTCGGGGCCGATGGCCGCCAGGACGTGTGGCATGGGCAGGCTCCGCCACCACGCGTCCGGCAGCTCGGGCTGCCCGGTGAGTAGCGTGATCGTCGTGGCGTCGCTCCACCTCAACGGTGGTACGAGGTCGCTCAGGCAGAAGTTCATCCCGTTCCGTTCACCAGCCCCTCACGCCGCCGCAGCGGTGCAGCCATAATCTCGCCGCCCACGGAACAGACCATAGTCCGGCAAATCAGCCCTACGCATCATGTACAACGCATCAACGCCGAACAGCGGCAAAGCGTAGACGCACGTAGTCGGCCATCCAGCCAGTCTCCCTGCGGAGTGCGGGCGCGGCCAACTCGTTCACGCGACGAAGCAGGGGCTCCACGATGTCCGGCGGGAGCCCTTCGAGCACTGATGCGGCGAACATGCGCACCCAGTCGGCGGCCCCGCCAGGGCACTCTTCCAGGGGGGTCGGCCGGTCGAAGTATTCCAGCAGCCTGACCACGAACCCCTCCTGCTCGAGTCGGCGGGCGTACTCGGCGGGCGAGGGAAAGTACCACGGAAGCTCGGGCTCGCGCAGGCCGTACTCGCGCCAGGCGGTCAGCATCGCGGCGGTCAGCTCGGCGCAGTTGCCCGCGCCGCCCATCTCGGCGACGAAACGCCCGCCGGGGGTCAGCGCCTCGCGCACGCTGGCGATCACCAGGTCGGGGTCGCGGCGCATCCAGTGGAGCGCCGCGTTGGAGAACACCGCGTCGTACGGGTTCACGACGTTGAAGTCGTGCCCGTCGCCGACGATGAAGTTGATCCCCGGGTACTGCGCGATGGCTTTCTCGATCATCGCGGGGGAGCCGTCGATGCCCAGCACGTCCGCGCCCCTGAAGGCGATCTGCGCGGTGAGCACGCCCGTGCCGCAGCCCAGGTCGAGCACGCGCTCGCCGGGCCGCGGATCCAGCAGGTCGACCAGCGGCGCACCCTGAGTGGAGACGTAGCCGAAGCTGCTGTCGTAGGCGCGACTGTTCCACCGCTCCAAGCTCGGTGTGTCATATCGCAAGACGATCAGCTCACATTCGATCAGACATCGGGCCCCCCTGGCCGTGCTGTCTGCTCACTTTAGAGCCTGATCGTCCCTACGACATATCAAGTCACATGGGTCTCATCCGACACTCTTCGTCCATTCCCGCCTGAGGTACTCCTTCGCCGCGTCTGCCTGCGGGATCGTCATGAGGACCGGCGGGCCCGGCGCCTTGGGAAGTTTCGCGGCCTGCTCGGCGTCGAGCGTGCCCCTCATGATCATCGCCTCGCCGCGCGCCGGGCGGGCGAAACCCTTCTGGAACAGGTTCTGGCCCTCGTTCGAGAACAGGAACTCCTGCCACAGGCGGGCCGCGGCCGGGTGGGGGGCCGCCTTGCTGATGGCCTGCATGTGGTAGCCGCCGAGCGGCGCGTCCTTGGGGATCGTGACCTTCCACGCGTCGGAGTGGGCGGCGCTGCGGGCGGCGTTCAGGTGGTCCCAGGCGATGACCGTGTTGGCCTTGCCCAGGTCGGTGAGCCGTCCGGCCTGCTTGAGCTTGGCGAACAGCGCCACCCCCTGCGAGGGCTGCGGCACGCCCGACCGCATGGAGGCGGCCATCACGCCGTCGAACGCCCCGTCCGCGCGCAGCGGGTCGCCGTCGAGCGCGACCCGGTAGCCGGGATTGAGCAGGTCGGCGAAGGAAGCCGGGGGCTTGACCTCGCGTGGGTCGTACCCGATGGACATGAAGCCGCCGTAGGCGGCGTACCAGGCGCCGGACGGGTCCTTGACGTCGTCGGGTAGGTCCTGCCACCCCTGCACCTTGTACGGGGCGAACCGGTCGGCCCCGGAGACGGCCACGTCCAGGGTCAGGTCGAAGACGTCGGGCTTGAGCTGCGCGGCGGCGTCCAGTTCGCGCTTGCTGCCGGCGGTCGGCTCCAGTTCGTTGACCTTGAGCCCGTATTTGTCGGTGAAGGCGTCGATGATCTCGCCGTAGTTGACCCAGTCGCGGGGCAGGGCGATCACGTTGAGCTGGCCCTCGCGCTTGGCGGCCTCGACCAGCCGGTCCATGGTGGCGAAGCCGGCCTTCAACGAGCTCGCCTGGACGTTGACCGGCGGCAGGTTCTTGGGCTGAGCTGCGGTGGAGTGGGTGGAGGACGCGCCGCATCCGGCGCTGGCGAGGATGGCTGCTGCGGCGGCGCAGGTACGTACGGTCACAGTACGAATACTTACCGTTACATCCGTTCAGGTCGAGGAGGCGCGGCCGGAACGACCTTGGCGGCCACCAGTGTCTCTTCCTGGATCTCCACCACGGTGCCGTCTCTTTTGCGAACTTTGAGTAGTCCGTTCTCCCACGACACGAGGATGCCCACCGCATCACGAAATCCCCCAGGGACGCGCCTGCGGGTGGTGATGCGTGCGCCTATATCCTGACTTGTGATCGCGATGATGAGACGTGCGGCCACGAGTTTGCCACCCTCCGTTTCGGCCAGCTGGCAAGCACGGCAATACTAGGGCGTAGCAAACCGCGGTCAGAGTCATGCCATGGTGCGGAGAAGAAGGAGCTCGAGGTGACCTACGTCATCGCGCAGCCTTGCGTGGACGTCCTGGACAGGGCGTGCATCGAGGAGTGCCCCGTCGATTGCATCTACGAGGGCGCGCGCATGCTTTACATCCACCCCGACGAGTGTGTGGACTGCGGCGCGTGTGAGCCTGTATGCCCCGTCGAGGCGATTTTCTATGAGGACGACCTTCCCGAGCAGTGGAAGGACTTCTACAAGGCGAACGTGGACTTCTTCGAAGACCTCGGCTCGCCCGGTGGTGCCTCGAAGGTCGGGAAGATCGACAAGGACCACCCGGTGGTGGCTGCCCTGCCGCCGCAGGGTGAGGACCACTAACCGATCCTGATCACGTCGCGCACGGGGGCATCCGGACCGGATGCGCCCCGTCGCCATGCGCTTTTCTGGTACGGCGACACAACACCCTGGAGAACCGTGAACAAGCTACCCGACTTCCCCTGGGACCGTTTGGAGCCGTACAAGGAACGCGCGCTCGCACATCCCGACGGCATCGTCGATCTCTCGATCGGCACGCCCGTTGATCCGGTGCCGCGGATCGTCCAGGACGCTCTCGCGGGGGCGGCCGACAGCCCCGGCTACCCCCTCACCCACGGCACCAAGGCGCTGCGCGAGGCCGCGGCCGGATGGCTGCGGCGCAGGCACGGCGTCACCGTCGACCAGCAGGACGTGCTCCCGCTGATCGGCTCCAAGGAGTTCGTCGCCTGGCTGCCCACCTACCTGGGCGCCAGGAGGGTCGTCCTCCCCGAGCTGGCCTACCCCACCTATGACGTGGGCGCCCGGCTGGCGGGGGCGGTGACCACGGCCTCCGACAGCACGCTCGCGCTCGGCCCGGAGCAGGTGGACCTCCTCTGGGTCAACTCGCCGAGCAACCCCACGGGCCGGGTGCTGCCCGTCGAGCACCTGCGCAAGGTGGTGTCCTGGGCGCGCGAGCGCGGCACCGTCGTGGCCTCCGACGAGTGCTACATCGAGCTCGGCTGGGAGGACGAGCCGGTCTCGATCCTCCACCCCGACGTCTGCGGCGGCTCCCACGAGGGGCTGCTCGCCGTCCACTCGCTCTCCAAGCGCTCCAACCTGGCCGGCTACCGCGCCGGGTTCGTGACGGGCGATCCCGTCCTGGTCAAGCGCCTGCTGGAGACGCGCAAGCACGCCGGCATGATCATGCCCCAGCCCGTGCAGGCCGCCATGGCGGTCGCGCTCGGCGACGACGAGCACTCCGACCGGCAGCGCGAGCTGTACGCCGCCCGCCGCGCCCAGCTGCGGCCCGCGCTGGAGCGGGCGGGGTGGCGCATCGACCATTCGGCGGCCGGTCTGTACTTCTGGGCGTCGAATGGGCAGAGCGCCTGGGATCAGGTCGGGAAGCTTTCCGAAATCGGCATTTTGGTCGCGCCGGGAGAGTTCTACGGATCGGCAGGTGAACGGCACATCCGCATCGCGGTTACCGCGACTGATGAGCGGATCGGTGCGGCGGTGCGCCGCCTCCAGTAGGATCGCGCGTCATAGCCGGGCAATCCGGCTCGCATGCATAAATTGATAAGGGCTTTTGCCGAGGCAGACCGCGAGTGGAGCGAGCTGATCGATGAGCATGACCTCCATGGTCGTACTCGGGCTGAGCATCGCCACCGTCCTTCTGCTGCTTGGGGCCTTTCTGGCCACCATGCGGCAAGACAGGAAGGGCCGCACGAGCGCGCCGCCGGCCGAGGTCGCTCCCATCGAGACCCCGCTGCCGGCGCCGGTCAGCGTGCCCGGACATGCCGGCACCGACTACACCGACCCTCGCACGATCCGGGTCGGCGACCGGATCGAGGTGCACGGGTCGCCCCGTCGCGTGCTCGGTGCCATGTTCGTTTCCTGGCAGGGGCAGCAGTGGGTCGAATTCCTCCTCCGGGACAGCGCCCGCCGTTTCCAGTGGCTCTCGGTGGAGGCGCACGAGGGTGATCCGCCGCACCTGGAGGTCCAGCTCTGGACGGACGTGCCCACGCAGGGCATGGTCCCGGCCAAGAGCATGCTGATCATGGAGGGCGTGGAGTTCCACCCGATCGAGCGGGGCACCGCGGCCTTCCGGTGCGAGGGCGACACGGGCCACCCCGATCGGGGCCTGCTGGACTTCGCGGACTATCACGCCTCGGACGGGCGGCTGCTGTCGTTCGAACGCATCCAGGGGCAGTCGTGGACGGCCAGTTACGCGCAGCCCCTGCCGCCTGGCTCCATCACCATCGTCCGCCGCGCCTCTTAGGAGAGCCTCTCAGGAGAGCCTCTCAGGAGAGCCTCTTAGGAGAGGTCGACCTGGGTGGTGCCGGCCTTGCCGCCGGTCTGCCACTCTTCGAGCGTCATGTCGTTCTTCCACGTCGCCCCCGCGTAGCCGACCTGGCGCAGCGCGTACGTCTGGGCGTGGGCCACCGACCAGGCGGCGATCAGCCACCCGCGCCGCTCCGAGGTGACGGCCGTGCTGCCGAGCGCCCTGGCCAGCTGCTTGCGGGCCTCGGCGGTACGGGGCTGCGGCGCCGGGGTCTTCTTGCCCGGCGGGTACCAGCAGTGGACGGCCTTCGGGACACGCCCGGTGAAGGCGGCGGCGAGGATTTTGGCCTCCTCCTCGTGCTGCGCGTACGCGTAGCCGCCCGCCGAGCGCTGCACCGCCTGCGCGGCCTCGGCCAGCGGGAGCTTGCGGTAGTTCTTGACCTTGACCAGCGCGGCGAAGAACTTGTTCGTGGCGTAGACGGGATCCATGATCTGCTTCTTGGTGCCCCAGCCCTGTGACTCCCGCTGCTGGAACACCCCCACCGAGTCACGGTCGCCCCCGGGCAGGTTGTAGATCTTGGATTCCTGCAGCGCCGTGGCGTACGCGATCACCACGGCCCGCTCGGGCAGCCGGCGGCGGGCCGCGACGGCCGCGATGGTGGCGGAGATCTCCGCCTGCTCGGGGTCGAGATCGCGCGCGCCGAGCGGGGTGCGCACGGTGCAGTACGCCTCCGGCACCACCATCGGCTTGGCTCTTTTCAGCAGGTGGAACAGGCCCACGGAGATGCCCACGGCGAGCACGACGACGATGATCGCGATGGTGATGACTCCACGGGAGAAGCGCAGGCGCACCCTGAGAACCTACCCGTGGCGGATAAGCTCCGTGGCCATGAGTGACGTGAGCACCTCATCACCGATTTCCCCGGTGGTGGACGAGTTGTGGGAGCGCCGGGCGGAGCTGTCGCCGGCCGACGCCGAGGCGCGCCGGCTGATCGTCGGCGCCGTCGACCTGCTCGACAGCGGTGAGGCCAGGGCCGCGCGCCTGGAGGGCGGCGAGGTCGTCGTGGACGAGCGCGCCAAACGGGCCATCCTGCTCAGCTTCAAGGTGCTCGGCATGGCGCGCTCGCAGGTGGGTGACTTCCAGCACCACGACCGGGTCCCGCTCAAGAGCTCGCTCGACGGCGTGCGCGTGGTGCCCGGCGCGATCGCCCGCTGGGGCTCGTACCTGGCGCCCGGCGTGGTGCTGATGCCGTCGTTCACGAACATCGGCGCGTACGTGGACGAGGGGACCATGGTGGACACCTGGGCCACCGTCGGCTCGTGCGCGCAGATCGGGAAGAACGTCCACCTGTCGGGCGGGGCGGGCATCGGCGGCGTGCTGGAGCCGCCCAACGCCGTGCCGGTCGTCGTCGGGGACGGCGCGCTGATCGGCAGCCGCGCGATGATCGTCGAGGGCGCCCGGGTGGGCGAGGGCGCGGTGGTCGGGGCTGGAACGATCCTGTCCGGCTCGATCCCGGTGATCGACGTGCAGACCGGGGAGGAGCTGGCCCGCGGCCGGATCCCCGCGTGGTGCGTGGCCGTGGGCGGCACCCGGCAGAAGGAGTTCCCCGGCGGCACGTTCGGCCTGCCGTGCGTGCTGGTGCTCAAGCGCCTGGAGCCGGGGCAGCGACACGACAAGGCGGCGCTCAACGACGTGCTGCGCGAACACGGAGTGAACACCTGATGCTTGACCTGACGCAGGACGTACGCGCGCTGACCGCGGCGATCGTGGACATCGAGTCGGTGAGCGGCGACGAGCGCGCGCTGGCCGACGCGGTCGAGCGGGCGCTGTCCGCGCTGCCGCACCTGAAGGTCGACAGGTCGGGCGAGACGGTCGTGGCCCGCACCGAGCTCGGCAGGTCCGAGCGGGTGCTGATCGCCGGGCACCTCGACACCGTCCCCGTCGCAGGCAACCTGCCCAGCCGGGTGGAGGGCGACCTGCTGTACGGGTGCGGCACGTCCGACATGAAGGCCGGCGTGGCGGTCGCGCTCAAGCTGGCGGCCACCGTCCCCGCTCCCGGCAAGGACGTCACGTACGTCTTCTACGACTGCGAGGAGGTCGAGGCCGAGCGCAACGGCCTCAACCGCGTGGCCAGGGACCACCCCGACTGGCTGGCGGCCGACTTCGCGGTGCTCATGGAGCCGACCGACGGGGCGATCGAGGGCGGCTGCCAGGGCACGCTGCGCGCCGAGGTCACCGTACGGGGCAAGCGGGCCCACAGCGCCAGGTCGTGGTTCGGGGTCAACGCGGTTCACGGGATCGAGCCGGTCCTGGCCAGGCTGAACGCGTACGAGGCGCGGCAGCCGGTGGTCGACGGCCTCGAATACCACGAGGGCCTGAACGCGGTCGGCGTCCGGGGCGGGGTCGCCGGCAACGTCATCCCCGACCTGTGCGTGGTGACCGTCAACTACCGATTCGCCCCCGATCTGACGATCGAGCAGGCGCAGGAGCACGTACGCGAGGTGTTCGACGGGTTCGAGGTGAGCTTCGTCGACGCCGCGCCCGGGGCCAGGCCGGGGCTGACGCATCCGGTGGCGGCGGCCTTCGCCGCGGCCGTCGGCGGCACGCCGCGCGCCAAGCTGGGCTGGACGGACGTCGCCCGCTTCTCCGCGCTGGGGGTGCCCGCCGTGAACTACGGTCCCGGGGATCCGAACCTGGCGCACCAGCAGGGCGAGTACGTGTCGCTGCCGAAGATCGTCGAGAGCGAGCGGGCCATGCTCGACTGGCTCACAAAATGAAAGTGGCCTTCCTCGCCGGCCATTTGGCGGGGAAGACCACTTTCAGTCCCGAGCAGCACCCTCGACGATTAGACGCAGGTGGGTCGAAATCCGGTTCCGTGGTTTTTTCAAGATTTTTTAGGACCTAGGTTCATCGGTCTGACCTGCAGTGTTCGCGCGCAGGACGCCCACCTCGCTCGAAGAGGACTAGCGTGACCACATGGAACAGTCACGCCCTGAACGCCGTCAGGGCCAGGCGGTCGTACGCGGCCGCTTGGTCCCCAGCTCCACGCACGACCAGCGCCTGCTCGCCCGCCAGGGGTCGTCCGACTGGGTCCACATGGACCCGTGGCGGGTCCTGCGGATCCAGGCCGAGTTCGTGGAGGGCTTCGGCCAGCTGGCCGAGCTGCCGCCGGCGGTCACGGTCTTCGGCTCCGCCCGCACCGCTGAGCCGGCGAGCGACTACCGGATGGGCCGCGCGCTCGGCCAGGCGCTGGCCGAGGCGGGCTACGCGGTGATCACGGGTGGCGGCCCGGGCGTCATGGAGGCCGCCAACCGCGGCGCGAGCGACGTGGACGGGGCGATGTCCGTCGGGCTCGGCATCGAGCTCCCCTTCGAGCAGAGCATGAACGACTATGTCGACCTCGGCATCGAGTTCCGCTACTTCTTCGTGCGCAAGACGATGTTCGTCAAGTACTCGTGCGGCTTCATCGCCCTGCCGGGCGGCTTCGGCACGCTCGACGAGCTGTTCGAGGCGCTGACGCTGGTGCAGACCCACAAGGTCACCTCCTTCCCCGTGGTCCTGATGGGCTCGGAGTTCTGGGGCGGGCTGCTGGAGTGGGTCAAGGGCACCCTGCTCGGCACCGGCAAGATCGCCGCCCAGGACCTCGACCTGATCACCGTCACCGACGACGTGGACGAGGCCGTGCGCATCATCGTGGAGTCCGACCTGGCCCGCTCCAAGCAGCGCGAAGAGGAGCTGGCAGCCGCCGAGGCCCAGTACGCCGAGCCCCAATAGGCTTCCTCAATGTGAACGTATGCGTCTTTTGTGCCTCCAGCCTGAACATCGACAAGAAGTACATCGACCTGGCCGGCGACGTGGGCGCCGAGCTCGCCGAACGGGGCCACACCCTGGTGAGCGGCGGCGCCACGGTCTCCTGCATGGGCGCGATCACCGCCGCCGTCCGGGCGGGCGGCGGGCGCACGATCGGCGTGATCCCGCAGGTGCTGGTGGACGTCGAGGTGGCGGACGAGGAGTCCGACGAGCTGATCGTCACCCCCGGCATGCGCGAGCGCAAGGGGATCATGGACGCCCGCTCCGACGCCTTCCTCGTGCTGCCCGGCGGCCTCGGCACGCTGGAGGAGCTGTTCGAGATCTGGAGCGCGCGGGTGCTCGGCATCCACGACCGGCCCTTGGTGATCCTCGACCCATGGGGCCTGTACGACCCGCTCAAGCAGATGATGAACCACCTGTACGACGAGGGCTTCACCCGGCCCGCCGTCTTCGACGCGATCGCGTGGACCACCACGGTGGAGGAGGCGTTCGACCGGCTGGAGGCGCGTCCGCACCCGGTCAGGCCCAGCATCACCGAGCTCGGCGAGGCGGCCGGCTGACCGGCGCGCTCACCGCCCGGAAACCCGCAGACTGCGGCAAGTCCCCATAAGGTCCCCATAAGTGCAGAATGCGCTACTTGCGGTTGATCGCTGAACGTGGTCCACCGTATGAGTACGATGCCAATGTGCTGGTCATACTCGCCATCGCCGCCATTGCCATTCTGGCCTGTGTGGTCTTGGTCTCCGTCGGTAGGGGCGGTGAGCTGACCGAGTTCCCGCCGGACGTGCCGCCTCTCGACCTGCCCGAGCCCGGGCAGCTGACGGCGGTCGACTTCATGGCCCTCCAACTGCCGGTCAATCTGGTCGGCTATCACACGGCGAGCGTCGACGAGACCCTGCGCAGGGCCGCCAACGCGATCAGCGCGCGTGACACGCGGATCGCGGTGCTGGAGCAGCGGGTCTCCGAGCTGCTGTCGAGCCGGTTGCACGCGCGCCAGGAGATCTACGCCGCGCCGGGGGCCGGGCTGCGTACCGACCACGCGCCCGAGGCCCCGGCGGCGGCGCGCGAGCTGCCGGAGGCGGGCGACCCCGTCGAGGTGAGCGGCGCCACGGTGTCCTGGGACGTGGCGCCGGAGCTGCTGCGCGCGCCGGAGGACCCGGAGTGGCGGATCCCGCCGGGCAACGGCGAGACGGCCGCCAGGACCGAACCGGACGAGCAGCCGCCGGTGCCTTCGGCCGTGGAGGTCATGAAGGCCGTAGAGGTCGAGACCGCAGCAGCCGAGGAGAGCACGGCCGACGAGACCGCCGCTGTGGAGCCCCCCGCTGATGAGAAGCCCGACGAGAAGCCCGACGAGGAGCCGGAGGAGAAGCCCGACGAGACCGTCGAAGCCGCGGCCGGCGAGAGCGCCGAGGCCAAGGACGGCGCGGAGACCGCGCGGGCCGTGCGGGGCAAGGACGAGGGGGACGGGCGCCCGTGACCGACCTGATCCGCTGCTCCTGGACGGGCATGGCGGGCAATCCGGCCTACATCGCCTACCACGACGAGGAGTGGGGCCGCCCGCTCAGGGGCGACGACGCGGTCTTCGAGCGAGTGGCCCTGGAGGCGTTCCAGTCAGGCCTGTCCTGGCTGACGATCCTGCGCAAGCGGGAGAACTTCCGCGCCGCCTTCGACCGGTTCTCGATCGTCAAGGTGAGCGCGTACACCGAGCAGGACGTGGAGCGCCTGCTCGGCGACGAGGGCATCGTCCGCAACCGGGCCAAGATCGAGGCCGTCGTCGGCAACGCCAGGGCCGCCCTCGACCTCTCCGAGGGCCTGTCGGACCTGGTGTGGCGCTACGCCGACCCGGACGCGCCCGTGCCGAGGAGCATGGCCGACGTGCCCGCCACCACGCCCGGCTCCAAAGCGATGGCCAAGGAGCTGAAGAAGCACGGCTTCAGGTTCGTCGGCCCGACCACGGCCTACGCGTTGATGCAGGCCATCGGCCTGGTCAACGATCACATCGAGGGCTGCGTGGCGCGCTCTCGCTGAGCTCGAAGGTGTGGCTCGCGCCGAGCGACCCGCCGAGCTTGACGGACACGACGGGCGCCGTTCCGGTCCGCGCCGTGACGGTGCCGTCCGCCCTGACGAGCCCGCGCAGCGGGCGGTCGAACCCGATCGTCACGACGTCCACCGTCCTGCTCGGGTCGGCCACCGCCACGACCACCCGCCCGCGGGCGCGCCGCACGATCACCACACACGGCGCGTCGACCGTGATCCCCTCGACGGCCCCGGCCGCCCAGAACCCGGCCGCGAGCAGCCCCCGCGCCCGCACGGCCTGCAGCTCGGGGGTGTTGGCCGCCACCCGCACCGGAGGCCGCCCGCAGTACCTCCGCGTCCGCTCGCGCGCCGCGCCAGGCAGCACCGTGTACGCGTAGGAGGCGTTCACGGGGTCGACGCCGTGGTCGATCCAGAGGCTCGCGTAACGCCGCGTGACGGGCTCGAACGCGCCGCCGGTGTCGTCGCCCGCGTTGATGTCGCGCCACCTGCCCGTACGCGTCTCCACGGCGCACTGGGCGCCGTCCAGCACGTAGCCGGCGACCCCGGGCAGGTGTGCCCAGCCGTCGCCGACGTGCGGCCGCGCGTCCGTGGCCCGGTTCTCCACCACGGTCACGACCCGGCGCCCGTCCGAGCCGGTGATGCCGCTGCCGAGCGCCACCACGGCGGTGTCGAGGAAGAACCACGACTTGCGCGCCCGCAGGCTCGCGCCCTCGCTGTCCAGCTCCATGACGGCGGCCCCGTACCGGCCGTCGAGCACCGCGCCGCCAGCCCACGCGCCGGGCGGGCAGTGGGCGCGGAAGGAGAGGTTCTCGCGCTCGCGGTCGTCGACGGTGGTCCCGGGCAGCCGGTACGGGTCCACCGTGGGCCAGAAGTCCCGGCCGAACTGGCTCAGGTCGCTCGTGTAAAGGTAGGTCATGCCGTCGCCGGTGTACCAGCCGTGCAGGTTCTCGCCGTTGATCGCCTCGTACGCGGCGACCCGGTGCGAGGAGAGGCTGACCGCGAACGACCAGGTGGGCCGGCGGTGCACGACCCGGTCCATCGAGGGGAACACGAAGTGCCCGACGGGCCCCGGCGCGGCCTCGACACTCCCGTCACGCAGCACCGCGACCGCCCGCCGGGTCTCCGGCACGTCCGCGTGCTCCAGGTAGGGGCGGGCCCTGCCGCGCTCGATCCACCCCTTGGCCAGCTCCTCGAACCGCCCGGCATACGGCTCGGGCGCGCTGCGGGCCAGCAGCAGGACGGCGCCGATCAGGCCATGGCCGGCCACGGCGTCGGAGAACGTCTGGCGCGTCACCGCCCGCCCTCTGACCGTGTCCATCAGCAGCCCGTCGTGGACGAACGGCGCGTACGACCGCTCGACCGCGTCCAGGAGCACGGGCAGGTCCGGATCGGAGACCTGCCACGGCGAACCGTTCAGGAGCGCGAGCGCCTCGGCGACCGCGATGAGCAGCGACAGGCCGTAGGAGCCGGTGTAGGCGACGCACTCGTGCTGGATGAACGACCCGTCGCGGTAGAAGCCGTCGCCGGACTCGACATGGCGGAACACGCTCCTGAGCCCGCCGTCGCGCACGTCCGACAGGCCGTCGCGGGCCAGCGCCAGCTTGTCCGCGTCGCGCCCCGCGATGCCGCGGAAGGCGACGATGGAGGCCTTGTCGGCCCGGTTGGCGCCGCTCTCGCCCGCCCGCGGGTTGCCGGCGCGGCGGTCGGCGTCCGGGCAGAACCGGTCGACGGCCGCCAGGTAGGCGTCGAGCCTGGCGGGGCCGAGCCGGTCGCCGAGCAGCACGCACAACCTGGTCAGGTGGGCGGGGGTGCCGATCTCCCAGAACCACCAGTTGCCCGTCTCGGGGAGCCGCTCGTTGTAGTGGCGCTCGTGGAGCACGTCGAGGGCGTCCACCACCCGCGCCACGACGCTGTCGTCGCCGTGCTGCGCGGTGCCCGGCGTGGCCCAGGCCGTGGCGATCCGCCGGAGGCGGCCGTA
Source organism: Nonomuraea sp. NPDC005650 (assembly GCF_040605375.1). Lineage (NCBI taxonomy): Bacteria > Bacillati > Actinomycetota > Actinomycetes > Streptosporangiales > Streptosporangiaceae > Nonomuraea > Nonomuraea sp. NPDC005650. The sequence continues at coordinate 331,344 of NZ_JBEXCR010000005.1, forward strand.
GCTGCCCGTGACGTTGCCGGGACGGCCCTCCGGCGGCAGGTCCGGCCAGAGCGTCCCGGGCGACAGCGAGGCCAGCGCGCCGCCGGCGGCCTCGCTCAACCTGGTCAGCGGGCCGGCGTGGACCGGGTCGGAGCCGTCGATCCCGCCGCCGGTGAGCAGGTCGAGCGCGGTCGCGCGAAGGGCGTCGAACGCGGCGGCATCGCTGCCTGCGGCCGTCACTCGGCGCGGAACGCCGGGCGTTCCTTGGCGAGGAAGGCGCGGGTGGCGTTCAGGTGATCCTGGGTGGCGGCGCACTCGTCCTGAAGGTCGGCCTCCATGGCGAGCGAGTCGGGCAACGAGTGCGTCGCGGCGTAGGCCAGCGCCCGCTTGGTGGCGGCGTAGGCGAGCGTCGGGCCGTGCGCGAGGCGTACGGCCAGCTCGTGGGCGGTCTTCAGCACGTCGTCCGCGGGCACCACGCGCGTGACCAGGCCCAGCTCCAGCGCGCGGGCCGCGTCGAGCGGCTCGCCGAGCAGCAGCAGCTCGGCTGCGCGGCCCTGGCCGACCAGGCGCTGCAGCGTCCACGAGGCGCCCGAGTCGGGCGCCAGCCCGATGCCGGCGAACGCCAGCGCGAACTTCGCCTTCTCCGAGGCCACCCGCAGGTCGCAGGCGAAGGCCAGGCCGGCGCCCCCGCCCGCGGCGACGCCGTTGACCGCGGCCACCACCGGCTTGGCCATGGTGGTGATCAGCTCCACGATCGGGTTGTAGTGGACGCGGACCGTGTCGGCCAGCCCGCGCCCCGCCTCCAGGTTGCCGGCGTGCTCGCGCAGGTCCTGGCCCGCGCAGAAGGCCCGGCCCGAGCCGGTCAGCAGCACCGCTCTGATCGCCGGGTCGCCCGCCGCGCGGCGCAGCGCGTCGAGGAGGGCGACCTTGGTGTCGGAGGTCAGCGAGTTCATGGCGTCGGGGCGGTCGAGCGTGATGGTGGCGACCATGTCGGCCACGTCATAGCGGATCAAAGCAACTCCCTCTCGACGAACGAGGCTGCTGCGGGCAGCAGCCGGGTGGCCTCCTGCTCGAAGTAGGCCCTGGCCTTCTCGCCCGGCCAGCCGGCGGGCAGCAGCTCGGGCGGCAGGCCCGGGTCGCGGAACAGGAAGTTGCGCCAGCCGTGCACGAGCGCGCTCCTGGTGGCGAACACCCGGTCCGCCGGTGCTCCCTCGGGCAGCGTGCTGATCAGCGTGACAGCCTCGGCCAGCCAGTGCTCGTACGCCTCGCCGATGGCGGTCAGATCCCAGGCCCTGGCCACCAGTTCCCTCGGGTCGCCCTCCAGCGCCGAGTCGAACCTGTCGGCCCGCACCCCCTCGCTGTCGAGCAGGTTGTCCAGCTCGATGGACGAGCGGGGACCGATCCACGTGGTCTCCGACAACGACGCGTACCCGAGGAAGGACAGGTCGGCCCTGAGCCGCTCCCTGCGCGGCCGGTCCTTCACCGGCGCGAAGACGATCAGGTGCCACCGGCCGTGCCAGGTCAGCGTCCCGGCTCGGTAAATTCTGAGCGCGGCCTCGTCCAGGCGCCTGCCGCATTTCGGCGTGAGCCCGTAGCCGGGTCCCTGCGGGAGTCTCACCGGCCGCAGCCACCCCTGGCGCACCATTCGCGACACGGCGGTGCGGACGGCGGGAGCGGCTATTTCCAGGGGTTTCATGAGCCTTACGAGCGAGGCGACGGACGCCTGTCCACCGCGCGAGCGCAGGTGGTCTCCATAGAGATCGAACAGAGCGGCGCGAGCGTGCACGAAGTCCAGTTTGGACGTCATCGCACGCCTCGACAACGCATTCTGGGAGGAGATCGTTACCCATGAGCGCTCTCGATGCGGGAGAATAGGACATCACAGAAGACGTGAATGCGCCGACCACCCCCCACGGGCGGTCGGAAATCGCGGGCCGCGGGAGCCCAAGGCAGGAAGGGATGCACGCATGGCGGCGATGAAGCCGCGGACCGGCGATGGTCCGCTCGAGGTCACCAAGGAAGGGCGCGGCATTGTCATGCGGGTCCCCCTGGAGGGTGGCGGCCGGCTCGTCGTGGAGATTTCCGCCGACGAGGCGAAGGCGCTCGGCGAGGCGTTGAAGAACGTCGTCGGCTGAGAGCTCCCGAAAGACCACCTGTTCCACGACCCTGGCGTAATCCGGCGCCAGGGTCGCTGACGTTCGAGGAGAGAATCCGTGCCGATTGAGACCACTGCGTCGGTGGTCGCCCAGGTTCCCGACGGAGCCGAGCTGCTGGCCGTCCCCTTTGACTCCGCCCTCAGCCCCGAGGTCGAGCTGCACCTGCCGGTGTCCGACCTGCTGGCCCACTACGAGGCCAAGGGGGAGGCGGGGGAGATCGTCGAGGTTCCCGTGGCACGGGCCGGCGGCGTCGGCCGCGTCCTGCTCTACGGAGTGGGCGACGGCTCGCCGCGTGCCCTGCGCAAGGCCGGCGCCGCGCTCGCCCGCAGAGCCAAGGGCAGAGACACGCTGACCGTGGTCGCGCCCGAGGGCGACGTGGCGGCGTTCGCCGAGGCGGCGCTGCTCGCGGCGTACTCGTTCAAGATCGGCAACGAGGGCAAGAAGCCGGTGCGGGCGCTGGCCCTCGCGGGCGCGGACGAGGTGCAGGTGCGCCGCGCGCAGGTCGTGGCGCAGGCGGTGGCCCTGGCCCGTGACCTGGCCAACACGCCCTCCTCGGTCAAGAACCCCGCCTGGCTGGCCGAGCGGGCCGCCGAGGTCGGGGTGCCCGCGCGGATCTGGGACGAGGAGCAGCTGCAGGCCGACGGGTTCGGCGGCATCCTCGCCGTCGGCCGGGGCTCGGCCAGCCCGCCCCGGCTCATCCAGCTCTCCTACACCCCCGCCGAGCCCACCGACCGGCACGTGGTGCTGGTGGGCAAGGGGATCACGTTCGACTCGGGCGGGCTGTCCCTCAAGCCCAACGAGAACATGAAGACCCAGAAGACCGACATGGCGGGCGGCGCGGTCGTGATCGCCGTGCTCGGCGCGCTGGCCGAGCTGGGCGCCCCCGTACGCGTCACCGGGCTGGTCGCCTCCGCCGAGAACATGCCATCGGGCACGGCGCAGCGGCCCAGCGACGTGATCAGGCACTACGGCGGGCGCACGGTCGAGGTGCTCAACACCGACGCCGAGGGGCGGCTGGTGCTGGCCGACGCCCTCGCCTACGCCGACGCCGTCCTCGACCCCGACGAGATCGTGGACATCGCCACGCTCACCGGGGCGATCACGGTCGCACTCGGCCGCAACGTCGGCGCCGTCTACGCCTCCGACGACACGCTGGCCAAGCAGCTCCTGGACGCCGGGCAGGAGAGCGACGACCGGCTGTGGCGGATGCCGCTGATCGACGAATACGCGCCCGCGCTGGAGTCGTCGATCGCCGATCTGGCCAACGTCGAGGCCGGATCCAGGTTCGGCGCCGGGTCGATCACCGCGGCGCTGTTCCTGCGGGAGTTCGCGGGGCGGCGGCCGTGGGCGCACCTCGACATCGCCGGCGTCGGGCGCAGCACGGTGGACGAGGGCACCCTGACCAAGGGCGCCACCGGGTTCGGCGTCCGCCTCCTGCTGGAGTGGCTCACCCGCGCCTAGCCGGCTCGCCCGCGGCTATTCGGCGATCTTGATGGCGGCCAGCAGGCCGTCGCCCAGCGGGATGAGCACCGAGCGCAGGCGGTCGTCCGACTGCACCAGCTTGCCCACCTCGCGCAGCGTCACCGTGTCGGTGTCGCGCTGCGCGGGGTCGGCCACCCGGTTGTGCCACAGCATGTTCCCGATGGCCACGATGCCGCCCACGCGCAACAGGCGGACCGCCTCGGCGAAGTAGTCGGCGTACTCGTGCTTCGCGCCGTCGGCGAACACCATGTCGTAGCCGCCGTCCGACAGCCGCGGCAGCACGTCGAGCGCGCGGCCCGAGATGAGCCGCACCCGCCCGCCGGAGAAGCCCGCCTCCGCGAACGCCTGTCTGGCCAGCCGCTGGTGCTCGGGCTCGACGTCCACGCTCGTGAGCGTGCCGTCCGTACGCATGCCGCGCAGCAGCCACAGCCCCGAGACGCCGCAGCCCGTGCCGATCTCGACGACGGATTTGGCGTTGACGGCGGTGGCGAGGAAACATAGAGCCGCCCCGCCGCTGGGAAGGATGGGTGTTGCCCCCATCTCCAGCCCACGCTGCCGCGCCGTGTGCAGGAGCTCATCTTCCTGATGGAACTGCTCCGCATAGGCCAGAGTGGCCTCCACCGGGTTGGTCATCGGCCGCCTCCCCCCGCTTTCGTGCGATTGGTCCACGTGATTGGCACCGATCGCAGCCTAGGGGAGACACGCCACGACGGGAACTCAGGAGGCACCTCAGGCGTTGCAGGTTTAAACGGGCTTTGCCGGTCCGGAAGGCAGGCAGTGCGCACGAAGGGACGAAACCAGGCACTATGGCGGTAGCGGTGGTCCCAAAGAGAGGAGTTCTGGTGGACGAAAGCGACCACCAGGCGGATACTCCCGTGTCGTCCGACTGGACGCCTCCCACATGGGAGGAAGTGGTGCGGACTCACTCCGCACGTGTGTATCGGCTGGCATACCGGCTGACCGGCAATGTCCACGATGCGGAAGACCTCACCCAGGAGGTTTTCGTCCGCGTCTTCAGGTCGCTGTCGAGCTACACCCCGGGCACGTTCGAGGGGTGGCTGCACCGGATCACGACGAACCTGTTCCTCGACATGGCGCGGCGCAAGCAGCGCATCAGGTTCGAGGGGCTGGCCGACGACGCCGCCGAGCGGCTGCGCGGCCGTGAGCCGTCCCCGGCGCAGGCGTTCGACGACGCCCACCTGGAGCCCGACATCCAGGCCGCCCTCGAGGCGCTCGCACCCGAGTTCCGGGCCGCGATCGTGCTGTGTGACATCGAGGGCCTTTCTTACGAGGAGATCGCGGCCACACTCGGCGTCAAGCTGGGTACGGTCCGAAGCCGTATTCACCGTGGCCGGGCGCAGTTGCGGGAGGCGCTCGATCATCGAGCCCCCCGTAATTCTCAACTCCCCCCGACCGTGATCCGTGGGGAGGAATTCTGATGGCTCATCTTGGAGAACGCGTTTCCGCGCTCGTGGACGGGGAGCTCAACCACACCGAGCGCGAGCGCGCGCTGGCTCATCTGACTTTCTGTGCTGACTGCAGGCGAGAGGTCGAGTCGATGCGGGCGCTGAAGTCGCGCCTGCGGTCCCTGGACGGGCCGGCGATGCCGGCTGATCTGACGATGTCCCTGCTCCGGATGGCGGAGCCGGGCGGGCCGCTGCCCCCGAGGGAGCGCCCTTTCCCGTCCCGCACCTTCGGCGGGGTGCCCATCCCTGGACCGCACACCATCGCGCCGCTGGACAACCGCCCGCGGAGGGACGCCACTGGTGGGGCCTCGGGCCCTGGTCGCGGGGGTAGGCGGCGTTCGGCCTACGTGGCCGTCGGGGTGGTCTCGGCGGCCGTCGCGCTCGGCACCTTCTTCGTGACCACCGGTGTCGGACAGAACAACCCGGCGCCGCCGGTGGAGCTGTTCCAGCATCCGCGGACCTCGCCGGCGGGCGCGCCTTCGACGGCCACTCCTTGACCTCGGGTTGACCTCTGGTCATGCCTGGGAGACTTGGACTTGGCGTACTTGGCAGCGCGCTGGGCATACGATCTGGGTTCGGGATTTGTCACAAGCGATTCCTGACAAATGCTTTATGACCCTCGTATGCCGCAAGAGCGAGGATTGCGGTGGCCGAGCCAAGGAGTGGTGAGACTTAGATGACCGACGAGACGCGCCCCACCGAAGGACGCACGCCGTCGGACTACCCCGAACCACAGGGGCGGCCGGACTTCCTGCCCGCGGACGACTCACCCGACCAGGCCGGCCGCCTGCCGGAGCCGCCGGCTTCGTTCGGCTCCTCTTGGGGCGACCCCTCGGGCCGCCCCTCGCCGGGCGCTCCTCCGTATGGCGGCTCGTCTCCCGGCGCCCCCACGTTCACCAGCCCCTCCTTCAGCGCGCCGAGCTCCTACGAGAGCCCCTCGTACGGCCGGAGCCCCCACGAGGGCAGCGGCGCGTCGTACAGCGCCTCCCCCTATGACACCGGCTCCTACAGCCCCACCTCATACGAGAGCGGCTCGTCGTCCGGGAGCAGCCCTTCCTACGGCGGCGGCTCGTCGTCCGGGAGTCCTTCCTACGGTGGCGGCTCCTCGTCCGGGAGCCCCTCCTTCGACAGCGGCTCGTCGTTCGGGAACCCCTCCTTCGACAGCACCGGCCCCTCCTACGGGAGCGGTCCGTCGTTCAGCGGTGGGCAGTCGTTCGGCGGTGGGCCGGACAACGGGACGCGTGCCTACGAGGGCCCGATCTTCGGCGGCCCGCAGGCGTCAGGCCCCACCGGCGGCCCCACCGGTGGCCACACGCCGCCACCGCCGCCCCGTCAGGCGCTTCCCATGGGCTCGGGCTGGGCGCCGCCGCCTCCGCCGGGCGCCTCGGACCCGGGCTCCACGGGGGGCAGGCGCGGGCCGGGAACGGCCATGCTCGTCTCGACCGCCGTGGCCATCGCCCTGGTGGCCTCGCTGCTCGGCAGCGTCGGCACGTACCTGCTGACCAGGCCGAGCGACGGCAGCGACCCCGGCTACAGCCTCGGCCCCCTGCCGACCGGCGCCGCCACCAACCGGGAGCCCGGATCGGTCGCGGGCGTGGCCGCGCGGGTGCTGCCCAGCGTGGTCTCGATCGAGGCCGGCTCCACCACCGAGGGCGCGTCCGGGTCCGGCTTCCTGATCAAGAACGGCTACGTGGTGACCAACAACCACGTCGTCGCGCTGGCCGCCAAGGGCGGCGAGATCCGGATCATGTTCAACAACCGCAAGACCACCTCGGCCAAGATCGTGGGCCGCGACCCCGGCTCGGACCTGGCCGTGATCAAGCCCGAGGAAACGTTCGGGACGCCGGAGATCACTCTCGGCAACTCCGACCAGGTCGTGGTCGGTGACCCGGTCATCGCGATCGGCTCCCCGCTGGGCCTCACGGGCACGGTGACGACGGGCATCGTCAGCTCGCTCAACCGCCCGGTCATCGCCGGCGACGAGACGGGCTCGGGCACGGAGGAGCCCGCCTACATCAGCGCCATCCAGACGGACGCCGCCATCAACCCGGGCAACTCGGGCGGGCCGCTGGTGAACGGCAGGGGCGAGGTCGTCGGCGTGAACTCGGCCATCGCCACCCTCGGCCGTTCGGTGAACAGCCAGAGCGGCAGCATCGGCCTGGGCTTCGCGATCCCGGTCAACCAGACGCGGCGGGTGGCCGAGGAGCTGATCACCACCGGGAAGGCCAAGCGGCCCAGGATCGGCATCGTCCTGGACAAGGACTACAAGGGCCAGGGCGTCAAGATCGCATCGGCTCCCAGCGGCGGCCGCCAGCCGGTGGACGCCAACGGACCGGCGGACAAGGCCGGGCTGAAGGCGGGCGACGTCATCCTGGAGATCGACGGGCTGACCCTGCAGGACGGGAACGAGCTGATCGCCCTGATCCGCAGCAAGGCTCCGGGCGCCAAGATCACCATCAAGTACCAGCGCGGCGGCCAGGACCGCACCGCCACCCTGACCGTCGTCGCCGACGACGAGCCCACCCCGACGCCCTCCTGACCTCCACCCGTTCTCGGTGTCCGTCCTTGGGGCCTTTGCGGTCGTCCACGGCGGGCACCGGGCCGCCGTCCTAAGGTTGCGCCCGGCGGGCACCACCCGGGCCGTTCCTGGTGTCCGTCTTCAGGGTTTTTACGGCTGCGCCCGGCCGGCACCACCCGCCGTCCGGGGTGGCCGGCCCTCCAGGGAGACGCTCACCCGATTCCCCGCCGCACCGCCGTAACGGACGGTGCGACCGGCTGGGTGGCAAAAGCGTTGACGGGGGCGGCCACGCGCAGGCGGAGGGGTGTGCGAAAGGGACGTCGGTGATATGACCTAGGGGGGACGACCGACCTACCCCCGGGAGCCCTTAGTCTGTGGATAGGCCGGGGTTGTCCTCGGAGGGGTTGGACTGCGGTAGGAGCTCAAGGTGTTCGGACTCGGGTGGATGGAGGTCGGAGCGCTGATAGTCATCGCGCTCCTCGTCTTCGGTCCCGACAAGCTGCCTCAGGCCGCATCGCAGGCGGGCAAGACGCTACGCAACCTGCGCCGGATGGCCAACAACGCGCGTGACGACCTGCGCTCCGGGCTGGGCCCGGAGTTCTCCAACTTCGACCCCGCCGACCTCAACCCGAGGAACTTCGTCCGCAAGCACCTGCTCGACGACCTCGAGGACGACTGGAACGACAACGGCAAGCCTCGGGAGCTGGAGTCCGCCACCACGGCTCCGTACCAGCCTGAGCCGGTGGACGAGCTCGGCTTCGGGGAGATTCCCCCTTACGACTCAGAGGCCACCTGACGGGCTGGGCCCGTCGCCGCTCGTAGGGCTCGCCGCGCCCCGGACGGCGCACGAGGGCTCGAACGCCCCGTCGCCGGTATCCGGGCCCGCTGGCGCCCGTAATTGCCTATACGGCCCTCTGAGGGTCTTCCACGCCCTCTCGGGCGTGCTTCGGTCAACGCTTTTGCCACCCAGCCGGTCGCACCGTCCGTAACGGCGGTGCGGCGGGGAATCGGGTAAGCGTCTCCCTGGAGGGCCGGTCACCCGGGACGGCGGGTGGTGCCGGCCGGGCGCAGCCGTAAAAGCCCGAAGGACGGACACCAACAACGGGCCGGATCGTGCGCAGCCCAGAAGGGCGGACACCGAAGGGCCCGAGGTGGGGCGGGCACCGAGAGGGGTGCCCGCCCGGGGGTCAGCGGTTGGGGGAGAGGCCGAGTTGGAGGCCCTTGAGGCTGGAGGAGCGCTTGCTGAGGCCGGAGGCGATCTTGCTGAGCTCGGCCGCCGCAGGCGAGTCGGGCTCCGTCAGGACCAGCGGCTTGCCCTCGTCGCCGCCCTCGCGCAGCCGCAGGTCGATCGGGACCTGGCCCAGGAGCGGGACGCGGGCGCCCAGCGTGCGGGTGAGCGCGTCGGCGACCGTCTGGCCGCCGCCCTCGCCGAACACGGCGATGCGCTCGTCGCAGTGGGGGCACGGCAGCCAGGCCATGTTCTCGATGACGCCGGCGATCTGCTGGTGCGTCTGCGCGGCGATCGAGCCCGCCCGCTCGGCCACCTCGGCGGCGGCCATCTGGGGCGTCGTCACGACCAGGATCTCCGCCGTCGGCAGCCGCTGCGCCACCGAGATCGCGATGTCGCCCGTGCCCGGGGGCAGGTCGAGGAGGAGCACGTCGAGGTCGCCCCAGTAGACGTCGGCCAGGAACTGGTGGAGCGCCCGGTCGAGCATCGGCCCGCGCCAGACCACCGGCGTGTTGCCCTCCGGCTTGAACATCCCGACCGAGATGACCTTGATGTCGTGGGCCACCGGCGGCATGATCATGTCTTCGACCTTGGTGGGCCGCTCGGAGGCGCCCAGCATGCGCGGGATGCTGTGGCCGTAGATGTCGGCGTCGACGATGCCGACCTTCATGCCGCTGGAGGCCATCGCTGCGGCGAGGTTGACCGTCACGGACGACTTGCCGACCCCGCCCTTGCCGCTCGCGACCGCGAACACGCGGGTCAGCGAGCCCGGCTGGTTGAACGGGATCTCCTTCTCCGGCCCCCGGTCGCCCCGGAGCTTGGTCTGCAGCTTCTTGCGCTGCTCGGTGCTCATGACGTCGAGCTCGATCTGGACGCTCGTCACGCCGTCGAGCGCGGCGACGGCGTTGGTGACGTCGCGGCGGATGGTGTCCTTCAGCGGACAGCCCGCCACCGTGAGGAAGACGCCAACGCGCACCACGCCGTCGGGAGCGATATCGATGCTCTTGACCATGTCGAGGTCCGTGATCGGGCGACGGATCTCGGGGTCGATGACGGTGGCGAGGGCCGCCGTCACCTGTTCCTGGGTAGGTGCCATCGAAGTCTCGGCACGAGGGAGTGCCGGCCCTCCTTTGTCGGTATATGTGTGGCAGGCGCTGGACGCCAGCGAGGATGCCCCTCCATGGTATGAACCAGAGGCCCCGCTGAGTTAATCCGTGCTGTTAGATGTCTGTGCAACAACGTCCTAAGGTTACTCCGTGACTCTCCTGCGCGACGAGGGCCTGACCGCCGAGGAGCTGGCGGTCTGGCGGATGCTGCAGCGCGCCCAGGTGCGCATCACCCGGCATCTGGAGGCGGAGCTGCTCGTCGCGCACGACCTGCCCCTGGCCTCGTACGAAGTGCTCATGCAGCTGGTCGAGGCGCCGGAGCGGCGGCTGCGCATGAACGATCTCGCGGGTCGCGTCCTGCTCTCCCGCAGCGGCCTGACCAGGCTCATCGACCGGCTGCAGCGTGACGGCCTGGTGTCGCGGGAGGCCTGCGCGGACGACGCCCGCGGGCTGTTCGCCGTGCTGACGGACCTCGGCGCGCGGCGGCTGGCCGAGGCCACCCCGACCTATCTGCGCGGGGTCCGGACCCAGTTCCTCGACCTGCTGGGCGCGGAGGAGATCACCCGCATCCGGGCGATGGTCGCCAAGCTGGACGTCAGCGGCGCTCCTTGAGCTCCTCCGCGAGCTGCCTGAGCTCGGCGCGCAGGTAGTCGCGCGTGGCCAGTTCGCTCAGCGCCAGCCGCAGCCCCGCGATCTCGCGGGTCAGATACTCGATCTCGGCCTGGTTGCGATCGGCGGTCTCGCGGTCCTGCTCGTACTGGATGCGGTCCCGGTCGCCCTGCCGGTTCTGGGCCAGCAGGATCAGCGGCGCCGCGTAGCTGGCCTGCAGCGACAGCATCAGCGTCAGGAAGATGAACGGGTACGGGTCGAACTTGAGGTTGGGCGGCGCGGCCACATTCCAGATCCCCCAGATCGCGACGAACACCGTCATGTAGACGATGAAGCGCGCGGTGCCGAGGAACCGGGCGATCTGCTCCGACAGCCGGCCGAACGCCTCCGGGTCGTAGTGCGGCCTCAGCGAGCGGCGCAGGGCCCGGGGTTGGTCAAGCCGTTCGGTCGTCATGGTCGACGGCCCCCTCACGCCAGTCCTCGGGAAGGATGTGGTCGAGCACGTCGTCCACCGTCACCGCGCCGACCAGCCGGCCCAGCTCGTCGACCACCGGGGCGGCGACGAGGTTGTAGTTCGCCAGGTAGTAGGTGACCTCGCGCAGCGTGAAGTCCGGCCTGATCGGGTCGATCGACGGGTCGATCACGCCGCCGAGCAGCGTCGACGGCGGCTCGCGCAGCAGCCGCTGGAAGTGCGAGACGCCCAGGTACGTGCCCGTCGGCGTCTCCGTGGGCGGCCGGGTCACGTAGACCTGCGCGGCCACGGCCGGCGTGAGGTCCTGCTGCCTGATGTGGGCCAGCGCCTCGGCCACCGTGGCGGAGGGGGGCAGGATGACCGGTTCGCTGGTCATCACGCCGCCCGCGCTGTCCTCCGGGTAGGTCAGCAGGCGCCGCACGGGGGCGGCCTCCCCGGGCTCCATGAGGGCCAGCAGCCTGGCCGCCTGGTCCTCGGGAAGATCGTGCAGCAGGTCGGCCGCGTCGTCGGGGCCCATCTCCTCCAGCACGTCGGCCGCCCGCTCGGGCTCCAGCGTGCCGAGGATGCCGATCTGGTCGTCGGGCGGGAGCTCCTCCAGCACGTCGGCCAGCCGGACGTCGTTCAGGGCACGGGCGATCTCGATGCGCCGCTTGCTCGGCAGTTCGTGCAGCGCGCTGGCCATGTCGGCGGCCCGCAGCGACTCGAACGCGGAGATCAGCCCGGCGGCCCCCTGGTCCTTCTGCAGCCTGTCGAACCCCGTGACGTCTTCCCAGCCGACGATCCGCGGCTCGCGCCGCCTGCCCTTGTAGAGGGCGACCTGGGTGATCTCCCAGGTGGACGGCTTGATCTCCTCCATGGCCACGTCGTAGACGGTCATGGGCTCGTCTTGGTGCTCGACGGTCAGGTCGAGCATCTCGCCGATCACCAGCGTCTCGGTGTCGCGCTGCTCGAACCTGCGCATGTTGAGCCGCCCGGTGAAGACCACGGCCCCCGTCTCGATGCGGCGGACGCGGGTGATGGGCAGGAAGACCCTGCGGCGCGGCTGCACCTCCACGACCAGGCCGTGCACGTTGGGCCGGCGGCCGAGGCGCAGGCCGACCACGACGTCCCTGACCCGGCCGATCTGGTCGCCCGCGGGGTCGAAGACCGCGGTCCCCGGCAGCCGGGCCACGAAGATCTTCACCTGGCCAAGGCTAACAGTGCTGCCCCATTGCGCCCTGGACGCCTCACATGTCAGTATCAAACGTTCTTAACGGTGATTACTGGCCAGGTGGTGGGCAATGAGATACGCGGGGCTCGGGCTCGCTTTCGTGTCCTCGTGGTGTTTCGCGTTCTCGGGGCCGATGGCCAAATACCTGATCGCCGCCGGGCTGGCGCCGATCGAGGCCGTCTGGACGCGCATGGCGGGTGCGGGGCTGCTGCTGCTGGCCGTGCTCGCCGTGGTGAAGCCGAGGGCGCTGCGGATCCCCAGGTCCAGGCTGCCGTTCTTCGGGCTGTATGCGGTGATGGCGGTGGCCGGGGTGCAGTCGCTGTACTTCGTGGCGATCACGCGGCTGCCGGTGGGGGTCGCGCTGCTGCTGGAGTTCATGGCGCCGGTGATGGTGGTGGCCTGGGTGCGGTTCGTACGGAAGGTGCGGCTCGCGCCGGCGGCCTACATCGGGGCGGTCGCCGCGGTCGTGGGCCTCGGGATCGTGGTCGAGGCGTGGCAGGGGATGCGGCTGGACGCGCTCGGCCTGCTGCTCGGCCTGCTGGCCGGGGCGTGCTGCGCCGGATATTTCCTGATGAACGATAGCTTCGGCGACGACGTGGACCCGCTCGGGCTCATCGCCTGGGGGATGACGGGGGCGGCCGTGGTGCTGATCCCGTTCGCCCGGCCGTGGGACATCCCGTGGGCGGCCTTCACGGCCACCGTCGCGCCGGACGGCGGCCGGACGCTGCCGGTGCTGGGCGCGTACCTGTGGATGGTGCTGATCGCGACCGTGACGGCGTACATCCTGGGGGTGAACGCCGTGCGGCGGTTGTCGGCCGCGGTGGGGGCCACGGTCGCCTCGCTCGAGGTCATCGGCGGCGCGGTGGTGGCCTGGGCCCTGGTCGGCGAGACGCTGGGCTTCTTCCAGATCGTGGGCGGCCTGCTCGTGCTGTCCGGCGCGCTCCTGGCCCAGACGGCGACGTCGAGCCCCCAACCGGCACCCGTGCCGGAGCTCGACGCGGAGCCCGTCACCGCCAGGAGCTGATTCCTCCAGACGGTGCCGGAGCCCTCCGGGCGGTCGAGCGGCTCAGGCGGGGGTGAGGCGGACGACAGTGGAGTCGCGGGCCCAGCGCTCGGTGAGACGCTCGCTGTCGGGGGCGTTGAGGCGATCCTTGGCCAGCGCGGCCACGGCGTCGGCCGCCGCGGCCTGGTCGACCACCGCGACCGCGGCGTCGAACTCCACCAGCCGGGCGCCGTTGTCCTTGCTGCGCAGGGTGACGCGGACCCGGTCGAGCGCGTCGAGGCCGGGCAACGCCTGCTCCCCGCCGCCCGTCACCAGGTAGATCGCGCCGTCGTGCCAGGTGTGCCAGGCCAGGCGGGGGCGGTCGAGGGTGAGCCAGAGGATGCCGGACTTCTTGGCGCCCTCCTCGATGGCCGCGGTGTCGTCGCTCACAGCTTCGACTGTAGTCCGTCCAGGGGCGAACACCCGAGTAGCGTGTGCGCATGCGCTCACGCCGTTCCGTGCTCGCCGTGCCAGGCAGCAACCCCAGGTTCCTGGAGAAGGCCCAGACCCTGCCCGTCGACGAGGTCTTCCTCGACCTGGAGGACGCCGTCGCGCCGCTGGCCAAGGAGGAGGCGCGAAAGAACGTCGTGACCGCGCTGCGCGAGGGCGACTGGTCCGGCAAGACGCGCGTGGTCAGGGTCAACGACCTCACGACGCAGTGGACGTACCGGGACGTGATCGAGGTCGTCGAGGGGGCGGGGGAGTTCCTCGACTGCCTGATCCTGCCCAAGGTGCAGGACCCGACCGAGGTCGTCTGGCTCGACACGCTGCTCACCCAGATCGAGAAGACCATGGGCTACGAGGTGGGCCGCATCGGCATCGAGGCGCAGATCGAGAACGCCCGGGGCCTGGTCAACGCCGACGCCATCGCCGGCTCGTCCAAGCGCCTGGAGACGCTGGTCTTCGGGCCGGCGGACTTCATGGCGTCGATCAACATGCGTACGCTCGTCGTCGGCGAGCAGCCGCCCGGCTACGTCGAGGGCGACGCCTACCACTACATCCTCATGCGGCTGCTCATGGCGGCCAGGACGCACGATCTGCAGGTCATCGACGGGCCCTACCTGCAGATCAAGGACGTCGAGGGCTTCAGGCGGGCCGCCAGGAGGTCGGCGGCCCTCGGGTTCGACGGCAAGTGGGTGCTGCATCCCTCCCAGGTGGACGCGGCCAACGAGGTCTTCTCGCCGGCGCAGGAGGACTATGACCACGCCGAGCTCATCTTGGAGGCGTACGAGTACTACACCTCGGTCGAGAAGCGCGGCGCGGCCATGCTGGGTGACGAGATGATCGACGAGGCCTCGCGCAAGATGGCGCTCGTCGTGGCGGCCAAGGGGCGGGCCGCCGGGCTGAGCCGTACGAAGAGCTTCACACCTTGATCCCGATGGCGGTGAAGAACCAGAACGACGACGTCAGCCAGAGCCCGACCAGCGCGGTGAACGCCAGCCCGCCGAGCACCGGCAGCGTCCAGCCGGGCGCGTCGCGCTTGGGCAGGGCCAGCATCTTCGCCGTGAACACGCCGTAGAAGAAGCAGCCGAGCAGCGAGTGCGCGAGCACCCGCGGCACGTCGTACTGCAGGCCCAGGGCGTAGAGGCAGTGGAAGGCGACGGGGATCGTGAGCAGGAACGCGATCCGCCCCGACCAGCGGTGCACGGCGGGCGGGATGTCGATCCCGAGCCTGCCCCACATCGACATGGCGGAGACGACCTGCACGATCGCGAGCAGGAACGCCCCCGTCGTCAGCCACGCCTTCATCGGCAGCGCGCCGGAGAACCCGGCCACGCCCACGGCGAACCCGGTGGGGGTGTGCACGCGCCCGTAGACGCCGAGCGCGAGCGCCGCCAGGCCGCCGGCCAGCAGCGGCACGAGGAGAGGGGTCAGGCCGCGGGACTGCGGGTGTATGGCGGTCATTGCATCTCCTCGATGAAGCCGTCCACGTCCTTCGGGTAGACAGTGGTGTCGCCGACGGTCACGGGCGCCGTCGGCCGGTCACTCGGCAGTTGGGGGATCGGCACCTGCGTGTCGCCCTCGAACGCGGCGCCGACCTGCGTGTAGCCGCCCTGCGGGCTCTTCAGCACGATCCAGCCGGCCCGGATCTTGGCGCCCCTGACGAGCGCGGTGGCGCGGTAGAGGCCCGACGGCTTGACCACCGTGGCCGCGTCGAAGGTCCACTTCCTGCCGCCGACCGCGACCGAGCCCTTGGCCCGGCCGTCGCCCAGGTCGGCGGTGACCTTGGCGCTGCCGAGGCCGGTCAGCCGCAGCTCGCCGTCGGACTCGCTGCCCTTGAACCAGGCCTCCGCCTTGCCGTCGCAGAAGTAGGCGACGGCCTTGCCGTCTCTGATCGAGATCGCGATGAGGCCGCCGTTGCCCTTGACGTAGCCTCCGTAGTCCGCCTTCGCGATCTTCTTCGGCTCCGTCCGCTGCGGCGAGGGCGTGGCCTCGGCCTCAGCCTCGGCCTCGGACGAACGTGACGGGGCCGCGGTGGTCTTGTCCGCCGGCGGTGCCTCCGCGGCGGTGCTGGCGGCCTCGTCGGCCGCCGGTGTCGCGGTTACGCTGGCGACACCCAGCCCCACGGCGAGCACTGCTCCCGCCGCGAGGGTGATGACAGGTCCCAGCCTTGACATGGACTGCTCCCAGGGTCGAAATGCCGTACGCCTCCGAGCATCCGCCTAAATAGGTGGACCGTCTGTGAACTATTGCGCATCGCGCGGACAGAATAGATGGATGCAGGAAAATCCAGGGCACCAACCGCCCGTCCACGGCACGCAGCCGCCGGTCTACCCGTATCAGCCGCCGTCCTGGTTCCTGCCGACGCCGAGCGGGGCCCGCTACGACCACCTGGCCAGGAACGCCGTCGCCCGGCCGTGGCGGGCGATCGTGGGCACGCTGATCGTGGCTGTCGGGTTCGTCGTGATCAACGTGGTGGTCGTGTGGGCCGGCGTGGTCATGTCGATGGTCCTCGGGATCCCCGCGCCGCTGCAGTCCGAGGGGCAACTGTTCGGCGATCCGGTGTTCTCGCTGGTCGTGGTGTTGATGGCGCTCGCGCCCGCGCTGCTTCTCGTGTACGGCACCGCCGCGTTCGTCCAGCGCAGGCGCCCCGGCACGCTCTCGTCGGTGGCCGGGCGGCTGCGCTGGCGCTGGATGCTGAGCTGCGCGGGCGTGGCGGTGCTGGCCCTGGTGCTGGGGCAGGGCGTGCAGGCGCTCGCGCTGTCGGCCTCCGGCGAGAACGCCGACCTGTTCGGCTGGGCCGGGTGGTCGGTGTTCCTGCCGCCGCTCATCGTGATCGTGCTGCTGGTGCCGTTCCAGGCGGCCGCCGAGGAGTACATGTTCCGCGGCTGGTTCGTGCAGGCGGTCGGGGCGCACGTGCGGAACCCGGTCTGGTCCATCGTGATCGGGTCCGCGGTGTTCATGTCGTTGCACGGGTATTCGTGGGCGGGCCTGGTGGACGTGTTCGGCTTCGGGGTCGTCATGGGCTTCCTCGCGGTGCGTACCGGGGGGCTGGAGGCGGCGATCTCGCTGCACGTGCTGAACAACCTGCTGGCCTTCGGGCAGGCCGCCGCGGCCGGGCATCTGGAGGACGCGCTGAACCAGGGGAAGGTGCCGGTGCCGTGGCAGGCGTTGTCCGGGACGCTGGTGCAGCTCGGGGTGTATGCGTTTGGTGTGTTGTATCTAGCCAAAAAACGGTCAATTAGCACTATTTCTAAATAAATCGGTCCTAGGGTGCCGGGAATCTCGCTAGAGAGGTCTCGCTATTCCGGCTGAGTCATGCTGGTCTGGTCCTGTGGAACGGACCAGCGGTCCTGCTTCCACCCGTACGAAGTTCGACCCCATAGGAGGTACGGCGCGTGGCCTCCGGCCCCAGCGAACCGCCACGGCGACCGACGGGTGACGACGAACCGCGTCCCGAGGGCGCCTCAGAATCGCATTCCTCCGAAGAGCCGAGGATCAGCCATTCGCCGCCCGGCCCCACCGACGATCGGGCCAGGGGTTTACCGCTGACCTCGCCGTGGGGCATGCCGCCGTTCGCCGCCCCCGTCCCGGACGACGAACCGCAGGAGCTGCCCAAGGGGCGCCGGCCGTACAGCTCGCCGACGGCCGAGCCCGAGGTCGAGCTGCGCCGCCGCCCCCGCCGCGTCGTCAACCGCCCGGACCGGCTCGTCGCGGGCGCCCCGCTCCATCCGCCGCAGGAGGCGCCCGAGCGGTCCGAGCCGGACGCGGAGGCCGCGCCTGCCGAGGAGCGGCGCTCGTCCCGGCCCGCGCCGCCGTACCGGCTGGTGTATCCCGTCCCGGAACGCGCCGAGCCGCCCGCGCCCGTGGAGGAGGAGCCGGGCCCCGAGCAGGACGAGGAGCCGGTCGGGTACGACGAAACCCCCGGAGACGAGGACGGCGAGCCCGAGGTCCGGCGCGTCGGCCGCCCGCCGGCGGGCCGCCCCACGAGGCCGGACCTCCTCGTCGCCGCCGACACGGCGCGCCCGCAGGGGTCGAGCGGCCGGCACCACCGAGGCCCCGCCCCGGCTGCCGTGCGCAGGTCCAGCCCCGTACGCAGCCGCAACAGGTCCACCCCCGTGGCCCTGACCCTGGCCGTGGCGATCCTGGTGGCCGCGGGCGTGCTCGTATGGCAGTGGACCACGGACGAGCCCTCGGGGCTGCGGCTGGAGGCGGGCACGGGGCGCTCGGGCGACGAGCTGTTCACCGTGCCGGCCGCGGGCGAGGGCACGAACCAGAAGCTCAACGACATGACCTCCGTGGGCCGCGCGGTCGTGGCGGTCGGCAGCGACACGACGAACCCGACCCCGCGCCCCCTCTTCCTGTTCTCGCCGGACGGAGGCAAGACCTGGCAGCTCGGCCAGGTGAACGGCGCCTCCACCCCCACGGTTCAGCGGGTCGTCGGCGGCGGCGGGCGCTGGCTGGCCAGCAGCGGCGACGGCGTGTCCGGCGAGCGCGGCCTGTGGACCAGCACCGACGGGTTCAGCTGGACGGCGGTGGAGGCGGCGGGGCTGGCCGCGTTCAAGCCCGGTGACCAGATCAACGACATTGCCAGGACCGCGTCCGGCTTCGTGGCCGTGGGTCGCACGACGGGCGACGACGGCGGCATGGGCCCCGCGGCCTGGCGCTCCGCCGACGGCCGGACCTGGGAGCGGGCCGAGACCCGGGAGCTGGAGGTACGCGAGATCAAGGCGGTGGTCGCCAAGGGCGACACGGTCGTCGCCATCGGAGCCCCCGCGGTCGGCGAGGGATCGCGGGTGCTCCGATCGGCGGACGGCGGGCGCGACTGGCAGGCGACGGAGTTCCAGCTGCCCCAGGTCGCGCCGCACACCGGGATGGTGGCCGTGTCGCCCAAGAGGTTCGTGCTGGTGCCGACGCGCTTCCCCACGTTCACGGGCGACCTGCGCGTCTACTGCTCGCCGACCGGGGCGCAGTGGTCGCAGTGCGGCTCCATCGGCGGCCTGAGCGGCGAGAGCACGGGCGTGGAGACGCTGGTCTCCTCCCCCTCGGGCATCGCGGCGATCACGCAGGCCGGCCTGGGCCGCTACTCGGTGCTGACCAGCGCCGACGGGCGCTCGTGGACCAAGCGGGCCGACCTCGGCAACCTGCCGGGCGCGACGCTGCGCGGGTTCACGGTCGGCGACGGCGGCACCCTGTTCGCCGGCGGCGACCAGGCGGTGTCCGACGTCGACAACCAGCTCGTGCTCATGGCCGCGCCCCCGCGCGGCAGCGCCTCGCGCGTCCAGCTCGGCCAGGTCGAGGGCCTGACCAGGATCGCGCGCGAGACCAACGCGCTGGCCGGTTTCGCCGGCCGGTACGTCGCCGTCGGCTCGGCCTCGGGAGACGCCGGTCTGTGGACGATCAGGGACTGGGTGAGCTGGAAGTCCATGAGCCTCGGCGGCCCCGGCAAGCAGACGCTGGAGGACGTGGCGCACGGCGGCCGCGGCTGGCTGGCCGTCGGCGCCACCGAGACGAACGTGGCCGTCACCGACCCCCTCCTCGTCACCTCCGCCGACGGCGAGAGCTGGAAGAAGGTGAACGTCACCGGCGACCTGGCCCGCGACCCGAACACCCCCTACCTGGAGACCCACGTCGTGACGGCCGGCGAGAAGGGATACGTGCTGGCCGGCGAGGCCAAGGACCAGATGGGCACATCGAGCGCCGCCATGTGGTTCACCCCCGACCTGCGCAAGTTCACCAGGGCGAAGAAGCTGCCGCAGGGCGGCTCCGGGGTGCGGATCTACGACGCCGTCGCCACCGGCGACGGCTACGTGGCCGTGGGCGGCTCCGGCGCGGCCGACCAGGAGAACAGCGTGGTCTGGTACTCCTCGGACGGCGTGAACTGGAGCGCGCGCAAGCGGGTCGTCCCGCCGGACGCCACGTCGGCCGGGCTCCGACGGATCACGACTTATCAGGACAAGCTGGTGGCTGTCGGCACGGCCGTGTCGGGAGGTTCGCGGCGTGCCTTCGCGGCGGTCTCCGACGACGAGGGCACGACCTGGCAGACGGCCTGGCTGCCCACGGACCAGGCGGCGGCGGTGTACGACCTGGCCGCGGCGGACGAGGGGCTGGTGGCCGTCGGCTGGCACGGCGTACCGGGAGAGGGCGACAGCGCGGCCTGGACCTCGCAGGACGGGCTGTCCTGGAACCGCATGGCGCTGACGAAGGACCGGCTGGCCGGCCAGGGCGCGCAGTGGCTGTCGGCCGTGGCGGTGATGGGCTCGGAGGTCGTGGCGCTCGGGCGGTCCACGACGTACAACGCCGACCACCTGATCCTCTGGACCTCCAGCCTCACCTCGAACAGGTAGGACCTGGGGCTGCCCCGCTTTCAGCGGGGCAGCACGCCCCAGCCGGTGAGCGACTCCAGAAGTCCCTCGGCGAGCGGCAGCCGCGCCAGCTCGTCCAGGTCGCACCAGCGCACCTCGTCGGCGTCGTCCCCGGCCACGGGCACGCCTCCCGCCACGCCGGCCAGGTAGTCGCGGATCACGTACGTGTCCCCGCCGAGGCCGGGGCGGTCCACCGTGCCCGCCAGGCGGCCCACCTCCACGCGTAGCCCCGTCTCCTCCAGCACCTCGCGCCGCACGCCGTCGGCGTCGGTCTCGCCGGGCTCCAGGCGGCCACCGGGGATGGACCAGAGCCCCTTGCCAGGCGGACGTCCGCGCTTGATGAGGAGCAACCGGTCAGAGGAGTCGAAAATAATCGCGCCGACACAATTTACGCGCACATGACCAACATTACGACGGGACAACGGGAAGCGGCCTTGACGGGCCGGTGCCGGAGAAAGCACCGTGGGTAGTTGTGAGAGCGGCTCCAACCTGTCCACGGTGCTTTGGCCCGCTTCACGGGCCGAGTGTGTGGTCGAGCGCCTACCGGTGCGACACGCACGGTGATGTCCTGCCCTATCAACCTCCATGGCCGCCGACCGGGACGGCTCTGGAAGCCATCCGCAAGAGCTCCGTGGTGCCCGTGTGGCTGCCGTGGCCGCTGCCCGCCGGCTGGCTGGTGACCGGATTCGCGGAGGTCGGCGACGAGCGCACCGGCGCCCGGGCCAGCGTGGTCGCGCTCACGGGGCCGTCGTTCACGGAGGGCCCCGCCGATCTGCTCGTCATCGCGGAGGAGCCGGGCATCGGGCTCGGCGCGGCGTTCGCCGGGCTGGACGGCCCCGACCCGGGCGAGGGGTTCGACTCGGGGCCGCCGAACGCCAAGATCGGCGTGCTCGGGCATCCCACCGCGCTGTGGTGCGTGGACGGCGCCGACGACCGGGCCGTCTACGCGGGCGAGGCGCTCGGCAACTGGCTGTGGACCATCGCGTGGCCGGCCGACGCCGGCTGCATGATCGCGCTCGCCGAGCTGTCGCTGCTGGACGCGCGCGATCACGAGCTGGATGTGCCGTTCGGGGCGTTCTCTCCCCGGCTCGAGGACTGAGCGCTTCCACGCGCCCGATTCGCGCTCTCATGCAGACGGGCTAGAGTTCGGAGGCGTGACAGCGCGTATCGAGCGAGTGGTGACCGAGGGCGTCGTCGACATCGACGGCACCGAGCACAAGGTCGAGAACAACACCTGGATCATCGGTGACGACGAGGAAGCGATCGTCATCGACCCGGCGCGCGACGCCGAGAAGATCCTGGAACAGGTGGGCGAGGATCGGGAGATCCTGGCCGTCATCTGCACGGCGGGCCTGCCCGACCACGTCGCGGCCGCCATCGAGGTGGCCAGCAGAGACGAGGCCGTGGTCGCCCTGCACCCCAAGGACAAGCCGCTGTGGCGGGAGACCTGGCGCGAGACCTGGCCCGACATCGACATGGAGGACGACGGCATCTTCGAGGTGGCCGGCGTCCAGCTCGACGTCATGGAGACGCCCGGCGTCTCGCCCGGCGGCGTGTCGCTCTACTGCGAGGCGCTCGGGGCCGTCTTCACCGGCAAGGCCCTGCAGGCCGACGGGCCCGGCAAGCTGGGCGGCGAATATCCCGCCCTGCCCGACCAGCTGACCTCGATCGGCGGGCGGCTGTTCACGCTGCCGGCCGACACGCGGGTGCTGGCCATCCACGGCGACGAGGTCACGATCGGCGACCTCGAGCCGCACTTCGACGACTGGGTGTCGGGCTCGCTGACCCGTACGGAGAGCGCGGGCGACGGCCCCCTCACCGACGGCACCAAGCTCTCCGGGATCAAACTCGACGACGACGAGTGACGCTTGCCAGCGCAGGGAGCGCCGCCGCCTGGACTGAGGAGCGGAGGGAGCGCAGCGACCGGAGCGACGAGGGAAGGCGGCGGCTCCAAGGCGACCGAGCCGCCTCCACGGAGTGGAGGCCATGAACACAGCGCAGGGACAGCTTCCGCTGGACGGGATGCCGCGGCGGCTCTACTCATGCACGCCGTCGCGGTTGAACGCGTGGCTCGACTGCCGCCGCCGCTACCGGTTCAGCTACCTTGACCGGCCGCAGCCGTCCAAGGGCCCCGCGTGGGCGCACAACAGCGTCGGGGCGAGCGTGCACAACGCGCTGGCGGGGTGGTGGCGGGAGCCGTACGACCGCAGGACCCCGCTGACCGCCGCCATCCTGGTCACGAACGGGTGGATCGCCGAGGGGTTCAGGGACGTCGAGCAGTCGGCCCACTGGCTGGGCCGGGCCCGCGACCTCGTCTCCGGATACGTCGCGACCTTAGATCCCGGCGACGACCCGGTGGGCGTCGAGCGCACGGTCGCCACCCGTACCAAGGTCATCGCCGTCTCCGGCCGCATCGACCGGCTCGACCGGCGCGGTGACGAGCTGGTCGTGGTCGACTACAAGACCGGCCGCCGGCCGCTCACCCCGGACGACGCCCGCTCGTCCCTCGCCCTGGCCGTGTACGCGGTCGCGGCCTCCACGGTGATGCGCGCGCCCTGCCGCACGGTCGAGCTCCACCACCTGCCGACCGGCGAGATCCTGGAGTGGCGGCACACGGAGGAGTCGCTGGCCCGCCACATACGGCGAGCGGAGGACGTGGCGACGGAGGCGTCGGAGGCCGACGAGCGCTACCGCGCGCTCGTGGCTCCATCCGCCCGGAAGGCCGCCGCCGCGGGAGAGCGCCAGTCCGCCGGTCCGGCGGCGGTGCCGGATGAGGTCGACGAGCTGTTCGCGCCGAGCCCCGGCCCGATCTGCTCCTGGTGCGACTTCCGCCGCCACTGCCCGGAAGGCCGGTCGGCCGCCCCCGACCGCAACTCCTGGGACGGCCTCGCCGAGTAATCCCACCAGTCGTGGCGAGCGGTGGAGGGGACCGCTCGCCCCGGGCGCTGCCGTCCACCTGCCGTGTGGACGTGGACGGCAGCGCCGTTTCCATGCGCATTGCCAGGGGACCCGCAGTTTCTCCGGCGAAACACTGGTTATGACCGAAAAGTGGCACCTATCGGGCGGTTACCGGCGGCGGTGGCGCTGGGCACGCTGTTCAACCCCCTGAACTCGTCCATGATCGCCGTGGCCCTGGCCCACATCGAGGCCGAGTTCCACGTGGGCATTGCCGCCGTGACGTGGCTGGCCGCCGGGTTCTACCTGACCGGCATCGTCGTCCCGCCCGTGATGGGCACGCTGGCCGACAGGCTGGGCCCGAGGCTGGTGTTCTGCGCCGGCCTGGTGACGATGGCCGTCACGGGCGTGCTGGCCGCGCTGGCCCCCTCGTACCCGGCGCTGGTCGTGATCAGGCTGCTGCAGGCGTTCGGGAGCTGCGCGACGATGCCCGCCGGGATGGCGATCGTGCAGGCCGCGATGCCGGGCGAGGACGGGAGGCCGCCGCCGCGCGTGATCGCGACGATCTCCATGGTGCTCACCGCCAGCGCCGCCGCCGGTCCGGTGCTCGGCGGATTCCTCGTGTCGTTGTGGGGCTGGCGGGCGATCTTCCTGGTCAACGTCCCGCTCGCGGCGGTCGCGCTCACCGTGGCGCTGCGCTGGCTGCCCAAGGTCCGCGTGGACGGCGCGAAGCGGGCCCTGCTGCCCCGGCTCAGGCCCGGACTGCTGGCCACCTGCGGCCAGTTCGCTCTGGTCAACGTGGTGTTCTACTCGGCGTTCTTCGTGGTGCCGCTGTGGGCGCAGCGCTCGGCCGGGTTGCCCGCGCACATCGCCGGCCTGCTGGTGCTCCCCATGTCCGGCCTGGCGATCGTCATGACGCCGGTCGCGGTGGCCCTGACCAGGCGGGTGGGGATGCGGGTCGTGCTGGTGGCGAGCGCGGCGCTGCTGCTCACCGGCTCCTGCCTGATCCCCGCCGTCGGCCCCGTGTGGCTGGTGCCGGTGGCGGCGGCGCTGCTAGGGGTGGCCTCGGCGCTCGGCCAGTTCGGGCTCAACTCGCTGGTCTTCGTGCACGCAGGCAGGAGCGAGACCGGGATCGCCGTGGGGTTCTTCCAGTCGTCCAGGTATGTGGGAGCCGCGACCGCGTCCACTCTGCTCGGCGTGCTGTTCGACGGCGGGGGCATGGGCGGCAGCGGATGGATGATGGCCGGCGTGTCGGCGGTCGTGCTGGTGACCGGCACGCTCCTGCCGGTCAAGCGGCCAGCGCCGTCGGCCACCGGCGGGGATCGGTCAGGCCCTTGAGCCCCCTGCTCACGTCGTACCCCGCAGCTCCCAGACGCTCCCTGGAGGCCCGCAGCATCTCCCTCGTGGCCGGCATGAACGCGTGGTCGTGCACCGGCTCGGGCAGCGAGTTCATCCCCAGCCTGAACGCCCTCAGCGCGGCCGTGACCGTCGCGCGCGGCACCTCCGGCAGCGCCCCGTACATCCGCCTGGCCCAGTCCGGCAGCGTGTAGTAACACAGCGCGCCGAACGGGAAATAGGCGGGCTTGCCCGCGGACAGGAGCCTGAGCTCGTGCGGCAGCCTCGGCCACATGAGGAACCGCACGGTCGAGGCCGCCTCCTCCGTGACGCGCAGGCTGGGCCGCGCCTGCTTGAAGTAGGCGTCCATCTCCGCGCACGAGCCGGGCACGTCCTCGGCGTGCAGGCCGACGTACGTGGCGCTCCTGCGCTGCTCGAACAGGTAGCGGTCGGCCTGGCGCTCGGTGAGGCCCAGCCGGCCGCGCCTGGCCACCTCCAGGTACGACGACACCTCCGCGCAGTGCACCCACAGCAGCAGCTCGGGGTCGTCCACCCGGTGGGTCCGGCCGGTGTCGGGATCGTGGACGCGCAGCGCCTTGTGGATGCCGCGCACCCGCCGGCCGATCTCGTCCGCCTCCCGCGGGCTGCCGAACGTCACGCGCCCCACGAAGTCCGCCGTGCGGCGCAGCCGGCCGAACGGGTCCTCCTGGAAGTTGGAGTTCTGCCAGACGCCGCGCATGGCCAGCGGGTGCAGCGCCTGCAGCATGAGACCGCGTACGCCGCCCACCCACATCGACCGGTCGAGGTGCACCTGCCAGGTCGCGCTCTGCGGGGGCTGGACGACGATGTCTTCGATGTTCGCCATAGTAAGTAAAGAATTACATGGCATTGGACCTAGTGTCCAAAGAGGGTTTTCTCGGCCGCGTTCCAGAACCTCACCAGCGCCGCCGCCGTCGTCTCCGGCGCCTCGACGGCGGGCGAGTGGACGGCGCCGGGCACGACCACGCACTCGGCCCCGAGCCTGGCCGCCATCTCCGACTGCTCCTCGGGCGGCCACCCGTCGTCGTGCTCGCCGTACAGCACCAGGGTGGGCACCTCGATCTGGCGCAGCTCGTCGGTGCGGTCGTGCATGCTCAGCACCTGCTCGGCCATGCACGCCAGCCCGGTCGGAGAGTTGGTGAGCAGGCGCCTGCGCAGGAACGCCAGGATCTCGTCGGACACGTCGTTGGACAGCGCCTCGGGCTCCAGCCGGTGGTGCCAGACGTGCTCCAGCCCGAACGCCTGCACCTCTTCCATGATCTTCCGGCCGTTGACCGCCCGCTTGCCCTCGATGCCCGAGGGCCCGGACCCCATCAGCGTGAACGACGCGAACCTCGTGCGCCCGTCGATCACCGCCTCCCTGGCCACGAGGCCGCCGAACGAGTGGCCCACCAGGTGGACGGCTTCGCCGCCGCCGATGATCTGGGCGAGCGCGTCGACGTCGGCGCCGAGCGCGGGGCAGGTGTAGGCGGCGGGGTCGTCGGGGCCCGGTGTCTCGTACTGGCCGCGCAGGTCGACGGCGACCACCCGGCGCCCGGAGTGGGCCAGGGTCATCAGCACCGCGAGGAAGTCCTCTTTGCTGCCTGTCAGGCCGGGGATCAGGAGGGCGGGCCAGCGCTCAATCACACCACTGACCGGGAGGGCCTCCAGGACCGCGAACGTGCCCTGTGGCGTTTCGATCTTCTGTGGTGCGACGCCAGGAGGCAGATCGAGGAATCGCGGCGTACTCACGTGGGGCAACAATACCCAGAGGCCAGCGGCTCGACACCGTTATGGGCATTACGCTGGGCAGACTTGCGGTGAGTCGTCCGCAATCGGAAGACCCCCGGGCGCGCCCTCAGAGCGCCCCAGAAGGGCCGTGAGCCTCAAACGCGAAGAGGCGCGCACCCGATGCGGATGCGCGCCTCTCAGGCGGTGCTCAGCCCGTGCGGCGGCGGTTGCCGCCCCCGCCGCGGGCCTGGCGGCGCTGCTGCTTGCGCTCCGAGGCCGCCGACGGGGCGATGTCGTCGTCGTCCGAAGCCAGGTCGGGCGACTGGAAGATCACCGAGAACGGGCTCGGCGGGACGATCCGCTCCTGCTCCTTGCGCACCGGCGGAGGCGGCGTCGCGAGGAAGCTCGGCGCCGGATCGGCGACGGGCTCGGGAACGGGTGCGGCCTCGGCGACGGGCGCCGGGTCCGCGACGGCGGCGGTGCGGCGGGAGCGGGTGCTCTTCGCCGGCGCCTCCTCGACCGTGTCGACCGTGTCGACCGTGTCGGCCGCGGGAGCCGCGGCGGCGGCCCGCCGCGACCGGGTGGCCTTGACGGGTGCTTCGGGGGCCTCGGCGAGCGCCTGCTCGATGGCAGTCGAAGCCGCCCCCCTCCGCGTACGCGTCCGCTTCGGCTCGGCGGCCGCCTGGATCTCATCCGTTGAGAAGATCGCGGGAGTCTCCTCCGCCCTGGCATCCACGAGCTCGACCT
Organism: Nonomuraea sp. NPDC005650; assembly: GCF_040605375.1. Lineage (NCBI taxonomy): Bacteria > Bacillati > Actinomycetota > Actinomycetes > Streptosporangiales > Streptosporangiaceae > Nonomuraea > Nonomuraea sp. NPDC005650. Next base: position 358,144 of record NZ_JBEXCR010000005.1, read on the forward strand.
CCGGAGTCTCGACGACTGCGGTCTCCGCCAGCTCCCTGCCGCCACGGGTGCGACGGCGCTGGCGCGGCGTACGGGCAGGGCGCTCCTCGCGGCGCTCCTCGCGCTCGTCGCGGCGACGGGCGCCACGACCGCGAACCCTGCCGGTCTCCCCGAGGTCCTCGATGCGCTCCGCGGACAGCCCCGCACGCGAACGGCTCGCGTGCGGCAGGACGCCCTTGGTGCCTTCGGGGATGTTCAGCTCGGAGTAGACGTGCGGCGAGGTGGAGTAGGTCTCCTCGGGCTCGGCGAACTCGAGCCCGAGCATCTGGTTGATCATCTTCCAGCGGGTCAGCTCCTCCCACTCCACGAACGTGACCGAGATGCCCGTGCGCCCGGCCCGGCCGGTGCGGCCGATGCGGTGCACGTACGTCTTGTCGTCCGTGGGGCAGTCGTAGTTGACCACGTGGGTGACGTCGTCGATGTCGATGCCGCGGGCCGCCACGTCGGTGGCCACCAGCACGTCGATCTTGCCGTTGCGGAAGGCGCGCAGCGCCTGCTCGCGCTGGCCCTGGCCGAGGTCGCCGTGCACGGCCGCCACGGCGAAGCCGCGCGTGTCGAGCTGTTCGGCGACCATGTCGCAGGCCCGCTTGGTCTCGCAGAAGACCATCGTGAGCCCGCGGCCATCGGCCTGCAGCAGCCGCCCGAGGATTTCGATCTTGTCCATCCGGTGCGCGCGCCACACGAGCTGGCGGACCTGCGGAGTGGTCTCGCCCTCGCCTGTCTCGTGCTCGGCGCGTACGTGGGTCGGACGGTTGAGGTATTTCCTGGACAGCGTGACGATCTCGCCCGGCATGGTCGCCGAGAACAGCATCGTCTGCCGCTGACCGGGGATCAGGTTGAAGATCCGCTCTACGTCGGGCAGGAAGCCCAGGTCGAGCATGCGGTCGGCCTCGTCGAGCACGAGGGTGGTGATCTGGCTCAGGTCGAGGTGCTTCTGCTTGACCAGGTCGAGCAGACGTCCGGGAGTGCCGACGATGACGTCGACACCGGCCTTGAGCGCCTCGATCTGCGGCTCGTACGCGCGCCCGCCGTAGACCGTCAGAACCCGGGATCCGAGCTTGCCGGCGGCGGTGACGAGGTCTTCGCTGACCTGCACGGCCAGCTCGCGGGTCGGCACGACGACCAGCCCGCGGGGCTTCTTGCGGTTTTTGCGCGGCTTGCCGATGCTCTGCAGCATGGCGATGCCGAACGCGTACGTCTTGCCCGTGCCCGTGCGCGCCTGACCGATGAGGTCCTGGCCGCTCAGGGCGAGCGGGAGAGCCATCTCTTGGATGGGGAACGGTGTGACGATGCCCTCGGTCTCGAGGGCATCGGCGATCTCAGGTGTGACTCCGAGGTCTCGGAAAGTCGTCAGCGTGGCCTGCCTCAGTTCTCAAATGAAGGCGGGCCTGCCGGGACCGACGGGCGTAAAATAGCCCCCGTTACGTGGGTCCTCGCGGTAGAGCCAGCCCTCTCGCGTCATCAGCGACCGCGCACCCGGAAGTGGGGGTAGTCGGGGGAAACCCCCGAATTTACACAGTGCGGTCGCACTTTCACAGAGCAGTGTACTCGATACCACAACGCTGGCCGAGCTTGCGTATGTTCCCGAAGATTCATCGAAGTACGCTGCCTTTCATGAAGGAGTCTCCAGGAGTGGTCGACCTGCTCGGTGTGCTCGCCTATGCGGAGCTCAGCGCGTACGCGCGGATGACGGAGGACGCCGCCACGCTGGCGCCCACGCTGGCCGACCGCGCGGCGCTGAGTGAGCTGGCCGTGACCGAATACGCCCATTTCCGCCTGCTGCGCGACCAGCTGGCCGAGCTCGTGGCCGATCCCGAGGAGGCGATGTCGCCGTTCGTCGACGCGCTGGACGCCTGGCACACGCAGACCAGGCCGGCCGACTGGCTGCAGGCGTTGGTCAAGACGTACGTCGGGGACGGCATCGCGCTCGACTTCTACCGCGAGGCGGCCAGGCACCTTGACCCCTCGATCGCCAAGCTGGTGGACGAGGTGCTGGTGGACGAGGGGCGCTCGCAGTTCGCGGTCGAGCGGGTCAGGGCCGGGATCGAAGCCTCACCCGCCGCCGCCGGTCGGCTGGCCCTGTGGGCCCGGCGGCTCGTCGGCGAGGCGCTGAGCCAGGGGCAGCAGGTGGCCTCGGCACGGCCCGAGCTGGCGCTGCTGCTGGTGTCGGGGGAGGGCGCCACCGACATTTCCCGACTTTTCTCGACGTTGACGGAAGCCCACAACAAACGCATGGCCGCCATGGGCCTCTAACCCCAGCTGACCCCGGAGGGGTGGGGCAGCGGGCATGAGCCCGGAGGGGTACGGCGGGTGGGCCGTACCCCTCAGGTCAGGGGCGTCTAGAGGGTGCCGCCGAAGCCGACAGGCCGGGACTCGTCCTCGCCGATCTCGATGAAACCGAGCGAGGCCACCGGCACCACCACCCGCCGGCCCTTCACGTCGGTCAGGGCGAACACGCCACGATCGACCGACAACGCGTTTCTGATCTCTTCTTCGACCTGCTCGGCGGAGAGGCTGGTCTCGACAACGAGTTCGCGGTGTACGGAGCGTACGCCGATCTTGATTTCCATCGTGGCTCCCTAGTCGACGGGCTGGCTCACTCCCATCGTGGCGGCTCGCAGCCGTGAAAGGCGCAAATGATCGCGCCTAGCGAACGGGTTATGCCGTACGCGGAAAACCACTGATGCCGCGCCAGGCCAGTCGGGCCATCAGTTGCTCGGCCGCGTCCTTCGGGATCGAGCCGTGCTGGGTGACCCAGTAGCGGGCGCTCACCTCGGCCATGCCGACCAGCCCCACGCCGAGCAGGTGCGCCTCGTCGCTGGTGCACCCGGTGTCCTCCTGGATGAGCACGCTGACCATCTCCGCGCACTCCTGCAGCGAGCGCTCCACGCGCTGCCGCACCGGCGCGACGTTGCGCAGGTCGGACTCGAACACCAGCCGGAACGCCTCGCCCTGCGTGGAGACGAAGTCGAAGAACGCGCTGAACGTGGCCTGCACCCGGAGTTTGTTCTCGTGGGTGGAGGCCAGCGCCTCGCGGCAGCGGTTGACCATGTCGTCGACGTGGAGGTCGAGCAGCGCCAGATAGAGCTCCAGCTTGCCGGGGAAGTGCTGGTAGAGCACCGGCTTGCTGACCCCCGCGCGATCGGCGATCTCGTCCATGGCGGCCGCGTGATAGCCGTTCTCCACGAACACTTCCTGCGCGGCGCTCAGGAGCTGCCGGCGGCGGGCGAGTCGGGGCAGCCGGGTGCCCCGGGGCTTAGCGTCCGGGGTTGCGGTCACGCGGGTCTCCATAGGTCTCTCAGCGGGCTGGGCTGTGCGGACATCCTACGTGCGGGTAGGCGACTTGTTCATGGCCTCACCGAGTGAGGCCTGTTCATGGCTTCACCGAGTGAGACTTGATCATGGCCTCACCGAGCGAGGCGATGCTCGGTCGCCCTGGAGCCGTCGCGGAGCCGTACTCAGCGATATTCGTCGTCGTCGAGATCCACCACGCGGTCCTGGTCGGCGGCGTCGGCGGGATCGACGTCGGGCGGCAGCTCGCCGCGCTGCCTTCCGGCACTCTGGCGGATCTCGAAATGCTGCTCCGCGGCGTCCGCCTCGGGCGTCTCGATCGACAGCTCCGCCTCATCCTGGCCATAGGAGAGCTCGTCCCCGCGTATGTCCATCTCCGACATCTTCTGGTCCCCCTCTTGGTGTGGACGCAACCAGCCTACGCCCGGCCGAAAAGGTCGCCACGCTTCTCCACTCTGGCGAGTACGTCGTGTGCCGTGAACACCAGCTCGTCGGGCCGTTCGCAGCCCTCGACCTCCGTCCACGTCAGCGGTGTGGAGACGGTCGGCAGCTCCCTGGCCCGCAGCGAGTAGGGCGCCACGGTGGTCTTGGCCGGGTTGTTCTGGCTCCAGTCGATGAACACCTTGCCAGGCCGGGCCTTCTTCGTCATCACACTCACGACCTGTTCGGGGTGCTCTTTCTCCAGGAGCCGGGCCAGCCTCCTGGCGTACGCGGAGGGCTCCTCGCGGCGGTCCCAGTCGGCGTACAGCTGCATGCCCTTGCTCCCGCTGGTCTTCGGGTGGGCGGTGAGCCCGTCGGCGGCCAGCACCTCGCGCAGCATGAGGGCCACCCGGCAGCACTCGACGACGGTCGCGGGCGGGCCGGGATCGAGGTCGAACACCAGCGTGTCGGGCGCCAGCGCCTCGCCGCCCGCGCTGACGCGCCACTGGGGAACGTGCAGCTCCAGTGCGGCCAGGTTGGCGTAATAGACGAGCGTGGGCAGGTCCTCGATGACGGCGAAGTCGATGCTCTCGCGGTTCTTGGTGCTGCCGGGGACGGGGAGCTTGACCCGCCTGACCCAGCTCGGGGTGTGGTCGGGGGCGTTCTTCTCGAAGAAGGACTGGCCGCCGACGCCGTTCGGGTAGCGCTTGACGGTCAGCGGCCTGCCCCTGAGGTGGGGGAGGAGCACGGGGGCCACGCGGCTGTAGTAGTCGATGACCTCGGCCTTGGTGAAGCCGTACTCGGGGTAGAGGACCTTGTCCAGGTTGCTCAGCGTCAGCGCTCGCCCGTCGACCTTGACCTGCACCTTCGCCGGGCTGTTCACAGCGTCACCTCCGAGGGGAGCTTGTCGGCGCGCAGTCCGCGCCACACGGGGTGGCGCAGCCGCTGTTCGTCGGTCCACATCGTGTAGGCCACCTCCCCGACCAGCTCCGGCCTAACCCACCGATTTCGCCACGGAACCTCGTTGCCGAACGGGCTGTGCGCGATCTCCAGCCGCCGCATCCGCCGGTGGAGCTCGTCGAGCACGGTCTCGGTGAACCCCGTCCCCACATGCCCCACGTACGTGAGCCCCCTGTCGGTGAACACCCCCACCACCAGCGAGCCGATCCCGCCCGCCCGGCGGCCCTTGCCGGGCTTCCAGCCGCCGACCACGACCTCCCTGGTACGCAGGTGCTTCACCTTGATCCACCACGGGGACCGGGTGCCCGCCCGGTAGGGCGAGTCCAGCCGCTTGGCGACCACACCCTCCAGGCCCTGCTCGGACGTGGCCGTGAGCAGGTCGGAGTCACCGGGGAAGTACGGGGGCGCGCCGACGTCCAGCTCGTCGAGCAGCGCCCGCCGGTCGCGGTAGGGCAGGTCGAACAGCGGCATGCCGTCGAGATAGAGCAGGTCGAACGGCATGTACGTGACGGGGTACAGCTCCAGCATGACCGGCTCGGGGTCGGTCAGGTGCATCCTGTGCTGCAGCCGCTCGAAGCTGGGCCTGCCGCGCTTGTCGAGCGCGACGACCTCGCCGTCGATGATCGCGTTCTTGATCCCGAAACCCGATATTTCCGGATACCTCCGCGTGTATTCGGCCCCGTGCCGCCCGGTCACCCTCAGCCCGCCGTCAAGATGGACGACGGCGCGGATGCCGTCCCACTTGACCTCCAGCCCGTACCGCTCGCGATCGGAGGGCAGTTCCCCAGGTACGGCCAGCATCGGTTCGACCGGGTATGGCATTGGTTGCCCCATGACGGGTATGTGCCCATTGGCGAAGCTATTGAGAGCTGAGGAGTGACCATGCGCAGCATCTGGAAAGGTGCGATCTCCTTTGGCCTGGTCACGATTCCCGTCAAGCTCTACTCCGCCACTGAGCAGAAGGACGTAACGTTCCACCAGGTCCATCGCGAGGACGGCGGGCGGATCCGCTACAAGCGCGTGTGCACGCAGGACGGCCAGGAGGTGGCGTACTCCGACATCGCGAAGGGGTACGAGTTGCCGACGGGCGAGATCGTCGTGCTCACCGACGAGGACTTCGAGGACCTGCCGCTGAGCACGTCCCGCAGGATCGACGTCCTCCAGTTCGCCCCGGCCGAGCAGATCGACCCGATCTACTTCGCCAAGTCGTACTACCTGGAGCCCGACGCGCAGGGGGCGAAGCCGTACGTGCTGCTGCGCAACGCCCTGGAGAGCTCGGGCCAGGTGGCGGTGGTCAAGGTGGCGCTGCGCCAGCGCGAGTCCCTGGCCACGCTGCGGGTACGGGACGGCGTCTTCGTCCTGGAGACCATGCTCTGGCCGGACGAGATCCGCACGCCGGACTTCGGCTTCCTGGAGGAGGACATCGAGGTACGGCCCCAGGAACTCCAGATGGCCGAGTCCCTGATCAGCACCATGGAGTCGGACTTCGACCCGGGCGAGTACCACGACACCTACCGCGAGGCGCTGCAGCAGGTGATCGAGGCGAAGGTGGCGGGCAAGGAAGTCATCCCGGCCAGGGAGGAAGAGGAAGCCGGCCCGGCGGTGGACCTCATGGCCGCGCTGCGCGCCAGCGTGGAGGCCGCGAAGCGGGAGCGGGAGGGCGAGGGCGCCAAGCCCAGGAAGCCGGCCGCCAAACCCAAGGACGAGGAGAAGGCCCCCGCGAAGCGCAGGCCCCGCAAGACGGCCTGACCCGTACGGAAGACGCACATCTCCCAGCGCTCCCGCACGCCTCCGTAAGCGGCCACAGGCCCATGTCGCATACCGCCGCAAGGGTCGCAGGCCCGCATCGCATGCCTCCGGTGGTGGCCACACACCCGCCTCGGGCGACGCCGTAATGGCGACCTGCCCGCGTCGTATGGCGCGGTAATGGCCGCATGGCTGCTTCGTGCGACGCCGTAAGAGCCGTTGGCCCGCTTCGTACGACGACGCCTCGGGTTTAGTCCTTCGGGTGTCGGCCCCTTTCATGGGCCCTTCCGGGAATGGGCGCTCGGCGCGATGGGGCTTTGTACGGCGCTCCTGTCGTTGTCAGCTCTCGCGGAATCCCGCGCTACCCGCCGACCGGGACGATCACCGAATAGGACATATCGGGATAAGTCATCCTATTTCGCTCTATAAATCTTTAATGCAAGCAATAAGATTGTTAATGCATAGCAAAACCGGCTAGTTGCCGTTTGCTGCGCCGCTGTCCGGAAATGACTTTTGGTGGATGACCCTTCGGCAGGCGTCCAGGACCTCTTTCCGGGATAACCGGAAACGTCGAGAACGGGGCAATCGATCCTTTAGGGGGAAAACGCAATGCCCAAGCTCAAGAGTGTTATCGCAGGCCTCGCCGTCAGCACGGCGCTGACCGGTGGCGTGGTAGCCGCGGGCGCGGCCACGACTTCGGCCAGCGCGGCTGCCCAGGTCAAGTCTGCCGCCTCCGTCTTCGCCAATGGCTGCGGCAGCTGGGGCTGGCGCCGCTGTGGCGGCTGGGGCGGTCGTGGCTGGGGCGGCTGGGGCTGGCGCCGGCAGCAGAACAACCGAGTGCGGGTGAACGTCCACAACCGGAACATCAACATCAACCGCTTCGAGCGGGAGCGGGAGCGTCACCACGACCACCACAACGACGGTCAGACCTGGTGACGTAACCGTGTGCTGATGGCGTGGAGATGACCGCGCTTTCGCGGAAGGGGGTTTTCTCCACGCCTCCACGGCAGGTCTTCGTCGAGGGCTCCCCAGACCCAGGTCCGGGGAGCCCTTCACTGTGCCCGGAGCGCTATATGTGGTGCGGTGTTTGTCCCGAATCATGAGGGCGTCTGTGGTCAGCCAAATGACGGCAATTCCAGTTTGTTGGCTGTTTCGGCCGGAAATATGCATGATGCGGATGATTCGTTAAGGATCATCCGGAGCGTTTCCAAGTCGGTCGGGTTTTCATGGATTGGCCGGGAACGCGAGGAACGGGGCAATCGAACCTGTAGGGGGAAACACAATGCCCAAGCTCAAAAGTGTTATCGCCGGCCTCGCCATGAGTACGGCCGTCTCCGGCGGCGTGGTCGGCGTGGGCGCGGCCATGTCCGCGGCCGACGCGGCGACCCAGGTCAGCTCCGCCGCCTCCGTCCTCGCCAATGGCTGCGGCAGCTCGGGCTGGCGCCGCTGCGGAGGGGGCTGGGGAGGTGGCCGCTGGGCCAACTGGCGCCGCCACCGCATGCCTCGCATCAAGATCATCATCATCAATGCGAACCGCAACCGCAACGAACAGCAGCGCGTGGAAGAGCGCCGCGAGATGGAGCACCACGACGACAACAACCAGTCCACGTGGCAGTAGAGCCCATCTCGCAGGTGAACCCGGGGCGCGGGCCGCGCCCCCACAGGTGCCCCTGAGTGAGGAAACTCCGGCCACGCCGATCGAGTGCCCGTATTCACCGGGACCGACGCCCACCCCGAAAGCGGCGACGTCGACCCACCGAATACGGGCATTCGACATGTCTCCCACCGCCGGCACGCGGTACCTGGGCCGGTGGCGACTCCACCGGTGAGAAAGATCCATCCAAGACCGGGATCGGGACGGTCCGCGGGGCTTCCGCCCGAGGCGGGGCCATGGCCGGAAGAACACAAGGAAGAACACAAGGAAGAACAGAAGTGAGTGCCCGCATTCGGTGGGCCGCGCCGACCGGGGGGTGGCGCGGGTCCCGGTGAACACGGGCACTCGATTGTCGTGGGCCGGAGTTTCATCGCTCCTCGGGGGACTCCGCCCGATGCGGCGGCCTCATGCGCCCGCCGATGCTCAGCTCAACAGCTGAGTCTTACCACTCGTCACGGTTGTCACCGTTGATGTTGTGATTGTGGTTCTCGTTGACGATGACGATCCGGATCCTGGCGGCCCTGTTGCGGCCTCCCCAGCCCCAGCCGCGGCCTCCCCAGCCCCAGTTGCGACCGCCCCAGCCCCAGTTACGTCCGCCCCAGCCCCCGCCGCACCGGCGCCGGCCCCAGGCGCGGCAGTTGCCTGTGAGCACGGAGGCGGCGGACTTGACCTGGACGGCCGCGCCGGCCGGTGTCGTGGCCGCGCCCGCGGCTACCACGCCACCGCTCAGCGCCGTGCTGACGGCGAGGCCTGCGATCACACTTTTGAGTTTGGGCATTGTTTTCCCCCTGAAGGTTCCGATTGCCCTGTTTCACGCCCCCGGCCCAGCTGATACAGACCTGGCCGGATCGGAAACGCTACGCATGATTCTGGCGAATCACCCGCAGGATGCATATTTCCGGGTGAATACCCAACAAACCGGAACCATCTGGATTTGGCAGACCACAGACTCCCTCATGGCCGAAACAAAAGATCCCACTCTGTATAGCCGCGTCATCCCGGCCCGGCGGCTCGGCGTACGGGTGAGGCTCCCCCCGCCGATATCGGCCGCCGCACAAAAGCAGTCAGGGCTCCCCCGGCCAAAGGCCGGGAGAGCCCTCACCAAACCCCCCGCGGAAGACGGGAGGACAATGACCTACCCGAAGGTGCGGACGCTCATCCTCCCGCCATTAACACGCGGTTTTGTCAGAAGGTACGCCGGCGGCGCTCGGGCCGGTTGTCGTTGACGTTGTCGTTGCGGATGACGACGCAGATCTCGCCGCCGCGACGGTGGCGACCCCAGCCGCCCCAGCCGCCGCCGCCCCAGCCGCCGCCGCCGCCCCAGCCGTGGCGACGGCACTGCCGGTCGCGACGGTTGTGGCGACGGTCGATGATGAAGCCGTTGTTGAGGCCGTCATCGAAGCCGTCCTCCAGGCCGTCGTCGATGCCGTCGTCGATGCCGGTGAGGACGGACGTACCGGTGAGCTTGATGGCGTCGGCGCTGACCGCAGTGGTGGCCGCGCCCGCGCTGACCAGGCCGCCGGTCATCGCCGTGCTGACGGCGAGGCCTGCGATAACACTCTTGAGCTTGGGCATTGCGTTTTCCCCCTAAAGGATCGATTGCCCCGTTCTCGACGTTTCCGGGTACCTGAAAACAGGTCTTGGACGGCTGCTGAAGAGTCATCCATTGAATGTCATTTCCGGGGCGACGGGCGGGCAAACTGGAGAGACCCTATTTTGCTATGCATTAAGAATCTTATTGCTTGCATTAAAGATCTATCCAGTGAAATGGCATGATATGTCCGATTGTGTGGCAATTAATAGGGCGGCCACGCATGGCAACGCTCGCGCCCCGGCCTGGCTGGTCGTCATTGGCCATGCCGGTTGTGTGAGTGGTGATTTCGCCTGCCTGCGGTGCCGCCCTCGGACCGGTGAAAGTCCGCGAACATACGAATAGCCATTACGTCGAGCGCTTCGCCGGCGCCCGGCGTCATTGTTCGGGGGGCGCCATTATGCGTCCCCCGAACAATGTCTCCCGATTTTTGTGCGGCACCCGGCGGCGACGCGTTCGAGGCTGGTCTGTCCCGCCATTAACGGTGTGTGCCTCTTGCGTCACGCTAAGTGCTGCTGGTTGTCATGCTTTCCGACCTTGGTGCGCCATAAACGGTGAACGGTGGCTTTTGCCACACTCTTGGCGTGCGATGAGATCGATTAGACATCTAAGCAGCGATATATGGCGATATGTCCGAACCGAACGGCGTGCGCTGACGGCCCCGCATCCGGGCCCCAGGCCGCGCCGCCCCGGCCGCCGACGATCACACTGGCGGGACCAATGGGGCATGTGTGGCGGTATGTGCCTGATGTCGGAAAGAAGGAAGTAAGCGGGCTTCTGTACGGAATACAAACCCCACCCAGACGCGATGGTTATCGTTGAAGGAACGAGAAGGAACGGCAGGGAGGACGCATTATGGCGGAGCCGGTCCCGCACTGGCCTGGCCGCATGATCGGCTCGGTGTACGTCCGATCGACGGGTGACCGTCAGGAGCGACGCGAGCAGGCCGTCTTCGTGCATGGCCTGGCCGGGTCGGCCACGAACTGGACCGACCTCATGGACGAGCTCAAGGACACCGTCACCGGCCACGCGCTCGACCTCCCCGGCGCCGGCTACTCGCCCGCCCCGGCCGACGGCGACTACACCGTCGCCGGCCACGCCAGAGCCGTGGCCGAGCTGATGGAGCACACGGGCCCGGCCCACCTGTTCGGCAACTCGCTCGGGGGCGCGGTCGCCGTCCGGGTGGCCGCCACCCACCCCCACCTGGTCCGCTCGCTCACCCTCGTCTCCCCGGCGCTGCCCGACCTGCTCCCCAGGTACGGCCCCGTCCGGGTGGCCGCCGCCGCGGTGCCCGTACTGGGTGAATGGGTGGCGAGCAGGCTCCGCCTGGTGCCCGCCGAGCACCGCGTCAACGCCTCCATGGCCATGGTCTGGGCCAACTCCACCACCGTCCATCCCATCCGCCTGCGCGACGCGATCGACGAGCTGCGCAGGCGCGACGACCTCCCGTACTCGGGCGAGGCCATGATCGGGTCGGCCAGGGGCATCGTGGCCGAATACTTCCGCCGCGGCGAGGACAACCTGTGGCGCCAGGCGGCCAAGGTCAAGGCCCCGACCCTGATCGTGCACGGCAGGCACGACCGTCTGGTCCGGCCGGCCATGGCCGCGAAGGCGTACCGTACGTTCCCGCAGGTCCGGCTCGTGTTGCTGCCGACGGCGGGTCACGTGGCGATGATGGAGATACCGCAGGTCGTGGCGGCCGAGGCACGCCGTCTGATCCGTGAGACTCGATTGGGGAATGCCCCACTCGCCAGCTAGGTTTCAAGGTGAGATAGGACCCCCTGGAACGGGAGCGTAGAAAGTGTCGTTGCCACCGCTGGTCGAGCCGGCCGCAGAGCTGACCGTCGACGAAGTGCGCCGCTACTCGCGCCACCTGATCATCCCCGATGTGGGCATGGCGGGGCAGAAGCGGCTGAAGAACGCCAAGGTGCTGTGTGTAGGCGCCGGGGGCCTGGGCTCGCCCGCGCTGATGTACCTCGCGGCGGCGGGCGTCGGCACCCTCGGCATCATCGACTTCGACATCGTCGATGAGTCCAACCTGCAGCGCCAGATCATCCACGGCCAGTCCGACGTGGGCAGGCTGAAGGCCGAGAGCGCCGCGGCGTCAGTCCGCGAGATCAACCCCCTGGTCGACGTCGTCATCCACAACACGGCGCTGACCACCGAGAACGTCATGGAGATCTTCTCCGGCTACGACCTCATCGTCGACGGCACCGACAACTTCGCCACGCGCTACATGGTGAACGACGCCGCGGTGCTGCTCGGCAAGCCGTACGTCTGGGGCTCGATCTACCGGTTCGACGGCCAGGCCAGCGTGTTCTGGGCCGAGCACGGGCCCTGCTACCGCTGCCTCTACCCGGAGCCCCCGCCTCCCGGCATGGTGCCGTCGTGCGCCGAGGGCGGCGTGCTCGGCGTGCTGTGCGCGTCGATCGGCTCCATCCAGGTCAACGAGGCCATCAAGCTGCTGACGGGCATCGGCGACCCGCTCGTCGGTCGGCTGATGATCTACGACGCCCTGGAGATGAAGTACCGCGACGTCAAGGTCCGCAAGGACCCCGAGTGCGTCCTGTGCGGCAAGAACCCGACGGTCACGCAGCTCCTCGAGGACTACGAGGCGTTCTGCGGCGCGATCTCGGACGAGGCCGCCGAGGCCGCCAGCGGCTCCACGATCACCGCGCAGGAGCTCAAGGGCATGCAGGACCGCGGCGAGAGCATCTTCCTCGTCGACGTCCGCGAGCCCAACGAGTACGAGATCGTCTCGATTCCCGGCGCCACGCTGATCCCCAAGGGCGAGTTCCTCAACGGCTCGGCCCTGGAGAAGCTGCCGCAGGACAAGCGCATCGTGCTCCACTGCAAGTCCGGCGCACGCTCGGCCGAGGCGCTGGCCATCGTCAAGAACGCCGGGTTCTCCGACGCCGTCCACGTCGGTGGTGGCGTTCTGAGCTGGGTCAAGACCGTCGACCCGAGCCTGCCCTCCTACTGAGGGTTTCTGGGGGTGTTCCCCGGAAGCCCCCGTTAAGGTCGATGGGGTGAACTCTGCCCGTCCTTGGCCGACGCTCGTGGTGGCCTCCGCGCTGACCCTGGTCTGCGCGGTGGCCGCCGGAGTGTCGGGCAGCGCGGCGGGCACCGAGCTCACCCGGGGTCCCAGCGCGGCCGAGTTGCAGGCCGCGGCCAAGCGCGAGGTCGCCGAGCGCTGGCGCACCTGGCCCAGCGGACGTATCTTCCCCGCCACATTGCCGTACTCCGCCGAGCAGGGCGGCCGGGAACGTGCCAGCAGGATCGGCATCTCGCCCGAGACCGCCTGCGACCCGGTCGATCCCAAGGCTGCCAGGGCCCTGCGCAAGGCGGGCTGCAAGGCCCTGTTGCGGGCCACCTACATCGACGCGCTGCGCGGCGTGCTCGTCACGATCGGCGTGGTCGCGCTGCGTGACGAGCCGGACGCCGTACGCGCGAAAGCCGCCTTCTCCGACAGCGGCAAACCCGTGCCGGGCCTGTATCCGCTGGCCTTCAGCGGCACGGTCGCCGACCGGTTCACCCCCGGGGTGCGCCAGGCCGGCTCGGTGCGGCAGGCGGGGCCGTACCTGGTGCTGACCACGGCGGGCCAGGTGGACGGCCGGCCCGCGGACGCCGCGGACGAGCAGCGGCCCTCCATCTTCGCCTTCGCCACCGAGATCTCCGAGCGGGTGCTGACCGACCTGAGCACGCCGCTGATGCCCGACTGCGCGGCCGAGGAGTGGCGGTGCTGATCCAGGGCAGTACGGGGACCATGCTCAGGCGGGGAGCGGCGGCCGCGGCGGTGGGGATGCTGCTGTGCGCGGTCGCGCCCGCGTGGGCGGACGACGTACGCGGCGGGCAGCGGCCGGTCATCAAGACGCTGGAGCTGAACCAGGCGTGGCGCATCAGCAAGGGCGGCGGCGTGACGGTGGCCGTGCTCGACTCCGGCGTCGACCCGGACCATCGTGACCTGGTCGGCTCGGTGCGGGTGGGCAGGGACTTCACCGAGGGCGCGAACCCGCCGGGGGTCCCTCCGAGCCGCCTGCACGGCACGTACATGGCCTCTCTCATCGCCGGGCACGGTCATGGCAAAGGGGGAAATCTGGGGATCATCGGCGTCGCGCCCGAAGCGGACGTACTGTCAGTAAGGGTCATCCTTGAGGACGAGGAGCCGGGTTTCCGGGAGTTCAACTCGGCGGAGCGTTTCGAGGACGTGGTGGCCCAAGGCATTCGCTACGCGGTGGACGAGGGTGCGGACGTGATCAACATGTCGATCTCCAAGGAGCTGGCGACCAGGGAGGAGCGGGCGGCCATCCGCTACGCCATCTCCAAGGGCGTCGTGCTCGTGGCCGCCGCCGGCAACGACGGCGACCGGAAGATCGACAGCGACTTCGCCCCCTATTCCTATCCGGCCGCGTTCCCCGGCGTGGTCTCGGTGGGCGCGACGGACCGGACGCTGAGCCGGGCCACGTTCTCCAACTGGAACTCCTCCGTGCTGGTGGCCGCGCCGGGTGTGGACATCATGGGCGCGGGGCCGGGCGACGAGTACTGGGTCGGCAGGGGCACCTCGCAGGCGACCGCGCTGGTCTCGGGTGTGGCCGCCCTCATCAAGGCCAAATATCCGGGCATGTCGCCGCCGCTGGTGGCCCGCGCCCTGACGATCAGCGCCACCGACAGACCCCCGGGCGGATACGACACCGGCACCGGCTTCGGCGTCGTGAACGCGGCCAGGGCCCTGTCCGAGGCCGGCAAGCTGGCCGGATACACCGAGACCGCCACGGGCGACCAGGCCCAGGACCCGGCCGAGCCGCTGGCCGGCGGGCAGGTGGGCCCCATCAAGGTCATCGTCAGGGACGAGCGGCGCATCACGGTCTACGCGGCCATCGCCGCCGCCGCGGCCGTCGGCGCGTTCGCGTCCCTGGGCGTCATATTCATCCTGGTCCGGCGCGTCCGCCGGGCATACGGCTCACAAGACGCATGATCCGCCCACCAAGGGGGACGAAATAGACACGCGAGGGAGCGCCGTTGCGTGGACTGAGGAACGTAGGGAGCGTAGCGACCGGAGTGACGAGGGAAGGCGACGGCTCCCGGGCGACCGAGCCCGCCTCACTGCGTGAGGTCGGCACAGAGGACGCGAGGATGAGGCGGTGGTGAGGGCTCGTAGGTCGACTTCAGGGCTACCGCGCGCCGAGGGCGAGGCCACGCCGGAACGGAGGAATCCGCTCGGCGCCACCACCGGCCGGCGGTCGCGCGTGCGTACCTGGCCGGGGGCGGGCTCGCGAGTCCGTACGGCCGCCAAGGACCGCGCCGAACGGGAGGCGCTTGAGCAGGGCGTGCGGTATCGGCGCGTGTTCGTGACACTGCTGAGCGTCATCATAGTCGTCTCCTCCGTGGTCGTGCTGCTCGGCACGATCGGGCTGTTCGCGGAGACCCGCTCGCGCCCGCTGACCCCCTCCGAGCAGAACCAGTACAAGCAGGAGGAGATCGCCAGGCGCTGGCAGGCGTGGCCGGCGACGGGCGTCTTCCCTGAAGAGGTGAAGTACCTCGGGCTCGACCGGGCCCAGCAGTACGCCAGGCGCGTCGGCATCGCCCCCGAGACCGAGTGCGGCAAGGGCGTGGACGCCTCCGTGGCCGGGGTGCTGGAGAACCACGGCTGCGTCACGATGCTGCGGGCCACGTACGTCGACCAGACGGCCTCGTTCGTGATCACGGTCGGTGTGGCCGTGCTGAAGGACGAGGCGTCCAGGGTCTCGGCGAGCGAGGAGCTCACCCAGGACGACCGCGTGGGCGTGCTGCCCGTCGCGTTCCCCGGCACGGTGACCGAACGCTTCGGCCCCGACCAGCGCCAGCGCACCGGCTGGGTGGGCGCCGGGCCGTACATCGTGTTCTCCACGGCCGGCTACGCCGACGGCCGGACCAGGGCCGCGATCCCGCCGGAGGAGATCCTGCACTCCGAGCTGTGGCCGGCCGCCAAGTCCGTCGGCAACCAGATCGCCTACTTCCTCGCGGACCCGCCCAAGGTGCCGCCCTGCACTCAGGGGAACGTGTGCTAGCGACCGTGCGCGCGCTCACCGCGGCGCTCCTCGTACTGGCGGGACCCGCCGCCGACCCCGTACGGGAGCAGCAGCAGTGGGTGCTCGACGCCCTCAACGTCGAACAGGCGTGGAGCATCACCAAGGGCGAGGGCGTCACCGTCGCCGTCGTGGACAGCGGCGTGGACGACCAGGTCAAGGAGCTGAAGGGGCGTGTGAACGCGGGCCCGGACATGACCGCGGGCGCGGTGACCCGGGAGACGCCGCCGGGCAGGCACGGCACCGCGATGGCCGGGCTGATCGCGGCCTCGGGCGAGGACGACGGGCTGATCGGCATCGCCCCCGAGTCCCGCATCCTGTCGCTGCCCATGGTCACCGACGACGAGCCCGCGCTGGGCGTGCCGCCCGTGGAGGGCGAGGAGCAGACCTCGGACAGCCCGCTCGCGCGCGCCCTGCGGTACGCGGCCAACCATGGCGCCCAGGTCATCAGCATGTCCATCGGCTCCTACGGCCCGCTCAGGTCCGAGCGCGAGGCCGTCTCGTACGCGCTCGGCAAGGGTGTCGTCCTGGTCGCCGCCGTCGGGAACGACGGCCTGACCGGCTACGCCAAGGAGAACGGCACCTCCTACTGGAGCTTCCCGGCCGGCTATCCGGGGGTCATCGGCGTCGCGGCCACCGACAAGCAGGGCAGGCGGGCCGCGTTCAGCAGCGACAACCTCTCCGTGCTGGTCGGCGCGCCCGGCGTGGGCGTGCCCGTGGTCAAGCGCAAGAGCGGCTACGAGCTGTCCGAGGGCACCAGCTCGGCCGCCGCGCTCGTGGCGGGCGTGGCCGCGCTCGTCAAGGCGCGTTACCCGAACCTGCCGCCCGAGCAGGTCGCCCAGGCGCTGGCGTCCAGCGCGCGGGGCCGGCCCGCCCCGGGATACGACGACCAGACCGGGTTTGGGGTGGTCGACGCGGCCGCCGCGCTCAACGCCGCCGACCGGCTGACGGGGGAGCAGCGCAGCGTTTTGCCAGGTCAGGAGCACTTCGGGCAAGGTGAGGACTCGCCCGTGCCGACCAGGCCGGGGCCCGACCCGCTGCGGCTGTGGTTGTACGGGGGCGGAGTGCTGGTCGCGCTGGTCATGTTCTGCGGCGCGATCATCGTGCTCAATCAGCGCAAGGAACAGTAAAGATCCGCTATGGTCGCGCGTCATGGGATACGAGCTGCGGGTGGTGCGCGAGTCGCCACTCGCCTTCGCGGAGCTCGCGAAGGCCATCGCGCCGGCCGGTTTCGGGCTGCGCGGGGATGACGAGATCGTGGCCGCACACCGGGGTGGCACGTACGCGGTGGCGCGCTGGCAGGACCAGCTGGTCGGCGAGCCCGGCTCCGACTGGCAGGTCGCGCAACTCGTCCGGCTCTCGGCCGCGCTCGGCGCCCGGCTCGTGGGCGAGGACGGCGAGGTCTACATGCTGCGCGACGGCGTCATCGAGGTCGTGACGGGCGGCAGCGCGATGGAGATCGGCAAGTTCGAAGAGATCATCGACGCGGGCCCCGCGGCATGGACCCCCTGAACCCCTTCGCCGAACGGGTGCTCGAGCTCGTCGAGCGCATCCCGCCCGGCAAGGTCATGGCGTATGGCGACATCGCCGAATACCTCGGCGAGGGCGGCCCCCGCCAGGTCGGCAAGGTGATGTCGACATGGGGCGGCGGCGTGCCGTGGTGGCGCGTCGTCCACGCCGACGGCTCCGGCGCGGCCCCTGACCACCTGCGACGCTGTCTGGCCCACTGGCGCGAGGAAGGCACACCGTTGCGGGGCGAACGGGTGGATATGCGACAGGCGCGTTGGGATGGGCGTTCAGCGGATTTTCAGTAAATGTCATGACCTGCTCTTTCACTGAACGGGCGAATCTCTGACATGTGACTCCCATTACCATTGGGAGAACACTGAATGGCGGCCCGAAAGGCGGTGCCACCCCTATGGCCACCGGCGTCACAGCCCAGAGCCAGGGAGGCGAGTCGTTCGCCGACCGCCTGAAGGCTGTCCAGGATCTTTGTGATCGTGGCGAGCCTCTCGAAGCGGTCATGCGAGCGGTCGGTTCCGGCGGTCGCGACGCGGCGTACGACACCGAGGTGCTGAGCGGCCCACTCGGGGCACGCATGGACCTCGCGGTCAAGCGCGGCGCGGTGCGGCGGCGTGAGATGCTCGACCTCGTCCGGCCCTATCTCGCGGCCGTGGACGCGCGCGTCAAGCACGACCTGCCGGTCGCGCGGCGTGTCATATGTCACCTGATCGAGCACCGGCCCGACGAGGAGCTCGTCGAGGGCGAGACGCTCACCAAGGTCGTGGCGGCGGCGGCCGAGCCGTCCAAGCGCATCCGCAAGGGCCTGCGCTGGTACGCGGACCTGCCCTTCCGTGAGGAGCTCGCGCCCGACCTCTACCGGCTGCGGCGCGCCGACCTGGTGCCGGTGACCCACATCGACGACATCGTCTGGGTCGACGGCAAGCTGCGCGTCACCGGGTTCGCGTACCTGGCGGGGCTCTCCGTCCGCAGCCGCAGGTTCAACTGGGCGACCGTGGTGCTGCGCGGGCCGCGCTGGCTGCCGCCCATCCGCATGCGCACGCGGCGCGTGCTCGCGCCCGAGGCCACCCACGGCGCGCGCGAGCCCGGCTGCAACTACGACTGGTCCGGGTTCGCCGCCGAGCTGAGCCCCTGGCCGCTGCGCTGGCGCGGCGCCGTGCGCGGGGTGGTCTCCGCCGTACGGCGGCGGATGCGTCACCGCCCGTCCGTGCCCGACACGACCACCTGGCGCGCCGAGATCGTGTTCTGGAGCCGGGGCGCGCGGGCCACGGGCCTGCTGCGCGGCTCCTCGGTCGGCCGGCCCGAGCGTCCCGCCGGGCTCAAGCTGCGGCCGGGCTGGTGGATCCGGCCGGTGTGGACGTCCGACCGGGCGCTGCAGGTCGTGCTCCAGCCCAACCGGGCCGAGCTGACGGACGTGTCCGTCGAGGGCGAACGCCTGGAGCTGAAGATCTCCCTGCCCGGTCGAACGGTGACCAAGGGCCACGCCCGCCTCGGCGGCCACCGCATCGCGGCCGACTTCACGCCCGCGGGTGACGGCACGGAGGTCGTGGTGGGCCTGGCCGTGCCCACCCTGCTGCAGGAGAAGGACGGGCGGCGGCTCTGGGTCGAGCCCAAGGGCGACCCGGCGGCGTCCGTCATGCTCGCCGACCTGGTGGACACCCGTACGGTGGTCGGCGACCGCGAGATCACCGTGCTCGGCGACCGCCGCGACCGCGTGGTCGTCTCCGCCCACCGCATCCGGCCGGTGATCACCTCGGCCGTGTGGGAGGGCTCCGCGCTCGTCCTGCGCGGCCACTACCCCGACGCCCCCGGTTCCCGCATGCTGACGCTGCGGCACCGGTCCGGGCTGTCCTATCTGCTTCCCATGGAGCGCTCCGGCGAGGAGTTCTCCGTACGCGTCGAGCCCTCGGCCATGGACCGCTTCGGCGAGTCCGTGCCGCTCGCGTCCGGCACCTGGAACATGTCCATCCGCCACCCGTCTGGCGAGATCGTGCCGTTGCGCATGGACCACGGGGCCCTGCCGGGGCTCGACGAGGACCCGCGCACGCTCGACGGGCGCACGTACCGGATGATCTCCACCCGCTTCGACGTGCCGGTCGTGACGGTCGAGGAGGCCCGGCCCGCCGACGAGCGGGGCGTGGCCGGCACCCACGTGCTGCGCCGCGTGTTCTACCCGGCCCAGCGCACCGAGCCGCTGAACGACGCGACCGTCTACGTCGTCAACGACGGCCGCCTCTACGCCGACAGCGTCCGCGCCATCTACGAGGAGCGGCTGCGGCGGGGCGACGACCGCGAGCACATCTGGATCGTCAAGGACGGCGCCTTCGTGCCGCCGAGCGGGGCGACCGTCGTCCGCGCGGGCAGCCGCGAGCACCATGCCGCGCTGGCCAGGTCCCGCCACATCGTGACGAACTCGTTCCTGCCGGTCTGGTTCCGCGCCCGCGAGGACCAGGTCGTGCTGCAGACCTGGCACGGCACCCCGGCAAAGCGCATCGGCAACGACCAGCCCCACATGGCACGCGACCCGAAGCCGCCGATCTGGCACCGCCAGGCGGCGGAGGTGCGCGGCTGGGACCTGCTGCTGTCGCAGTCGCCGTGGGCCACGCCGGTGCTGCGCAAGGCGTTCGGCTACAAGGGCGAGATCCTGGAGAGCGGGCTGCCGCGCAACGACGTCCTCAACTCGCCCGACCGCGAGGAGCTGGCCGCCGCCGTGCGCCGGCGGCTGGGGCTCGTGGAGGGCAAGCGGGTGATCCTGTACGCGCCCACGTGGCGCGATTACGACCGCAAGAACGCCATGGTCAAGCTGGACCTCGCCAAGACGCGCGAGGCCCTCGGGGCCGACCACGAGATCCTGGTGCGGGCACACCCGATGCAGGCAGTGCCCGCCGTTCCTGACATCGCCCACGACGTCACCACTTATCCCGACATTGCCGACTTGCTGCTCGTGACGGATGTGCTGGTGACGGACTACTCGTCGGTCATGTTCGACTTCGTGTGCACGGGGCGGCCGATCGTGTTCTACGGGTACGACATGGCCAAATACTCGTCCAAGCGAGGGCTCTACCTCGACCTGGCCGAACAGGCGCCGGGGCCGGTGCTGTCGACGTCGGCCGAGGTGATCGAGGCCCTGCGGTCCATCGACTCGGTTGCGGCGGCCCACGCCGACCGCTACGAAGCCTTCCGCGCCACCTTCGCCCCCCGCGACGACGGCAAGGCCACCGCCCGCGTCGTCGACCACCTCTTCTCGTAAACCTCTCGTGGTGGGCCTCGTGCCCACCACTTGCGGGGCCGCACTCCCGTCAAAACCCCCATCTTTTACGGCTGCGCACGGTGGGCCGCGCGCCCGTCAAGGCCCCCATCTTTTACGGCTGCGCACGGTGGGCCGCACGCGCCGACGTCAGCGGCCGTCCGTCATGGCCGGTCGTGAAGGCTCACGGGCCGGTCGCCGTGACGACGCGCACTCTTGACCGGCTCCGTGGCCAAAGGCGCGCCCCTCCCCGCACCACCCGGCCCGCCGCCCCTCCCCGCACCCCCGCCCCGACCGCTCGCCCGGGGCGCCCCTTCGGCGCGAGCTCTCCGTGCGGCGCCTCACCCTCGCCTTGGGCGCCGGGCGCAATGCGTGCGGCGGGCCTGCGATCGCGCCGGGGCCCGGTCGGCGGAGGTTAGAAGAGGTCCGGGAGGTCGGGGAGGAGGAAGCGGCGGTCGGGGTCGTAGTCGAAGGCGAGGTCTGCGGTGCGGTGGAAGCCGCCGTTCGGGAGGTTCTCCACCAGGAGGTAGAGAAGCGACGACATGGTGGTCCCGCAGACGATCTCGCCGTTCTCGATGAGCTTGCGGATGCCCGAGGCGTGCACCCACTCCACCCGCTCCGCCTCGCAAGGGTCCGAGGGCGGGCCGATGTGGGTGGCCGAGTCGGCGTGGTAGACGTGGTGCAGGCTGTCGGTGAAGCCGTTGGTCGGCTGGATGGACAGCAGCGGGCGCAGCGGGCCGGGACGCCAGCCGGTCTCCTCCTCGACCTCGCGCGCCGCCGCCACCCGGGGCATCTCGCCTTCGTCCACCTGGCCCAGCGGGATCTCCCAGCCCCAGCTGTCGGTGATGAAGCGATGCCGCCAGATCAGCAGTACCCGGTCCTGGTCGTCGGTGACGACCGCCCCCGCGCCGGGTGCGGAGCGTACGAGCCGGTGGTCGATGCGGCGCCCGTCGGGCAGCTCCACATCCGCCACCCGGACGTCCAGCCACGGGTCGGCGTACAGCGACCTCTCGGAGTGGACCTGCCACCGCATGCGATCAACCCCCACACCGAGGTGCAATGATGACCCTACGTTACAAGGCGGGACGCTCCGTAGGCGAGATCATCGATCACTTCCGCAGGTCGACGTCTAGCGACAGAGGCGACAGGCGGGTGTCGTACGTGCGGAAGGACGTCCGCGCGATCGGATATGGGGGAATCGGCTGCGGTGGCGCATCCAGCGCGGATATGGTGGGCCGCGGTCGAACACGTGAGTGATAACCAAGCTCGCGGGGGAGGCCGAGGCAGGATCTACTCACCGCCGGGAGGGCGGAGCACGCACAGCTCAGACCGGGTGTGCGGGCTGGGGCGTGGAAACTCGCGAAAGCGGGGCCGGAAGGTGAATCGCCAAGCAACAGCGTCGCGACCATGCGCGTAGCCGCACGGTGGGGACGGCTGGAATCCTCCGGATTCATCCGTGGGAAGCGCTTCAAGAAGTCCTCGAACTCGGACTTGGTGTACGCGCGCCGACGCAACGTCTGGCGGATGTCGAGCCCCGGTGACCCGTGTAGTCGCCGGTGCCGGCCAGGGCGATCGACAGGTGGCCGGGCCCGGGGGCCACTTCCAGGACCTCGCTGCCCGGCCCGGCCAGCTCGCGCACCCGTTCGACCTGCTCGGAGTACCTGTCAGGCGACCGGTCGTTGCCGGCGGCGTACCAGCGGGCGATCGCGCCCTCCATGCCGACGCCCTTGTATCCCTTGTCAGCCATGACAAACACGATATGTCGCGTCTAGCCGAAGTCAAGATATATCGCGGGAAGCTGTCGGCGAACATGAGGGCGGCGTGTCGCGCGAGAAAGTAGAGATTCGCCCCGGTACGGTAGGCGGATCGCGTGGGGAGACCGGGCAAGTCGGCACGATCTGTCCCTGTGGTCTGGTGGAATCTAGTGCTGTGAGTGGTCAGACCTGGCGGTTGGTGCGACGCGGCAACAGTGGCCCTGTTGCGCCCCCTGTGCTCGATGAGCACCAGCGTGCCGTGGTCGCCCACCAGAGCGGCCCGCTGCTCGTTCTCGCGGGTCCGGGCACCGGCAAGACCACCACGATCGTCGAGAGCGTCGTCGACAGGATCGAGCGGCGCGGTCTCGACCCCGAGCGCGTGCTCATCCTCACCTTCAGCCGCAAGGCCGCCGAGGAGCTGCGTCAGCGCGTCACCGCCCGCCTGCGCCGCACCACCCGCACCCCGCTGGCCCTCACCTTCCACTCCTACGCGTACGCGCTCCTGCGCCGCGAGTCGGTGCTGGAGGGCAAGGCCCCGCCGCGCCTGCTGACCGGCCCCGAGCAGCTCCTGGAGATCCGGCGGCTGCTCCACGGCGAGCTGGAGAAGGGCGCGCTCGACTGGCCGGTGTCGCTGCGCGAGCCGCTCAAGACGCGGGGCTTCGCCGAGGAGCTGCGCGACTTCCTGTCCAGGGCCAACGAGCGCGGGCTCGACGCCGAGCGGCTGATCGCCCTCGGCAGGCTGCACGGCAGGAGCGACTGGGCGGCGGCGGGCAGGTTCGCCGAGCGCTACCAGGACAGGTTCGACCTCGACCCGGAGGAGACCTACGACTACGCCGAGCTGATCGGGGCCGCCTCGGCGTTACTGGCCCGGCCGGAGGTGCGCGAGCGGGAGCGGGCGGCGCACGACGTGGTGTTCGTGGACGAATACCAGGACACCGACCCGGCACAGGAGTTCCTGCTGGCCCAGCTCGCCGGCGACGGCGCCGACCTGGTCGCGGTCGGCGACCCCGACCAGTCGATCTACGGCTTCAGGGGCGCCGACGTGCAGGGCATCATGAAGTTCCCCGAGCGGTTCAAGACCCTCGACGGCCGCGACGCGCCGGTGCTGGCGCTGCGGGTGTGCCGCAGGAGCGGGGCCGACCTGCTGGAGGCCTCCCGCCGGGTGGCGGCCCGGCTGCCGGTGGCGCCCATGCCCGACCACGCGTACGGGCACGAGCACGACCACCGCGACCTGGCGGCGCTCCCGGACGCCGACGCCGGTGACGCGCGGGTGCTGCTGGCCGACAGCACCAGCCAGGAGGCGGCGATCGTGGCCGACACGCTGCGGCGCGCGCACCTGATCGACGGGGTGCCGTGGCGCCGGATGGCGGTGCTGGTCCGCTCGGCCAAGCGCCAGGTGCCGCTGCTGCGCCGGGCGCTGGTCAACGCGGGCGTGCCGACGATGATCGCGGGCGACGAGGTGCCGATCGCGCAGGAGCCCGGCGTGCGGCCGCTGCTCACCATGCTCCGCGTGGCCATGGATCCCGCCCAGCTCGACGAGGGCGTGGCCGAGGAGCTGCTGACGGGCCCGCTCGGCGGCACGGACATGATCGGCGTGCGCCGCCTCCGCCGCGCCCTCAAGATCGCCGAGAACGAGGCCGAGGGCACGCGCTCGTCCGGCGAGCTGCTGGTCGCCGCCGTGCAGGACGTCAGGGAGCTCATCCGCGTCGAAGACCACGTCGCCGTCCCCGCCGAGCGCGTGGCCAAGCTCCTGGCCGCCGCCCGCGAGGCCGCGCAGCAGGAGGGGACGGCCGAAGACCTCCTGTGGGCCGTCTGGCACGCCAGCGGCCTGGCCGGGCGCTGGACCGAGCAGAGCCTGCAGGGCGGCCCCAGGGCCGCGCAGGCCGACCGCGACCTCGACGCCGTGGTGGCGCTGTTCGACCACGCTGCCCGGTTCGTGGACCGGATGCCCAAGGCGGGTCCCGAGGTGTTCATCGACGACCTGGCCGCCCAGGAGATCCCCGGCGACACGCTGGCCGACCGGGCTCCCGACGGCGACGCCGTACGCGTGCTGACCGCCCACCGCTCCAAGGGCCTCGAATGGGACGTCGTGGTCGTCGCGGGCGTCCAGGAGGGCGTCTGGCCCGACCTGCGCCTGCGCGGGTCGCTGCTCGGCGTGGAGGACCTCGTCGAGGTGGTCGAGGGCACCAAGCCCAACGCCGCCTCGCTGGTCTCCAAGCTGCTGGCCGAGGAGCGCAGGCTGTTCTACGTGGCCGCCACCAGGGCCAGGCGCAGGCTGGTGGTGACCGCGGTGGGCGGCGAGGACACCGACGAGCGCCCGTCCAGGTTCCTGTCGGAGCTGATGCCGGGAGCGGTGGAGTCGGCCACGGTGGACGACCGGGCCCGCTGGCTGAACATGTCCGCGCTGGTGGCCGACCTCCGCAGCGCGGTGACCGACCCCACCAAGCCCAGGAAGCTGCGGCAGACAGCGGCCAGGCAGCTCGCCCGGCTGGCCGCCGCGGGCGTCCAGGGGGCCCACCCCAACGACTGGTACGCCCTCACGCCCATCTCCGACGACCGCCCGCTGAGCTGGCCCGACGACGTCGTCAGCATCTCGCCCTCGGCGGTCGAGAGCTTCACCAAGTGCGGCCTGCGCTGGCTGCTGGAGACGGCCGTCGGCGCCGCGGGCACCAGCACCGCCCAGGGCCTGGGCAACATCATCCACGCCCTGGCCGTCCTGGCGGCCACCGACCTGCCCAGCGAGGACCTCCTGGGCGAGCGCCTCAACCAGGTCTGGGGCGACCTCGACTTCGGCGGCGTCTGGTACAACCGCAAGCAGCGCCAGGTCGCCGAGCAGATGATCGGCAAGTTCCTGCGCTGGCACAAGGAAAACCCGCGCGAGCTGGTGGCCCTGGAGGAGGCGTTCACGGCGATGGTCACCGAGGGCGTCCAGATCAAGGGCCGCGTCGACCGGGTCGAGCGCGACTCCGACAACCGCGCCGTGATCATCGACCTCAAGACCGGCGGCTCCAAGCCCAAGGCCGGCGACCTCGACCGCCATCCGCAGCTCGGCGTCTACCAGCTCGCCGCGCTGCTCGGGGCCTTCGCGCGCCACGGCATGACCGAGCCGGGCGGCGCCGCGCTGGTCCAGGTCGGCAAGGCGGCGGGCAAGAACGACGCACTGGAGCAGGCGCAGCCGCCGCTGGCCGACGACAGGGACCCAGGCTGGGCCGCGGACCTGGTCGACACAGTGGCGACCGGCATGTCGGGCCCGTTCTTCCAGGCCAAGGTCAACGACGGCTGCCGCACGTGCGCGGCCAGGGCGAGCTGCCCGGTCAACGACAACGGGGGCCAGGTGTGCTGACCCCCGCCGAACTCGCCGGCAAGCTCGGCATCCTGCCCCCCACCCGCGAGCAGGCCACGGTCATCGAGTCCCCGCTGGAGCCCATGGTCGTCATGGCCGGCGCGGGCTCGGGCAAGAGCGAGACCATGGCCGGGCGCGTGGTCTGGCTGGTCGCCAACGGCCTGGTCAAACCGGAAAACGTGCTGGGCCTGACCTTCACCCGCAAGGCCGCCGCCGAGCTGGCCAACCGGGTCAGGGAGCGCCTGAACGGCCTGGCCGAGGCGGGCCTGGTGGAGCCGGGCGCGCTCGACAACGAGCCGACCGTGTCCACCTACCACGCCTACGCCGCCCGCCTGGTCACCGACCACGCCCTGCGCGAAGGGCTGGAGCCCACCATGCGCCTGGTCACGCCGGCCGTGTCGTGGCAGCTCGCGTCGCGGGTGGTGGCGATGTACGACGGGCCGATGGACCGGATCGAGCTGGGCCCGCCGTCGGTCACCGCCGCGGTGCTGGAGCTGGCCGGCGAGCTGTCGGAGCACCTGCGATCGGCCGGCGACGTGCGGCGGGTGGGGGAGTGGCTGCGGGGCAGGCAGGACGCGCTGCCCGGCAGGACGACCGTGGCCCAGCGCAAGCCGCTCGGCGTCCAGGCCGCCCGGGAGCAGCTGCTGCCGATGGTGGAGGCGTACGAACGGCTCAAGCGCGGCCGCGAGGTCATCGACTACGGCGACCAGATGTCGCTGGCCGCCAGGATCGCCGCCAACCACACCGAGGTCGGCGAGATCGAGCGCGGCCGCTATTCCGTGGTCCTGCTCGACGAATACCAGGACACCAGCCACGCCCAGCTCGTCCTGCTGCGCTCGCTCTACGGCGGCGGCCACCCGGTCACCGCCGTGGGCGACCCCTGCCAGTCCATCTACGGCTGGCGCGGCGCCTCCGCGGGCAATCTCCGCCGCTTCCCCCAGGACTTCCGCACCAGCACCGGCGACCCCGCCGAGATCCGCCAGCTCAGCGTCAGCTTCCGCAACGGCGACCGGGTGCTCGACGTCGCCGCCCGCGTCCAGCTCCAGCTCCGCATGGAGGCCCGCGAGGTGCCGGTCCTGGTCCCCGGCCCCAACCGGGTCGACCGCGGCCGGGTCACCTGCGCCTTCCACGAGACGGCCGAGGACGAGGCCAGGTGGGTCGCCGACGGCATCGCCAGGATCCTGGGCACGGAGACGGCGCCCGACGGCCTGCCCTGGGGCGAGAAGGAGCGCAAGAAGACGCTCGCCGTGCAGCCCCAGGACGTCGCGATCCTGGCGCGCAAGCGCTCCCAGTTCCCCGCGCTGCGCAGGGCGCTGGAGGAGCGCGACATCCCGGTCGAGGTGGTCGGCCTCGGCGGCCTGCTGACCGTGCCCGAGGTGACCGACATCGTGGCCACCCTGCGCGTCCTGTACGACGCGACGGCCGGCGACGCGCTGGCCAGGCTGCTGGCCGGGCCCCGCTGGCGGATCGGCCCCGCCGACCTGCGGGTGCTGGGGGAGCACGCCAGGCAGCTGGCCCGCGAGCTGAGTGAGAGCGGCCGGGAGGAGGACCCGCTCGACCAGGTGGTGGCCGACCTGGCCGAGGAGCGCGGCAGCCTGGTCGACGCGCTGGACGAGCTGCCCGACAGGGAAGACTGGCTGGAGACGTTCTCGCCGCTGGCGAGCACCAGGCTCGTCGCGCTGGCCCACGAGCTGCGCCGGCTCAGGGCGCACACCGCGCAGCCGCTGCCCGACCTGATCAGCGAGGTCGAGCGGACGATCGGCCTCGACGTCGAGGTGGCCGCGCGCAGCGGCACGGCGAGCACGTTCGCGGCGCGGGCCGACCTCGACGCGTTCCTCGACGCCGCGTCCAGGTTCGCGGGCGACGCGGAGGACCCGACGCTGGGCGCGTTCCTGGCCTACCTGCAGGCGGCGGAGAGCGAGGAGTTCGGGCTGGAGGCGGGCCGGGTCGGCGACAGCAACAGCGTCAAGCTCATGACCGTCCACGCCTCCAAGGGGCTGGAGTGGCCGATCGTGGTCGTGCCCGGCCTGTCGCAGCTCGTGAGCTCGAAGGGGACGATCGCGACGGGCAGCATCTTCCCCGCCACCCCGGTCATGAACAGCCGCTGGACAGAAAACCCGCGCAAGCTCCCCTACCCGCTGCGCGGCGACGCCGCCGACCTGCCCAGGCTGGGCGGGCTGAGCAAGGAGGAGCTGGGCGCGTTCGACGAGCACTGCCGCGAGCGCGACCTGATGGAGGAGCGCAGGCTGGCGTACGTGGCCGTGACCCGCGCCCACTACCACCTGATCGCCTCCGGCTATCGCTGGGGCAGCGCCACCAAGCCCCTGGAGCCGTCCGACTTCCTGCTGGAGATCCGCGACACCGCCGACCGCGTCTCGTTCTGGGCCGGCGACCTGGCCGACGGCGCCACCAACCCGCTGCTCGCCGAGCCCGCCGAGGCCATCTGGCCGGTCACGCCCGAGGGCCTGCGCTACGAGTCGGTGCTCGACGGCGCCCGCCTGGTCGAGGACGCCCTGGCCGGGGCGCTCGCCGACGAGGAGGACGAGCCGCTGCGCGCGTTCGAGGAGGAGCGGCTGCGGGCCTGGGAGCGCGACACCGAGCTGCTGCTGCGCGAGCGGGAGCTGCACCGGCGCAGGCCGGCCACGATCGTCGAGCTGCCGGCCAAGCTGACCGTGTCGTCGCTGGTCACGCTGGCCGGCGATCCGCGCGAGCTGGCCCGCAGGATCCGCCGCCCCGTCCCGGTCAAGCCCGCGCCGCTGGCGCGCCGGGGCACGTCGTTCCACAAGTGGCTGGAGACGCGGTGGGACCAGCAGCGGCTGATCGACGACCTGGAGTTGTACGACGAGGAGCTCGAAGAGGCGGACGTGCGCCTGGCCGAGCTGCAGGAGCGGTTCGAGCAGAGCGAGTGGGCCGATCGGCGGCCGGTCGATCTGGAGGTGCCGTTCGAGACCATGATCGCCGACCGGCTCGTGCGCGGGCGGATGGACGCGGTCTTCGAGCTGCCCGACGGCGGCTACGAGGTCGTCGACTGGAAGACCGGCGTGCCGCCCAGGGGGAAGAAGGCCACCAGGGTGGCGTCGGTGCAGCTCGCCGCGTACCGGCTGGCCTGGTCGCACCTGGCGGGGGTGCCGCTGGAGAAGGTGCGGGCGGCCTTCCACTACGTACGCGCCAACCGCACCGTCCGCCCGGTCGACCTGCTCGACGCCGACGGCCTGGTCGCGATCGTCGAGGGTGTCAAGCTCGTAGATAGTGAAACGACGGCTTCGGGTGCATGAGGAAGTCGTGGTGCGAGATGTTCCAGGCGTAGGCCCCGGCCATCTCGAAGACCACGGTGTCCCCGACGCGGGCCGAGGTCACGATTTTTCGGGAGAAGACGTCTTTCGGGGTGCACAGCTGGCCGACGAAGGTGATCGGCTCGTCCGCCACGCCCGGCCCTTCGCCCGTGGGCAGGATCGTGAACGGCTGGTCGTGGCCCTTGGTCGCCGGGGTCCGCAGGTGGTGGGTGCCGCCCAGCAGGATCGCGTACGCCTCGCCGCGCACCCGCTTCACGTCCACGACCCTGGTCACGTAGTAGCCGCAGTACGCCGTCAGCGCCCTGCCGGGCTCGATCCGCAGGAGTCGCCCGCCCCGGAGGGCCGCGAGGCCCGCCCCGTACGCCGCCCAGTCGAACCTGGACTCCGGCGCCGCGTACGACACCGCCATGCCGCCGCCCAGGTTGACCTCCTCGTGCTCGTTGTCCAGCAGAGCCTTGGCGAGGGTCAGCAGCTGCGGGGCGTCCAGGCCGCTGGCCAGGTGGGTGTGCAGGCCGCGCAGGCGTACCCGGTCGGTGAACAGCGGCAGGCACTCCTCCACGCCCCGCTCGTCCATGCCGAACGGCCCGCTCATCGTGAGCGCGGCGCCCTCGACCGGCAGGTCGGGGTTGAGCCTGAGCAGCACGTCGGCCTCCAGCCCGGTGGCGAGGAGGCGGCGCAGCTCGTTCGGGGACTCGACGTGGATGCGGTGGTGCGGCAGGCGCAGCTCGGCGTCGGTCTTGCCGGGCCCGCCGAGCGCGACCGGTTTGCCGGGGAACAGGGTCGTGACGTGCGCGTGCTCGCCCGCCGACGACGCCTCGAACCCGTCCACTTGCCCGGCCAGCACGCGCAGCAACTCGGCGTCCGGGTTGGCCTTGACGGCGTAGTACAGCTCGACCGCGCCGAGCGCCCGCCGTACGGCGGCGGCGTGCTCGTCCAGCGCGGGCAGGTCGTACAGGTAGGCGGGGGCCTCAGCGAGGCGCAGGGCGGCGTCCTGGACGCAGTCGGTGATCATGCGAGCGGGTTCGCGATCGGGACGTAACCGGCGGTCCGGTCGGCCGCCCGCGCCCAGCGGACGCCCAGGTTCGCCTTGGCGGGCAGTGGCGCGCCGGCCAGCAGGTCCGACAGCGGCAGCGGCCGGCCGAGGTCGCCCGCCTGGCCGGCGAGCAGGTCGCGGGCGATCCGCCACAGCTCGCGCAGCAGCCCGTCGTCCGCTCCCGCGACCGTGGCGGCGATCTCGGTCAGGTGGTTGACCAGCAGGCAGTACACCACGCGGGCCCAGCCGCGCTCGGCGTCGTAGGTCAGGGCCGCGGCCACCTCGGGGCGCAGGCCGTCGAGGTCGTGGCGGCCGGCGACGAGCTTGGTGCCCTCCAGGTCGCGGAAGACGGACTCAGCGGGGAGACCGTCCGCGTCCAGGCCGACCAGGACGTTCTGAAGGTGGGGCTCCAGAACCACGCCGTACGCGAAATACAGCTCCATGACGGGCAGCGCCACCGCCGCCACGTACGCCCGCCACCAGGCGAGCGGGTCCGCGACCGGCGCGTCGAGGGCGAGCGCGGCGGCCAGCACCGGGGTCACGCCGGGGGAGCAGGCGGTCCAGGGGCTCTGCCGGACGATCACGCCCAGGCCCTCGTGGAGGCGGGTGCCGAGGGCCGCCGAGCGGTAGCCGGGCTCGGGGAGCCAGCGGGTGGCCGGGTGCCTGTTGGCGACCTCCTTGAAGATCGGGCCCAGGCGGGAGGTGAGCTCGACGGCGCCGGCCAGCTCGTACCAGGCGTTCTTGCGCACGCAGTTCGTGATCCGCACGTCCAGGGAGAACTTCAGGCACGCCTCCGCCCCGGGCGCGTACACGGTCCGCACGGACGAGGTCGGCAGCACCTCCGGCCCCGGCCCCAGGTCGATCAGCTCGGCCCCGAACGCGGGCCGCAGCAGCTCCAGCTGCCACGGGTGCGCGGGAAGCAGCCGGTAGCCGCGCGGCGCCTCGCCCATCGAGTCGAGCACCGACGCATCGCCGCCCTCGGCGAGCACGTCCTCGCGCACGCCGAGCAGCCGGACGGGGAACCGGGCGTGCGCCTCGGGCGCGTAGCGCAACCAGCCGTCCCCGCCGCGCGCCTTGGGGCTGGGGTGGAAGGGATGGCCGTACACCAGCGACTGCTCCGAGGCCAGCCACGGATCGGCGGGCGGGACGGCGTCCTCCCGGGCGCGCAGGATCGCGGCCACGGCCTCGCGGCTGGCCACCACCTGCTCGGCGAACTCGCCGTTCTCCCCGTGGAGGTCGGACCCGGCCAGGAGAACCAGCTCGTCGGTCGTCAGGGGCTGCCAGGCGCCCTCCTCCAGGCGCTCAGGCCGGCCGTCGAAGCGCAGCGCCGCGCCGCCGTGCGTGCGGACCCGCAGCAGCGTGCCCGCCACCCGCAGCAGCAGGTACGGCGGCGCGGGCCAGACCAGGCCGCGCGGCCCGGCCACCTCCCGCACGCAGCAGCGCAGCAGGGCCGCCAGCGTCGCCTCCTCGGCCAGGGCGGAGGTCGCGTCGATGGCCGGAGCGTGCATTCATGGTCTCCTCAGGTAGTTGGGCCCGCTGGTGCCGTAGAACTTGTTGACGTCGCGGGCGCCGGAACGTTCCTTGGCCACGAGCGTCCCAGCGGTGATCATGGACTTGCCGGTGAGCCTGGCCGCGTCCAGGGTTCTGGCGCGCAGGATCCTGGCCATGGGGTCCTCGCCGTACTCGTCGAGCGCCTCGGCCAGCGTGCCGCGCAGCAGGGCCGCGGCCTCGGCGTGCGGCATCGCCCCGAACGCCACGGCGGCGGCGGCCAGATGCAGCGTGATGGTCACGAACACGTCGGCCAGCGCGTGCGGATCGTCGCTCAGCATCCGCTCGTCGGCGAACTCCGGCACCCGGATCCCGGCCGCCCGCAGCCGCGCGGGCGAGGCCAGCAGGCCGTCGTTGTCCTTGACGAGCAGCCGCATCCGGTCTCCTTCGAAGACCAGGGCGAGGTTCTGCTGGTGGGCTTCGAGCGCCACGCCGTACCGCACGAAGAGCCGTACGTTCCAGCGCAGCAGCAGCCGCAGGTAGGCAGGGACGACGTCGCCGAGCCCGTCCAGCACCCCGGGCGCGGCCAGCGCGGCCACCGGCACGATCTTCCCCGCGGGCAGCCGCCGGACCATCCAGGCGAGGTACTCGTGCCCGGCGTGCGCGTGGACCTGCTCGTCGGCCAGCGCCACCTCCGGGCCGGCCAGCTCGCGGAGCAGCAGCTCGGCCTTCGCGCCGTCGCTCAGCGTGCCCGGCTTGATCGACCGCCTGTTCCGGACGCCCAGGGTGCTGATGGGGAGGGGAAGCTTGAGGTGGGTGCGCGGGTCGATCTCGACGGTCCGCATGGACAGCGTGGGCCGAACGGTCAACCGCGCCTCGTCGAGCACCCGTACCCCGTCGATCTTCCGCACCTCGCCGACCGTCAGCGGGTGCACGGGGAACAGCGCCTCGTCCGGACCGAGCTCCCACGGGCCAGCGTCGGCGGGGAAGCGCGCGGCGGAGCCCGGCGCGAGCGAGCGGCGCGGCACCGCCGCCCACCGCAGCTCGAACGAGGGCGCGAACTCCGGCGCGTAGGCCAGCAGCTCCTGCTCCGACAGCCCCACCCGGGCCCGGGACGTCGGATAGACGGGATGATCCACGAAGGCGGCCAGCGACTCGTAGGAGGGGCCGCGCCCGAGCACCTCGCCGGCCCGCGAGTCGTGCAGCTCCAGAGCGGCCAGGGCCGCCAGGCACTCCTCGAAGAAGGCCGCGACCCCCTCCGCGTCCGCCGGGTCCGCGACCTCCACCAGCGTCTCCAGCACCTGCTCCAGCCCGAGCCGCTCCTCCGGGGCGACCACGAAGTCCTGGAACAGCGCGCCGGGCGCCAGCCACACCCATCGGCCGTCCGCCAGCAGCAGCCCCACGCCGTCCTTCGTCCGGCTGATCCGGGAGGACAGCCCGCCGTAGTCCTCGCGCAGCAACGCGTTCAGGACCCGGGCGGCCAGGTAGGCCTCCCGATCGCTCATTCGACCACCCACGGCCGCGCGGCGCGGTAGGCCTCGACGGCCGCGTCCACGGCCTCCCGCGAGGGGCCGACGGCGCGTACGACGCCCAGGTAGTCGCGGTTCGTGTGGGTGAGCGACACGACGTCCCCGACGGCGCGCAGCGGCCGGTGCCACAGCCGGACGTCCCCTTCGACGACGGTCTCGGCCCCGGGGGCGTCCTTGACGGTCCCCGACCGGTCGGCGACCAGGCTGACCGCAGTCCCGTACGAGGAAATTTCCGGAATGTCGGGCACGGGCTCCCCGAGATGCGCCCGCAGGATCCACTCGAACAGCGGCACCCCGAGCACATCGCCGAGCAGGAAGTCGCAATGGTCGCCGATCACCCGATAGTTCACCTCGACGATCCGAGGCCCTCGCGGGGTGACCACGTACTCGGTGTGGCAGGCCCCGAACCCGGCCCCCAGCGCCCGCAGCGCCGCCAGCACGTGCTCGTGAGACCCGTCCCGCGGAGCCCAGTCGAGCCGTTCCTCGACGAAGTACGGCAGCGCCCCCAGCGTCGTCTCGAACCCGCCGAGCACCCGCGTCCCGGACGCGTCCCCGAGCGTCTCCAGCGTCCGCAGCGGCCCTTCGAGGTACTCCTCGGCGACCAGCGTCTCGCCCGGCCGCCGCTTCCTGACCTGGGCCACGGCGGCGGCCAGGTCGCGTTCGACGAGCATGACGTCCTCGCTGGCCACGCCCTCGCGCGGCTTCAGCACGACCGGGTAGGGCAGGCGCTCGGGCACCGGATCGCCGGGCGCGAGCCGGATCGACCACACCTGCTCGACCCCGGCCTCGTGGAGCCTGCGACGCATCAGAAACTTGTTCTTGGCGGCCAGGCAGGCGCGCCAGTCCTTCCCCGGCAGGCCGAAGTAGTCCGCCGCGAGCGCGGTCTCCGCCTGCAGGTGGTCGGAGTTGGTGAAGATCGCGTCCGGCCTGCCGAGGCTCTCGACGGCGTCGATGAGGGCGCGCGGGTCCCGTACGTCGCACGCCACCGCGTACGGATGCCGCTCCGGCCGATCCGTCAGGACCGTGACCTCCAGGCCCAGCGCCTCGGCCGCGGGCAGGAAGCCGTACGTCACGGAATCGGTTGTCTTGAGCGCGGTCAGATAGAGCCGCAACGCGAAGGCACCCCCGGGGTATCAGGTAAGGCTAACCTAACTCGTTGATCTTAGCCTTAGAGAGATCGCCCCGGGGCCCGGATACCGTAATCGCCGGCTAACTGCGAGGTCATAGGATGACAGGGGATTTCGGGAGGGGGCGGCCTGTGGAGATGACCGCGGAAGAGCAACTCATCGGGCCTCTGCTTCTGGCGCGCGGCACGATCGACAGATCCTCGGCGCTGCGGGCCAACGAGCAGTGGCTGGAGCGGGCGTGGTCCGATCCGTCGACGAAGGTGCTGGTGATCGACGACGGTCACACACTGGTGCGGCGGTCGGGCGACGAGGTGCAGGCGGTGCTGTACTCACCGGGCGACGCGCCGCAGGGCGAGCGTTACCTGCTCGGGGTCGAGGAGGGCGTCGCCTACTTCGCGGTGGCCGCGCCGCTGCCCGGCGTGCCCAGAGGCGACGTCAACGGCCGGGTGACCGTCCCCATGAGCCTGCGCGACACGCCGGAGGGCCAGCCGGTGGCGGCCGGGCTGCGCCAGGTGGGGGGCCTGCTCGGCGACCGCGACGCGGGCCTGCTGGTCTACGCCGTGGCGCTGGAGGCGTGGCACACGACCCACGAATACTGCCCGCGCTGCGGCACCCGCACCGACGTGCAGGCCGGGGGGCACATCAGGGTCTGCCCGCAGGACGGCAGCCAGCACTTCCCCCGGGTCGACCCCGCGGTGATCATGCTGGTCCGCGACGAGAGCGACCGCTGCCTGCTCGCCCGCGGCCCGCAGTGGCCGGAGGGCCGGCTGTCGATCCTGGCGGGGTTCGTGGAGCCGGGGGAGTCGCTGGAGCACGCCGTCGCCCGTGAGGTGGCGGAGGAGGTGGGCGTCACCGTCGTCCGCCCGCGCTACCTCGGCAGCCAGCCCTGGCCCTTTCCGCGCAGCCTCATGCTCGGCTTCTTCGCCGAGGCCACGTCGACCGAGCTCACGCCGGACGCCGAGGAGATCGCCGAGGCCCGCTGGTTCTCGCGCGAGGAACTGGCGCGAGCGCTGGAGACCGGCGAGCTGCGCCTGCCCCCGCCGGTGTCGATCGCCCGCCGCCTGATCGAGACCTGGTACGGCGGCGAGCTGACCGGCGACTGGTGATCAGGCGGCCCCGAGCAGGGCCTTGACCTCGCGGGCCGAGGGGTTCGTGCGCACGACGCGGCCGTCGGGGGTCTCGATCACCACGGTCGGCACCACCTGGTTGCCGTTGTTGACGCTCATGACGAACTCGGCCGCCGCCGGGTCGCGCTCGATGTCGACGTCCTTGAAGCTGATGCCCTCGCGGGTGAGCTGAGACTTGAGCCGCTTGCAGGGGCCACACCAGGTGGTGCTGTAGACCGTGAGCGCCATGTCGGGAGATCCCTCCGGAGGTCAGCAAAATAGGCGTTCCATGCAACAACCGGACTGTGCAAGTTCATTCCTGAGGCGGGGCGTCCCGCCTCAGGGTGCTCTGCCTCAGCTCTGCCTCAGCTCTGCCTCAGCTCTGCCTCAGCTCTGCCTCAGCTCAGCCGATGCGGTCGGCGATCCAGGCCTGCACCTGCTCGGCCACCCCGGGCTCGCGGTAGAGCGGGTTGCTGTGGTTGACGCCCGGCTGGGTGATCACCGTCACGGGCACGCCCACCTGCCCCAGCATCGTCTTGAGCAGCTGGCTCTGCACCGGCGGCACGAACTCGTCCTTGGAATGCACGGTCAGCATCGGCGCGTCCTTGCGGCTGGCGTGCCAGGCCACCTCCATGCTGGCCCAGATCCGCGAGCACTTGCCCTTGGGCGCGCAGCCTCCGGCCAGGCGGATGGCGGCCGTACGCAGCTTGCGCTTGTTGGGGTCCTGCGACTTCTCGCCGTCGGAGTAGGCGCGCAGGGGCGAGATGATCGGCGAGAGGCCGACGACGCCCTTGAGGCCGCTGATGCCGTCGCCGTACGTGCCCACGGCCGCCGCGATGTGGCCGCCGGCGGAGAAACCCACCACCACGTAGTTGCTCGCGTCGAACGCCCACCGCTCGGCGTGCTTGCGGGCCATTGAGATGGCGGCCAGCGCGTCAGAGCGCTGCGCGGGCCACGCCGCGTCGCCGGAGAGGCGGTAGTTGAGGTTGAAGACCGTGTAGCCCTGCTCGGCGTACTGGCGGACGATCTCCTTCATGTAACGCTTGTCGCCGCCGGACCACCAGCCACCGTGGATCAGGAAGACGCCCGGGCGCTCCTGGCCGTCGGGGGTCCACCAGACATCCATGGCCTGACGTGCCTGGGGGCCGTACGAGACGGTCTCGGTGGAGAAGCCGCCGAGCCCGTACTGGTCGACGGCGTCCGTGGGGCCGGGCGTCGGCTCCTTGTTGGCGCTGGCGGCCACGGGCGTGAGCACGACAGCAGCAAGGGCGAGCACGCCCGCGAAAACCGCAGTTCGCACGGCCTTCCTTTCCCCCATGCAGATGGTCGGACCCATTGTGAGGGAAGAGACCGGTTCTTTGCATCTGGTGGCTATGAACATACGTCGGCCCGCATGTTGCCAGAATAAAGAGGGTCTCCGCTACACCTGCGAGTATGTACGGGTGAACAACATGGATGACGTCCTGGCCGGTCTCGACCCCGAGCAGCGCGCGGTGGCCGAGGCGGTGCGCGGGCCGGTGTGTGTGCTGGCCGGCGCGGGCACCGGCAAGACCAGGGCGATCACCCATCGCATCGCGCACGCGGTCCGCAGCGGGGTGGTCGACGCGCAGAGCGTGCTCGCTGTGACGTTCACCACTCGCGCGGCGGGGGAGTTGCGCCAGCGGCTGCGCGCGCTCGGGGCGCCCGGCGTGCAGGCCCGCACGTTCCACGCGGCGGCGCTGCGGCAGCTCACCTACTTCTGGCCGAGGGTCATCGGCGGCTCGGCGCCCTCGGTGATCGAGTCCAAGCTCCCGGTGCTGGTGGAGGCCTGCCGCCAGATCCGGAAAAATCCGGATCGGTCCGAGTTGCGGGACATCGCGGCCGAGCTCGAATGGGCCAAGGTCACCCAGATCGGCCCGGAGGACTACGTGGGGGCCGCGGCCAAATACCACCGCACGCCCCCGGTCCCGCCGGAGGAGGTGGCCCGCCTTTACGAGGCGTACGAGCAGATCAGGCGCGAACGCCACCTGGTCGACTTCGAGACCATCCTGGAGCTGACCGCGGCCGTGATGACCGAGCACCAGGAGGTCGCGGCGCAGATCCGCCAGCAATACCGCTATTTCGTCGTCGACGAGTACCAGGACGTCAACCCGCTGCAGAAGCTCCTGCTCGACACCTGGCTCGGGGGCCGCGACGACCTCTGCGTGGTCGGCGACCCCAACCAGACCATTTACTCCTTCACCGGCGCCACCCCGCGCTACCTGACGGGCTTCGCGGTGGAGCATCCCGGCGCCGCCGTCATCAAGCTGGTGCGCGACTACCGCTCGACCCCGCAGGTGGTCGACCTGGCCAACCGGCTGGTCGTCAGGTCTCCGCACCGGCTCGACCTGGTGGCCCAGCGTCCCGACGGCCCCAAGCCGTCGTTCTCCGACTACGACGACGAGCCCGCCGAGGCCGCCGGGGCGGCCCGCGCGATCAGGAAGCTCCTGGACAAGGGCGTGCCCTCGCGGGAGATCGCGATCCTGTTCCGCGTCAACTCACAGTCGGAGGCGTACGAGGAGGCCCTGTCCAAGGCCGAGATCCCGTACATGCTGCGCGGCGCCGAGCGCTTCTTCGACCGCCCGGAGGTCCGCCAGGCGGTCGTCCTGCTGCGCGGCGCCGCCCGCTCCGACACCGGGGAGCCCCTGGCCTCGGAGGTCCACCACATCCTCGCCGGCGTCGGCCTGACCCCTTCCCCTCCTGGGGGCGGCAAGGCGAGGGAGAAGTGGGAGTCCTTGAAGGCGCTGGCCGACCTGGCCGAAGACCTGGCGGCCGAGGGCGCCGACCTGTCCGCGTACGTGGCCGAGCTGGAGCGCCGGGCCTCCGAGCAGCACGCCCCGCCCGTGGAGGGCGTCACGCTGGCCTCCCTCCACGCCGCCAAGGGCCTGGAGTGGGACGCCGTCTTCCTGGTCGGCCTGACGGACGGCATGCTCCCCATCATCTACGCCGAGACCCCGGAGCAGATCGAGGAAGAACGCCGCCTCCTCTACGTGGGCGTCACCCGCGCCCGCGAACACCTCTCCCTCTCCTGGGCCGGAGCCCGCGCCCCCGGCGCCCGCAGGACCCGCCGCCCCTCCCGCTTCCTCGACGGCCTCGCCCCCCGCACCTCCTCGTCGCCGCCCCGCATCTCCACCTCCTCGCCCCGGGAGCGGCGTCCGGTGGCGGCGCCGGTGAGCTGCCGGGTGTGCGCCAAGACGCTGGTCGCGGCGGCCGAGCAGAAGCTGGGCCGCTGCTCCACGTGCCCGGCGGACTACGACGAGGCCCTCCTCGAACGGCTGAAGGCCTGGCGCACCACCGTCGCCAAGGAGTCCAAGGTCCCGCCGTACGTCGTCTTCACCGACGTGACCCTCCAGGCCATCGCCGAGCGCGCGCCTGCCACGGAGCAGGAGCTGCTGTCGATAGCGGGCATCGGCAGGATCAAGGTCGACCGCTACGGCGAGGCCGTCCTGTCCCTCTGCCGCGCCGACTGACAGCCCCGCTTTAGTCCCGTACAAGGGGCACGTCAGACTTGTCCCCAACACCCGAGAGCACAAGGGGGGGCGAACCCGTGAACGAGGCGCTGAAGGAGCTGCTGGACCTGCTCGACCTGGAGCAGATCGAGCTGGACATCTTCCGGGGAAGGAGTCCGGAGGAGCGCATCCAGCGGGTCTTCGGCGGTCAGGTGGCGGCCCAGGCCCTCGTGGCGGCCGGCCGTACGGTCCCGAAGGACCGGAACGTCCACTCTCTGCACGCCTACTTCATCCGGCCGGGCGATCCCGCCGTCCCGATCGTCTACAACGTCGAACGCCTCCGGGACGGCCGTTCGTTCACCACCCGCAGGATCGTCGCCATCCAGCACGGCAAGGCGATCTTCACGATGTCGGCGTCGTTCCACATCGCGGAGGAGGGCGTGGCGCATCAGGCGTCCGAGATGCCGCAGGTGCCCGACCCCGAGTCGCTCCCCACATTCCAGGACAGGATGCACGAGGCGGTCGGCGACCACCCGGACCTGCGCGAGTGGTTCTCGCGTCCCCGCCCGGTGGACGCCCGATACGTCTCGCCGCTCACCTGGGAGGCGTTCAAGAACCCCGAGCTGCGCAGCGCCCAGACCAACGTGTGGTTCCGCTACCACGCCGACCTGCCCGACGACCCGCTCCTGCACGTCGTGCTGGCCGCGTACGCGTCCGACTTCACGCTGGTCGACACGATCCTGCTGACCCACGGCATGGCCTGGGGCGCCTCGAACGTCTCCGGCGCCTCGCTGGACCACGCCATGTGGTTCCACCGCCCCTTTAGGGCCGACGACTGGTTGCTCTATGCTCAGGAGTCCCCCTGGTCGGGGGGAGCTCGGGGCCTTGCCCGCGGCGAGATGTTCACCGCGTCCGGGGAGCTCGTGGTCTCGGTCGTCCAGGAGGCCATGATCCGCCTGACGAAATAGTGCTCGACACGCCGCGTGCAATAGGCCGTCAGGCGCGGTCAATGTAACAAAATCGCAGGTAGAAAATATGTTGCCCGTTCCCGGGTTCCCGGTCTAGGGTCATGGTCAAGCGAGTCGGACACTACTGTTCCGACGGTCTCAAGAGTGGAGGTGAGTCACCGGTGATCAGCATTCAGATGTCAGCCACGCAGTGGCTCGCTTCCGCGTGCCGTAACTCGGTGAGACTCGTTGATGGTCCCACCAAGCTGCGGCAGGAGAAGTCTGCCCGTAGCCAGGCCGCCGCCTTCCGCGCGCGCTTCCACGCCGCGCCAGCTGCTCCTGTCTACAAGGCACGTATCGAACTGCCGGCCTACCAGCTCACCAAGGGTGGACTGTGGGGTCCGCAACCCTGGAGGGATGCACCGGTCATAACCTGACCGGCGTATTGCAGCCCACCAGGCCGCGGATCCACAGACGGATCCGCGGCCTTACTTATTTGCCCGTGTTTCCCGACCACCTACGAGGTGCCCGACCAAGATCAAAAAGATCGACAAAAGGAGAAAGCAGATGGGGGCGAAGACGATCATGGACCTGATCGACGAAGCCAAGATCCCCTGCCGTACCGACCCTGACCTGTGGTTCGCCGAGTCGCCGGAGGACGTCGAGTTCGCGAAGGCTCTCTGCGGCGGCTGCCCGATCCAGAAGGCCTGCCTGGCCCGCGCGCTCGAGCGCGAGGAGCCGTGGGGCGTCTGGGGCGGCGAACTCATCCTCAGGGGAGCGATCGTTCCCCGGAAGCGTCCGCGCGGGCGTCCCCGCAAGCACCCGGTCGCTGCCTGACCACCGCACCAACTACCAGAAAGCGAACACATACCAATGAGCACTCAGATCACGAGGAGCCGAGCAGTGCCGGATCTCATCCATGACCTGGTGAATGACCGAATACAAACCCTCCACCGAGAGGCGGAGGAGCAGCGCCTCATCGCCCGCGTCACGCGCGTGCAGCGTGCGCGACGCAAGGTCAAGCAGGCGAACGACCGCCTCCGCGAGGCCCTGAGCCGTCAGATGTGATCCGGGAGATCCTGCCGCCGGCGCAGGATCTCCCACCGGATCCTTTAGAGAGCCGGGCGCCGCCAGCGCCCGGCTCTCCCCTTTTACGGACGTGCCCCAGCCCGTTGACTGGTTCGGCTCCTCCCGGACCTCCCGCCAGAACCCCAGAACCCCAGAACCTCGGAACCCCGGGACTGGAGCGATGATGGTGCTTTCAGGCCGTCGGCCGGATGCCCGGCGTCTGTGGCGGATGCGCGACGAGCTCCTCCTCCGCCGCGCCCCACAGCCGGGCCGCCATCCAAGCGACCCCGACCGCCGCCACCACCAGCCCAGTCAGATAAACCGGCAGCGGCACCACGTTCCGCAAAGACCCGGGAACCATCCCCACCGCATATAGCACCACACCGACCACGGGCATGCCCCCGCTCCTGATCGCCGCCACGCTGAAGGTCAGCACCCCCGCCAACAGCACGGCCGACGTGACCAGGAACGCTCGCCCCGTGCTCCCGGCCAGCAGCTCGCTGACCGTGCCCCCGCCGAGGTAGGGGAAGACGAAGTGCAGGATGTACTCGATGGCGAACGCCCCGGCCAGCCCGGCCGAGTTGAGCACGTACCCCACGAGTCCGAGGCCGCCCGCCGTACCCCGGATGAGCAGGTAGATGCCGGTGATCGCGAGGAGGCCCGTCAGCGCCCCGAACGGCGCGATGGCGTGCGTGAACGCCGTCTCAGGCAGGAGCCCGGCGCGTCGAGCCGAGTTCACCACGAGCAGGACGGCACACACGAACCCCGCCGCCGCCGTGACCCGATAGACACCCATCTCTGGAGCCCTTTCTCTCGGTGATATCAAGCGATAACGATCGTTATGATGCGCGTTATCGCCGGATATGGTGAGAGTGTGCCGAGAGACGTAAGCACCCCGAAAGAACTCGGCGCGCTGCGCCAGGACCTGCTCGACGCGGCCATGCGCGTTCTCCGCGAACAGGGCGCCCTCCACCTCACCCTCCGCCGCGTCGCGGACGTCGCCGGCACCTCCACGATGGGCATCTACACCTGCTTCGGCGGCCGCGCCGGCCTCCTGGAAGCGATCTACGAGTACGGCTTCAGCATTCTTCACGACGCCATGGCCACATCGCTGAACGGCCACGCCGACCCGCTCGCTCGGATCATGGCGGTGGCGCGCGGCTACCGGGAGTTCGCGCTGGCGGATCCCGCTCTCTATGCGCTGATGTTCGAGCGCCCGCTCCCCGACTTCGACCCTTCACCCCAGCGCCGCAACGACGCCCTCAGCCTCACCTTCGACCTCCTCACCCAAGCCACCACGGCCGCGGCCCAGACTGGGCTCATCCAGTCGAACGACCCAGTACGCGCCGCGTACCTGGTGTGGACCACCATCCACGGCATCGTCAGCATCGAACTGACCTGCTCACTCCGCAGCCCGCTCCCGGGCTGGTTCCTGAACTCTCGCGAGGAAGGCGAACGCGTGCTCACCGACGGCGTCCACGCCCTACTCTCCGGTCTGACCTGAACGGCCGCCGACACCGACACCATCGGACGACGCGCGCCCTTCTGCCCGCGCACCACCGCCATGAGGGTGCCCTGAAGTTGCCCGCCCACCGACCTCGATGCCGACACCGCGGGAAAGAGCGCTCTGCTGTCGTCCGTGAGGTCGGCGCTGCCGGACGGGACCCTTCTACCTGTCCATTGGGCAGTGGCGCGATACCGCCGCAAGAGACCTCCTGCTGCTGTCCGCTCACCGTTGCCGGTGTCGGCACGGCACGTGGGTGTGCTGCACCGTCCACCCTCGGGCATCGGATCGGCGCCGTGGGACGACGTGCGCTGCCGCTCTCTCGCGGACCTCGGCGCATCCCGCAGGAGGCAGTGTCCAAACCGTGGTCCGCTCACCGTCGCCGGTGCCGCATGCAAAAGCCGTGCCCAGGTCCCGCCGCTCGCTGGCCGGGGCCGGCGTCGGCACCGAAGCAAGGAGTGCGTCGCAGATCGCCCGCAGGCGCGCCGGCATCGGTGCTGCTGTCCGTCCTCAGGCAC
Source organism: Nonomuraea sp. NPDC005650 (assembly GCF_040605375.1). Taxonomy (NCBI): domain Bacteria; kingdom Bacillati; phylum Actinomycetota; class Actinomycetes; order Streptosporangiales; family Streptosporangiaceae; genus Nonomuraea; species Nonomuraea sp. NPDC005650. Next base: position 400,855 of record NZ_JBEXCR010000005.1, read on the forward strand.
CCCATCGGCACATGGGACGATGTGCGCTGCTGCTGTCCCATCCACTGCCCCCGATCTCGGCGTCGAGGTGGCGGACGGTTTGATACTCGGTTACCGGCGTCAGCTGCCCGTAGGCATGTAATGCATGTAGGCGTGGCCTGATGCTTGCCTGCCGGTGTCGGCTTGGCTGCCCGAAGTCGTGTCCTGACGCTGACTGCCACCACCAGCTTGTGCTGCCCGAAGACGTGCTCTGGTGCTCACCCACCGGCGCCGGCTCAGCACCCTGGAGGGGGTGTGCTGACCATCAGCGCCGGTGGGATCTCCGAGCATGGCACGAGCTCATGCACGGGCCTGGTGGACCGACCGGCGGAGGGGGCCACGGACCTGGATGGGCCGTGGGTGGAGCTGGATCGGTCACGGACATCAGGACATCGCACCCACCTCAGGCATCACGGCGCCGAACCGTGCGCGTGCTCATGTGGGCTGTCCGCGTTCGCGATACCCGCGCCATGGGGGGTGGGGGAGCGAGTGGGTCTGCGGAGGCCGTGAGCAGGCGCGCGGGTCGGCGCATGTGGATCCTTTCGAGTGGGTAACGGCTTGCACTCGTATCATTACACAGAGGAGTCAGAAGTTAACCTCGCGTTCAGTAAAATCCCTGCGGCCCGCCAACGAGCCGTCAGATCAGCCCCCATAACTGGGACGGTCAGCCGATGGCCAGGGCCTCGTCGTCGGGGTCGTCGGCGAAGCCGGGGACCCAGCGGATCACCTCGTCGCGGAAGCGCGCCGTGGTGCCCAACTGGCAGAGGACGCCGATGCCCGCCGCGTGGACGCGGTGGATGAGCACGTACGAGGCAGGCAGGTTGAGCTGGCGGATCACGTTGGTAGGCCGAAGGTCCGCCACACTCGCGGCCTGGGCCTGCAGCCACTCCCGGCTGAACGTGAACTCCTCCACCGCCGTCGGCTCCACGTACGGCGCGAGAAAGGCCCGCAGCGCGTCCGGATCGATTTCGACGTCGGTGCGGATGAAGCCCTCCCGGCGCAGGCCCGCCATGACGGTCTCCATGTCGCCCTCGTTGAAGATGCGCGTCAGCTGGCCGAACGCCTTGGGGTAGCCCCCGGGCAGACGATTGACCGCGCCGAAGTCGAGGACGCCGAGCTTGCCGTTGGCCAGCATGCGGAAGTTGCCCGGGTGTGGGTCGGCGTGCAGCATCCCGACCCGCGCCGGGGAGCAGAAGAGGAAGCGTACGAAGAGTAAACCCGCCTGATCGCGCTGCTCCTTGGTGCCCTCGGTGATGACGCGGGACAGCGGGGTGCCGTCCATCCACTCGGTGACCAGCACCAGCTCGTTGGCCGCGATCACATCGGGGACGTGGAAGTCGGGATCGTCGTCGAACTCCAGCGCGAAGGCATGCTGGGCTTCGGCCTCCCGGAGGTAGTCGAGCTCCTCCGCGACCCGTTCGCGCAGCTCCGCCAGGACGGCCTTGACGTCGAGGCCGGGCAGCAGCACGCCGAACAGCCTGCCCAGCCGCGCCAGCTGCGCGAAGTCGCCGAGCAGCGCCTTGCCTGCCCCGGGATACTGGATCTTGACGGCCACCTCCCTGCCGTCGTGCCACACGGCCTTGTGTACCTGGCCGATCGACGCCGCGGCTGTTGGCTGGTCGTCGAACGACAGGAAGTTTTCCCGCCAGTCGTCACCCAACTGCTCGGTGAGCACCTTGTGAACGGTGGACACGGGCAGCGGGGGAGCGGCGTCCTGAAGTTTGGTCAGCGTGGCGCGATAGGGGCCGACGATCTCCTGCGGCAGCGCTGCCTCGAAGATGGACAGCGCCTGGCCGAGCTTCATCGCGCCGCCCTTGAGCTCGCCGAGCACCTTGAAGATCTGCTCGGCCGTACGCTGCTGAACCTCCTGAGCCACGAGCTCCGCGGACTTGCCGCCAAGCCGTTTGCCCAGCCCGAGGGCTGCACGGCCGGCGAAACCGAGTGGAAGGGCGGCCAGCTTGGCGGAACGCGTGACAGCACGACGCGGAAGATCGCTCACCCTCATGCGCGGAACCTCGACGAGATACCGCTTCCCCCCTTCATGGTCGTCCTCTGAGCACGTCAGTCGCGGTTAGGAGACATGACCATTCTTAGCGAATATGGATTGTTTCGCATACAACGACATTGCGGATGTAGGGTCCACGACCGTCTTTTCCAGCGCCAATCAGGCGTTACGTCCATTGTGCCGTTGGTCACAGCCGACTCTCTGTCATCAAGATGAGCAAGCGCATGACCGACCACCGCCGCCGCGACCAGCGCCGCCAGGGTGGCATCGCAGGCTATCTCGCCCGGTGGATACCCACCCAACCGGGCGGTCACGATCGGCCACATCGGGTCGCGATCCCGCCGCGTCAGGTCTAGGCAGTGCAGGCACGCCGTCTTCCCCGGGATGACGAGCGGGCCCACGGTCCCATGCCCTTCGAAGGCTGACGCAAGGAGGTGCGGGATGCCGAGCGAGGTCAACTCGTTGACCAGTACGCCGTCGAGGGGGCCGACGGGCGTGAGTATGACGAGGTCGGGCCGATCCGACTTGTCCCCGAGATACGGCCCTCCCGCCAACGCATTGACGGACGGCCTCAAGTCCTCCCCGGCTCTCACACTCTCTCCGGCCCTCATGCTCTCCCTTGCTCTCACGGCCTTCCCGGTCCTCGCGTCCTTCCCGGCCCTTGTGTTCTTGTTCGTGCGGGGTGGCTCGTCTGGCTCGTCTGGCTCGTCGGCCAATGGGGCGGCGGGTCGGGCTCGTTGCAGAGGGACGGTGGGGCGCTCGGCTCGCGCGGAGTTGGTGGAGTACGGGGTACGTGCCGAACTCGTGGGGCGCGCGGTTCGTGCCGAACCGGTGGATTGTGGGCCCTTCCCGGCTTGGGCGGCGTGAGTGTCCTCCCTGACCTGGGTGGTGTGGGTTTCGTTCTCGGATTGGGTGGCGGGAGGTCTTTGCGTGGCTTGGGTCGGGTGGTGGGGTTGGGTGGTTTGGGCTGTCGGGGTTGTTTCGAAGTGGCGGCTGGGTGTGGTGGCTCGGGTGTTGTTGTTCGCGCGGGTGGAGCCGGTGCTGGTGGTGGGGATGGGTTGAGGTGCTTCGGGGCGGAGGGAGCCGGTGGGGGTGGGGGTGGGGCCGCCTGAGGTGAGTCGGGTGGCGATCAGGGCGGCGCCGATCTCGCGGGGGAGGCCCACCTCCGTCCACGTCAGTCCACCAGGTGTGATGTCGCATGGGCGTGCCGTGCCTGGGTCGAGGACCCGGATGTTGCCGACCCCTGAGGCGGCGAGCAGGGCGACCACCTGAGCACCCACTCGGCCTGCCCCATAGACGCGCACCCGCCGTTCGCGGCGGCGGGCGAAGAGGCCGATCGCGCCGTCCGGGGCGGTCGAGGCGAGGTCGAGGGCGTCGAGGTCTGGGCGCAGACGGTCTCGTTCGGCCAGGGGGAGGTCGGCGATCGGCGCGGGGCTGGTGGCGGCGTCGTGGAGGGCGCCTTGGGCGGCGAGTTGGTCGAGCAGGGATCGGGCGCGGATCTCGTCCAGGCCCGCGGAGGCGGCTTCTTTCAGGACGCACTCCAGGTCGCGGGTGCCGTCGAGGCCCTCTATCCATTGCCGGACGGCTTCGGTCAGGCCGCTCAGCAGGACGGCCCGGAGGGGGTGGGCGCCGTACTGGAGAGTGTGCTCGTCGCGGATGATGCGCCGGAGGGCGGGCTTCACACGTGGCCTCATGGCGGGAAGGGTTCCATGTCCGAGCAAGATCCGGAGTGGGTTCTGCGGTGGCTGTGGATAACTACCCGCCCCTGAGAGGACCTGTGGAGAGGAAGGGAAGGAAAAGCAGGTCAGAGGGCTGATAGGCGGCATGTCCGGCCTTTGGAGGGCGAGGCTGATCCGGCCGACCTGAGGGATGAGGGGAGGGCTGAGGCTTGTTGGGTGCGCCTCAGGCGGGAGAGGCCGGGTGGGGGAGCTTGGACGGGGGAGCTTGGGCGACGGGCCGTTTAGGTGACGGGTCGCCCGGGTGGAAGCGCTCAGGTGAGGGGTGGCTTGGCTGAGTGGTTGGGGCTGGGTGAGCTGAGTGGTTGGGGCTGGGTGAGCTGAGTGGTTGGGGTTGGGTGAGTTGAGGGCGGGGGAGGACGGCGGGTTCGGGGGCAGGGGGTCGCCTCTGGGGGACGAAAAGGTGGCGTCGGGGTTCGGTGGCGCAGGGATGTGCGAGGCGTTCGGGGAGGGGCGGAGGGAAGCGGGAGATAAAGGTCAGGTAAATCAATCTTTGACGAAAAATGACCGAATGTCGCGAGCTCGGGTGACCGCAATGAAGATCATTTAGAACGCTCCTACCGCCACAAGACCCCACAAACTACCCCGAAACCAAGACCATCAACACCTGGAAGCGGTGCTGAGGTGGGAATCCTCCGTCGGGGCCGTGACCACGGCCGCCACCGGCATGATCAGGCGCTCCACACCCATCGGGAAAGGGCGCATGCCCAAATTCACCGGCTCTTAATCATCTGACCAGCAGAAACAACGTCCACCCTCTGTGGAATTTCGCCAGGGTCGGCTACCGTGCATATGTGCCCCCCGAGACAGTCGAGGTTCGTCGCAGTTCTCGTCGCCGGCGTACGGTCTCCGCCTACCGCGACGGCGACAAGACGATCGTGCTCCTGCCCGCCTGGCTGAGTGGCGAAGACGCAGATGAATGGGTGAGCCGGATGCTGGATCGGCTGGCCGCGAAGGAACGCCGGCGAAGGCCCACCGACGAGGCGCTGCTCGAACGAGCCAAAGAACTGTCGTCGAAATTCCTCGACGGCAAGGCGGAGCCGGAGAGCGTGCGCTGGGTCGACAACCAGCAGCACCGATGGGGCTCGTGCACCCCCGAGAACGGCACGATCAGAATCTCGACCAGGCTCAAGGGCCTGCCCGAATGGGTCATCAACTACGTGATCATCCACGAGCTGGTGCACTTGCTGGTGCCCAGTCACGGTGCCAAGTTCTGGGCGCTAGTAGAACAGTATCCCAAGGCAGAACGCGCGCGCGGGTTTCTGGAGGGATTCTCCGCCGCGGCCCACACAGCGCCGGAGGAGTGTTGACGCGCATCGCCGCGGTCCTGGTACGACAGCGCATGGCACAGGCGGCCCCCCCGGGCGTGGACCCCGCGCGGTTCCTCGAGGCGGTGGCGGAGGACACCTACGAGATGGTCGCGGGGCTGGAGCTCGTCACGCCGGTCCTGATCACCAGCGTCCCCGAGTTGGAGGAGATCGTCTGGCCGGGCACCGAAGTAATCACGATAAAAGACGACGAACCGCTAAAAATCATCCTTGAGCGCCTCAAAGCCGACCAGGTAGCGGTGATCAGCGCGGACGCGCCCGACCTGCCGCCCCTCCTCGTCGGCAAGCTGTTCAGGGAGCTCGGCAGGGCCGAGATCACCGTCTGCCCGGCGGAGAACGGCGGCGCCGTGGCCATGGCCTGCGCGCTCCCCCCGCCCACCTGGGCGGACCCCGACCTCGACGACGCGCAAATCGTGACCACCCTGCGCGCCCAGGCCCCCGGCTCCCGCAAGGTCGCCACCACCCCGGGCTGGCACCGCCTGCGCACCCCCGAAGACGTCGAACGCCTCGACCCCGGCCTGGAAGGCTGGGAAAGCACCAGGGCGCTGATCAGGGCACGGTGAGCTCGGCCAGCACGGCCCGGTGATCGGTCTTCGGCACGTCGCGCACGCTGACCTCCTTCACCCCCACCCGCTGGTCCACCAGCACATGGTCGATCGTGATGATCGGCGGCACCCGTTTGTTCGCCGGCCAGGTCGGGATCAGCCCGGCCCCCACGGTGTCGGCCGCGTCCTTGTAGCCCCGGGCCAGCAGACCACGCAGGGCGGCATGGTCCAGAGAGGCGTTGAAGTCGCCCGCGATGATCCGGATCCGGTCAGGGGAGGCGGAGGGGAAGTCCGCCATGGCCTCGTTCCACTCGACGACCTGAGGCCCGAGCGGCGGGAACGGATGCGCGTCGATGAACTCGATCGGCCTTCCGCCGGGCAGCGAGATCAGCGCGGCGGGCATCTGGTGCCCGACCGGCGGCATCAGGTCCCACAGCGGCTCCACCGGATGCTTGGAGTAGAGCCCGCTCCCGCCGGCGCTCCACTCGTCCTGCAGCACGCGGTGGGGCATCAGCTCCTTGAGCCCGGCCTCGTCGAGGTCGGCGACCGCCCCGGGGGTGAGCTCCTGCGTGCTCAGCACGTCGGGCTGGAACTCGCGTACCAGATTCATGATCGTCGCGGTGTCGGCCCGGCCGAACAGCATGTTGATCGTCATGACCTTCAGCGGCCTGCCCGTCGTGGCCTCCGCCCTGCCCAGAGCCCTGGGCAGCACGCTGAAGCCGAGCGCGGTCGTGGCCAGCAGCGCGACCGCGGTCGCCGCCCGCTTACGCCCGGCGGCGGCGATCAGGAGCGGGATCAGCGAGCCGGCCGCGGCGTACGGGGTGGCGGTCATGATCTGCGTGGGCAGCGACCCCCGCTCCAGACCGGCCACCCGCGCCACGGCCCACGCCGCGAACGGGGTCACGGCCAGCCAGGTCAGCGTCGTCCCGGGGAACTTCCGGCGCTTGCGCTTGGGAGTCACGATCGTGCCGCCGACGGCAGAAGTCTCCACGCAACCCCCCATTTTTGGAACGACGCAAAGAGACTCTAGCCAAACGCGCGTGAGCCTGAGCTAAGCGCGGCCTGTCCGCGTGCGGCCAACCGCCGCGTCGCCTCGTCGGACGGCTCGGGGATCCCGTCGACGGGGAACCAGCGCAGATCCAGCGACTCCTCGCTGATCACGGCCTCGGCGCCGGGAGGGGCCACGGCCGCGTACTCGACGTCGAGATGCCAGCTGCGCGGCGAATGGCACCACACCTCGTGCCTGTCGACCGCGAGCGGCCCAGGCAGCAGCTCAAGCCCGGAAATTCCCGACTCCTCCCATGCTTCCCGCAGAGCAACCTCCACGAGCGACAGGTCGGAAATCTCGCAGTGGCCACCCATGGGCAGCCACTTCTTGGCCTTCGGATGCAGCGTGAGCAGCACCTGCGTGCCGTCGTGCGACAGCACCGCCGTCGTCGCCGTCAGATGACCGGGTACGCATTCCCGCAGCATCGCGTCGTCATGCACACGCAAATGCTCCAGGAACCCCAGCCGCAACGCCTCTTCCTCCGGCGTCGGCGCGTTCCACGCGGACAGCACCGCCACCGCGTCACCGTGCAGGCTCAACTCTCGTCGCCCTTGTCGCCCTCGTCGTCCGGTTTCGCCTCCAGCTGGGAGATGTCCCAGGCGGCCTCACCGCGTACGAACGCGTCGGGATCGTCGAGGTCGTCGGCCGTCGGCATGAGGTCGGGGTGGCCCCACAGCGCGTCGCGCCCGTCGAGCCCGCGCTCGCTCTCCAGCGCGCGCCACAGCGCCGCCGCCTCGCGCAGCCGCCGCGGCCGCAACTCCAGCCCCACCAGCGTCCCGAACGTCAGCTCCGCCGGCCCACCGGTCGCGCGCCGCCTGCGTACGGTCTCCGCCAGCGCCACGGCGGAGGGCAGCTTGCCCTCGGCGGCCCGGTCGACCACGGTGGCCACCCAGCCCTCGACCAGGGCGAGCATCGTCTCCAGTCGCGCCAGCGCGGCCTTCTGCCGCTCGGTCTCCTCGGGCTTGAGCAGGTTGCCCCCGCTCAGCGCCTCCTGGATCGCCTCGGGGTTGTTGATGTCGAGGCCGCGGATCTGCTCTTCGAGCGCCGAGGTGTCGACCGTTATGCCCTTGGCGTATTCCTCGACCGCGCCCAGCAGGTGCGAACGCAGCCACGGGACGTGCTGGAACAGCCGGTGGTGCGCGGCCTCGCGCAGCGCCAGATAGAGCCGGATCTCGTCGGCCGGGATCTCCAGGCCCTCGCTGAACGAGGCGATGCCCCCGGGCAGCAGCGCGGCCTTGTCGGACAGCGGCAGGCCGATGTCGGTGGTGCCGACCACCTCCCGGGCCAGCGAGCCGAGCGCCTGCCCGATCTGCTGGCCGACCATCATGCCGCCCATTTGCTTGAGCATGCCGAGCAGCGGACCGGCCATCTGCTGGGCCTCGGGAGGCAGCCCTGAGCCGCCGAGCGCGCCGCCCATGGTCTCGACCATGCGCTCCGCGATCGGCTCGCAGAGCTTGCGCCAGACCGGGACGGTGTTCTCGATCCACTCGGACCGGCTCCAGGCCTGCGGGCCGGACACACCGCTCGGCAGCGTCGTCGCCTCGTTCAGCCACAGGTCGGCCAGGCTCAGAGCGTCGACGATCTGGCGACGCTCGCCTTCCATGACGCTCGGATCGCCCTGGGCGACCACGGCGTGACGGGCGATGTTCTTGGCCATGTCCCAGTTGACAGGGCCTGAGCCCTGAGGCGCCGACAGCATGTCGGCGAACTGGCGCATCGCCTGAGCCATCTGCTCAGGGTTGCCGAACATGGCGAACGGGTTCTCGTTAGGGTCGTTTTCGCGACCTGGCAGGTCAGTCACCGCTCTACCTCGTGCAGGATGGAGGAGTCCACATCCGCCACGTTAGTCGTCCTACGGCGGATCAGTGCAAAGTGAGGACCTGGTGCCTACCTCGAAACGCCCGAGCCAACCCGTAGTCGCCGTCACGGGAGCGGCCTCCGGCATCGGCCGCGAGTTGCTCGCGAGGCTCGTATCCTCCGCGGATTTCCGCAGGGTGGTGGCCATCGACGAGGAGCGCGGCGATGTTCGGGAAGCCACCTGGAGAGTGATCGACGTACGGGATCCGCTCTTGGCGAACCGGATCTCCGACATCGACGTCCTGGTTCATCTGGCCGGTGACTACGCCGTCGACTCCGACCCGTCCGAGCGGCGCGCGTACAACCTGCGGGCCGCCCAGACCGTGCTGACGGCCAGCGCGGCGGCGCGCGTGCGGCGGGTCGTGCTGGTCACGAGCGCGATGGTGTACGGCGCCGCGCCCGACAACGACGTGCCCCTGCCCGAGGACGCCCCGGTGGCGGCCGAGCCCGACACCGGCGTCGTGGGCGACTACCTGGAGATCGAGTCCCTGGTACGCCGGTCCCTGCGCAGCCACCCCGGCCTGGAGGTCACCGTGCTGCGCCCGGCCGCGGTCGTCGGCCCAGGAGTCGACACCGTCATCACCCGTCACTTCGAGTCGCCCAGGCTCCTGACGGTCAAGGGCTGCAACCCGCGCTGGCAGTTCTGTCACATCGACGACCTGGTCTCGGCGCTGGACCTGGCCGCCCGCGGCGTCGTCACGGGCGTGGTCGCGGTCGGCTCCGACGGGTGGCTGGAGCAGGAGCAGGTCGAGGAGCTGTCGGGCATCCGCAGGTTCGAGCTCCCCGCGGGGCTGACGTTCAGCACGGCACAGCGGCTGCACCGGCTCGGCATCACCCCGGCCCCGGCGACCGACCTGCACTACGTCGTCTACCCGTGGGTCGTCGACTGCACGGGGCTGCGCGAGGCCGGCTGGAAGCCCTCGTGGACGAACGAGGCCGCGTTCGAGGAGCTCCTGGAGCTGCGCGAGAACAGGACGACCGTGGTCGGCCGGCGCCTGCCGGTCAAGGAGGCCACGCTCACCGCCGCCGGCGCCACCGTGGCCGTGATCGGCACCGCCGCGATCGTCCGCCAGGTGCGCAAGAAGCGGCGCGGCTGAGAAATCCGCCGCCAACCTGCCACTGACCTGGAACGACGGCGTTTCGGCAGTCCAGCGGGCAGATTTCTTGTTGGTAGGCTCTTTGCGTGGACGTCATCCGGTTGCTCGGGATTCGTGATACGCCGCTCTCCGTCGACGAGGTCATGGCCGCCGTGAGCGACCACGCCGCCGGCGGCACCACCGTCTTCGTGGGCACCGTGCGCGAGCAGGACCACGGAAAGCCGGTGACCAGGCTCTCCTATTCGGCCCACCCTTCGGCCGAGGCCGAGCTGCGGCAGGTCGCCGAGAAGGTGGCCGCCGACTTCCCCGTGACCGCGCTGGCCGCCGTCCACCGCGTGGGCGACCTGGAGCTGGGCGAGGCGGCCGTCATCGTCGCGGTGGCCGCGCCGCACAGGGACGAGGCGTTCAAGGCGTCGAGACGGCTGATCGACGATCTGAAGGCGAACGTCCCGATCTGGAAACATCAGGCGTTCGCCGACGGCGAGACCGAATGGGTGGGCGTCGGCGAATAAGCTCATCGACATGTCACGACGCGCCCTGACTCTGCTGCTCGCGGGATTCCTCGTGCTCGCGCTAGGTGTCGTGGGCGCGTTCAGGCCGGTCCCGTACGTCGTGCTGAGCCCCGGCCCGACCGAGAACACGATCGGCGAGGTCGACAAGAAGCCCGTGATCTCGATCAAGGGGCGGGAGACCTACCCGACCAGCGGCGCGCTGAGCCTGGTCACGGTGGCCTACCAGGGCGGCCCGGCCGCCCAGATCGACCTGCTGACCGCGTTGCGCGGCTGGATCGACCCGACCGTGGCGGTGGTCCCGCAGGAGACCATCTTCGCTCCCAACCGCGACCCCAAGGAGGTCGAGGAGGAGAACACGGTCGAGATGACCAACTCACAGGACTCCGCCACCGCCGCCGCGCTCACCGAGCTCAAGATCCCCTTCAACATGGTCGTGACCGTGGTCTCCACGGAAAAGGGCCGGCCCGCCGACGGCAAGCTGCTGAAGGGCGACGAGATCGACACCGTGGACGGCAAGCCCGCCAAGGACGTCGACGTCGTGGGTGACGCGGTCAAGGCGCACAAGCCGGGCGAGAACGTGGCCTTCTCCGTCACCAGGGGGAGCCAGAAGCTCGACGTCACCGTGCCGACGGTGGCCGGCCCCAAGGGGCAGACCCTCGTGGGCGTGGTCATGCAGGCCAAGTACAAGTTCCCGTTCGACGTCGACATCAACGTCGGCGACGTCGGCGGGCCGAGCGCGGGGCTGATGTTCTCGCTCGGCATAGTCGACAAGCTCACGCCGGGTGAGATCACCGGCGGCAAGCAGATCGCCGGCACCGGCACGATCCAGCCGTCGGGCGAGGTCGGCGCGATCGGCGGCATCGCCCAGAAGATGGTGGGCGCGAAAGACTCCGGGGCCACGATCTTCCTGACCCCGGCGGACAACTGCGCGGAGGCCATGAAAGCCGTGCCCGACGGGCTCCGGCTGGTCAAGGCCGACACGCTGCACGACGCGGTGCTGGCGCTCGACGCGCTGCGCACGGGCAAGGGCAACGTGCCCGCTTGCGAGGCCGGATGAAACTTCTGGAGCTCGCCGTGCGTTAGCCGTAGGGCTGGCACTGCGGTGTAGGTTGCCAGACACGGACCGTTTCTTCATCACGACGAGGGGTTGGCCTTGAGCTTCCGGACCCCAGGAGCCGGCAGGGCGATGCGCTTGCCCCGCCGACCGAGACTGCTTCTGCCTGTGGCGATCGCCTTGGTGGCGATCGTGGCGCTGTTTTTCCTTTTTTCCGGTATTTACACCGACTATCTATGGTTTGACGCGACGCACTACACGTCGATCTTCACCGGCGTGCTCCTGACCGAGATCGTGCTGTTCCTGGTCGGGGCCCTGCTCATGGTCGGCATCGCGGGCGGCAACATGCTGCTGGCCTTCCGGATGCGGCCGATGTTCGGGCCGGCGATGTTCGGCGGGGGCAGCGGCGCCGACCGCTACCGCATGGCGCTCGACCCCCACCGCAAGCTGATCTTCATCGTCGGCATGGGTCTGCTCGCGCTCTTCTCCGGCTCCTCTTTCGCCGGTCAGTGGGAGACGTGGCTGAAGTTCGTCAACGGCGAGTCGTTCGGCAAGCAGGACAAGCTGTTCGGGCTGGACATCTCGTTCTACATGTTCGACTACCCGTTCATCCGGATGGTGCTGAACTTCCTGTTCACCGCTGTGATCATCTCGATCGTGCTGGCGGCGGTCACGCACTACCTGTACGGCGGGTTCCGGCTGCAGTCGCCGGGCGTGCACGCCTCCAGGGCGGCCCGCACCCACCTTTCGGTGCTGCTCGGCGTCTTCGTCCTGCTCAAGGCCGTCGCCTACTGGGTCGACCGCTTCGGCCTGGTCTTCTCCGACCGCGGGTTCGTCCACGGCGCCTCCTACACGGACGTCAACGCCGTCCTGCCGGCCAAGACCATCCTCGCGATCATCGCGCTGATCTGCGCCGCCCTGTTCTTCGCCGGCATCTTCCGGCCCGGCGGCATGCTCCCCGGCGTCTCGGCCGGCCTGCTGGTGCTCTCGGCCATCCTGATCGGCGGCGTCTATCCGGCGCTGGTCGAGCAATTCCAGGTCAAGCCCAACCAGCAGGGCAAAGAGGCGGCCTACATCCAGCGCAACATCGACGCCACGCGCGAGGCGTACAACGTCGACAAGACCGAGGTCGAAAACTACAACGCCGAGTCCGACCCGACCAAGGTCCAGAAGGAGGGCGACGCCTCCGTCTCCGGCGTGCGGCTGCTCGACCCGGCGCTGGTCTCCTCGACGTACGAGCAGACGCAGCGCATCCGCGGCTTCTACAACTTCGGCGACACGCTCGACGTCGACCGCTACCCGGACAGCACCGGCAAGCTGATCGACCACGTCGTCGGCGTCCGTGAGATGACCGGCCCGCCCGAGGGGCAGAACAACTGGATCAACCGGGCCCTGGTCTACACCCACGGCTACGGCTTCGTCGCCGCGCCGGGCAACCAGGTCGACGGTGGCGGCCTGCCCAACTACGACGCCAAGGACATGCCGGTCACCGGCCCCCTGGTGAACACCACGGGGCTGCGCCAGCCGCGCATCTACTTCGGCGAGGAGCCGGCCGGCGAGGAATACGTCATCGCGGGCGGCGACCCGAAGACGAAGGAGCTCGACTACCCGCAGACGGGCGGCACGGGCCAGGCGGACAACATCTACGACGGCAAGGGCGGCGTCCGCGTCGGCTCGTTCCTCAACAGGCTCGTCTACGCCGCCAAGTACGGCGAGGCGAACATCCTGCTGTCGGGCGACATCAACGACAACTCCCAGATCCTGTACGTGCGCAACCCGCGTGACCGGGTCCAGAAGGTCGCGCCCTTCCTGACGCTCGACGGCAACCCCTACCCGGCGATCGTCGACGGGCGCATCACCTGGATCCTCGACGGTTACACGACGTCCAACGACTACCCGTACTCGCAGAGCGAGAGCCTCGGCGACATGACGCGCGACACGTCCACCGACCGCCGCGTGATCGCCCAGCAGCCGAGCGACAGGGTCAACTACATCCGCAACTCCGTCAAGGCCACGGTCGACGCCTACGACGGCACGGTGACGCTCTACGGCTGGGACACCAACGACCCGCTGCTGAAGACCTGGAGCAAGGCGTTCCCGGGGATCATCCGCCCGGCCTCGGAGATGAGCGCCGACCTGCGCAACCACGTCCGCTACCCCGAAGACCTGTTCAAGGTGCAGCGCTACACGCTGTCGCGCTACCACATCACCAACCCCGCCGCCTTCTACAGCGGCCAGGACTTCTGGAACGTCCCGGGCGACCCCACGCAGGGCGACAAGAACATCAAGCAGCCGCCCTACTACCTGACCACCACGATGCCGGGCGGCACGCCGACGTTCTCGCTGACGACCACGTTCGTGCCACGGCAGGGGAGCGCCAACCTGTCGGCGTTCATGGCGGTCGACTCGTCGGCCGGCTCCGGCTACGGCCGGCTGCGCATCCTGCGCATGCCGTCCAACACGCCGATCCCGGGCCCCGGCCAGGTGCAGAACGCCTTCCAGAGCCGCCTGGCCGGCCAGCTCAACGTCATGGGCGTGGGTAGCTCTTCGCTCCGGTACGGCAACCTGCTGACGCTGCCGTACGCGGGCGGCCTGCTCTACGTCGAGCCGGTGTACGTCCAGGTGACCGCGGGCGGGGGCCAGGAGCCGTACCCGATTCTGCAGCGGGTCCTGGTGTCGTACGGCAACAAGATCGGCGTCGGGCCGGACCTGCAGAAGGCGCTCGCGGAGGTCTTCGGCGAGCAGCAAGAGCAGCAGCAGAACACCCCCACAGAGCAGCAGAACGTCCCCAACACGGCGATCAACACGGCGATCGCCAACGCCAAGAAGGCGTACGAGGACGCGCAGAAGGCTCTGCAGTCGAGTCCGCCGAACTGGGACGCCTACGGTGCGGCACAGAAGCGGCTGGAGGAGGCGCTGAAGGCGCTGGAGGGGGCCAACGCGGAGCAGCCCAAGCCCTCGGCGACTCCGTCGGCCACCCCGTCTGCCACGCCGTCGGCCTCGCCATCGATGTCACCCTCGGCGACGCCTTCGGTCTCGCCGAGCGGGTCGCCATCGCCGACGGGCTCGCAAGCGGCGGGCACGTCCTAGCTCAATCAGTTTGCGCCCACCCCTCGTCGCCCACTAGTCTTTAAGAGCAGCAAGGCGACGCGGGGTGGAGCAGTTCGGTAGCTCGCTGGGCTCATAACCCAGAGGTCGCAGGTTCAAATCCTGCCCCCGCTACCATCCAGAAGCCCGGGCTCCTTCATCGGAGTCCGGGCTTTTGTCATTCCCCGCCGACCCCGGTCGCGCGGGATGTTCAAGAGATGGCCACGCCCGTCGATCGGGCGCATTCCCGCTGCTCAGAGCCCCTTCCCCAAGAGACTCCCGCCACCGACGGCGGCCACCTCGGGGTTGGAGTGGTCGGAGCACGGTCGCGGACCCTGTATGGTTATTACCACAGACACCGACGCGGGGTGGAGCAGTTCGGTAGCTCGCTGGGCTCATAACCCAGAGGTCGCAGGTTCAAATCCTGTCCCCGCTACAAAGCCAGAGTCCCTGGTCACCGGAGAGATCCGGAGACCAGGGACTTTGTCGTTTTCTCAACCTTGCTCAGTCGCACCCGCGAGTGATTACATCATTACATGACTGAAGAATCAGTACCCACGCTGTACGACTGGGCGGGCGGCAGCGAGGCGTTCGAGCGGCTGACCGCGGCGTTCTACCGCACAGTCGTCAAAGACGACCTGATTGGCCCGCTGTTCGCGCACATGGACCCGGACCATCCCAAATATGTGGCGATGTGGCTCAGCGAGGTCTTCGGCGGCCCCGACCGGTACACCGAGGAGCGCGGCGGCTACCCGAACATGCTCCGCCACCACCTCGGCAAGGCCATCACCGAGCCCCAGCGCCGCAGATGGGTGAACCTCCTCATGGACGCCGCCGACGAAGTGGGGCTGCCGGACGACCCCGAGTTCCGGGCGGCGTTCGCCGGCTACGTCGAATGGGGCACCAGACTGGCCAGGCACAACTCCCAGCCGGACGCCACACCCCCGCTTGAGGCCCCCGTGCCGCACTGGGGTTGGGGGGTCGCGCCGCCGTACCAGCCGTAACCTGGAGGAATGGGAAGCACGTCCCGCGGGAGGCTGCGCGTTCACCTGGGTGCGGCGCCCGGCGTGGGCAAGACGTACGACATGCTGAGCGAGGCGCACCGCGCCCGCGAACGCGGCAAGGACGTGGTCGTGGGCTTCGTCGAGACCCACGGCCGCGCCAGGACGGCCCAGCTGCTCGAAGGGCTGGAGGTCCTGCCGAGGCGGACGGTGTCCTACCGGGGTTCGACGTTCACCGAGCTGGACGTCGACGCCGTGATCGCCCGCGCCCCCACCGTGGCGCTGATCGACGAGCTCGCCCACACGAACGTTCCCGGCTCCCGCAACGTCAAGCGCTGGCAGGACATCGACGAGGTGCTCGGCGCCGGCATCGACGTCGTCTCCACCGTCAACATCCAGCACCTCGAATCCCTGAACGACGTGGTCGAGCAGATCACCGGCGTGTCGCAGCGGGAGACCGTGCCCGACGAGGTGGTGCGCCGGGCCGACCAGATCGAGCTCGTGGACATGGCCCCCGAGGCGCTGCGCCGGCGAATGGCGCACGGGAACGTCTACCCGCCCGATCGGATCGACGCCGCGCTGGCCAACTACTTCCGCGTCGGCAACCTGACCGCCCTGCGGGAGCTCGCCCTGATCTGGCTGGCGGACAAGGTGGACGAGCAACTCGACCGCTACCGCTCGGACCACGGCATCGAGGGCACCTGGGAGGCCCGCGAGCGCGTGGTGGTCGCCGTCACCGGAGGCCCGGAAGGGGACACGCTGATCCGCCGCGCCGCGCGCATCGCGGCCCGGAGCAAGGGCGCCGACCTGCTGGCCGTGCACGTCACCAGCGCCGACGGGCTGAGCTCCGGCGGTGACC
The DNA here is from genome assembly GCF_040605375.1 of Nonomuraea sp. NPDC005650. Lineage (NCBI taxonomy): Bacteria > Bacillati > Actinomycetota > Actinomycetes > Streptosporangiales > Streptosporangiaceae > Nonomuraea > Nonomuraea sp. NPDC005650. The sequence goes on from NZ_JBEXCR010000005.1 coordinate 417,002, forward strand.
CGGCGAACCTCCTGCACCAGCGCGCCCTCGTCGAAGCCCTCGGCGGCTCATACCACCAGGTGGTCGGCGACGACATCCCGCATGCGCTGCTCGACTTCGCCCGTGGCGTGAACGCCACCCAGCTCGTGCTGGGCGCGTCCAGAAGGGGGCGGTTCGCGCAGATCTTCACGCGTGGCGTGGGCGTGACCACGACGGCGCTGTCCGGGTCGATCGACGTGCACATGGTGACGCACGAGGCGACCAGGAAGGGGCGCGAGCAGGCCCGGTCGAGTGCCGCGCTGACCCGCAGGCGGCGGCTGACCGGCTGGGGGCTGGCGCTGCTGGCGCCGCCGCTGCTCACGACCGGGCTCCAGCCCCTGGGCCTGTCGTTGCCCAGCGAGATCCCGCTCTTCCTGCTGCTGGTCGTCGGGGTGGCCCTGGTGGGCGGCATGTGGCCGGCGTTGACGGCCGCGGTGCTCGGGTTCGGGCTGCTCAACTGGTTCTTCACGCCGCCGCTGCACACGTTGACGATCGCCGAGCCGCAGAACGTGCTCGCGCTGGCCACGTTCGTGCTGGTGGCGGTGATGGTCAGCACGGTCGTCGACCTGGCGGCCAGGCGCAGCAGGGAAGCGGCGCGCTCGCGGGCGGACGCCGAGGTGCTGTCCACGCTGGCGGGTCACGTGCTGAGGGGCGAGGCGGCGCTTCCGTCGCTGCTGGCCAGAACGCGGGAGACGTTCGGGCTCAGCTCGGTGACGCTGCTGGAGCGTACGGACGACTGGCACATCGTCGCCACCTCGGGCGGCCCGCCGTGCACGAGCCCGGGAACGGCCGACACCGACGTCGTGATCGACGAACGGCTCGTGCTCGCCGCCCGGGGGCGGCTGCTCGACGCGAGCGACCGGCGGGTGCTGGAGGCGTTCGCGGCGGAGGCGGCGGTCGCCCTGCGTGAGCAGCGGCTGCGTGAGGCCGCCGAGCAGGCCGAGCCGCTGGCCGAGGCCGACAGGATGCGCACCGCCCTGCTCGCCGCCGTCAGCCACGACCTGCGTACGCCGCTCGCCTCGGCCAAGGCGGCGGTGGAGAGCCTGCGCAGCACCGACGTGACCTGGTCGGACGAGGACCGAGGCGAGCTGCTGGCCACCGCCGACGAGTCGCTGATCAAGCTGGACCGGCTCGTCGCGAACCTCCTCGACATGAGCCGCCTCCAGGCCGGCGTGCTCGGCGTGAAGCTGGAGCCCGTGGCGATCGAGGACGTGCTGCCGCACGCCATCGACGACCTCGGACCGCTGCGCGACCAGATCCACAGCGACCTTCCGCCCGTGGTCCCCGAGATCATGGCCGACCCGGCCCTCCTGGAGCGCGTGCTGGTCAACCTGATGTCGAACGCCGTCCGCTACAGCCCCGACGGCGAACCCGTGCTCGTCAACGCGAGCTGGCACGGCGAGAACGTGGAGATCCGCATAGTCGACAGGGGCCCCGGCATTCCTCCTGAAGCGCATGAAAGGGTGTTCATGCCGTTCCAGCGGCTCGGTGATCGCGGCAGCCACACGGGCGTGGGGCTCGGCCTGGCGCTCTCGCGCGGCCTCACCGAGGCGATGGGCGGCACGCTCGTGCTGGAGGACACGCCTGGAGGGGGACTGACCATGACCGTCTCGCTGCGGAGGCACACGTGACCCGCGTGCTGGTGGTGGACGACGAGCCGCAGATCCTGCGTGCTCTGCGCGTCAACCTGGCCGCCCGGCAGTACGAGGTGGCGGTCGCGGCCGATGGCGGCTCGGCGCTGCGCCAGGCCGCTGAGTGGCATCCTGACCTGGTCATCCTCGACCTCGGGCTGCCCGATCTGGACGGCGTGGAGGTCATCGAGGGCCTGCGCGGCTGGACCGCCGTGCCGATCATCGTCCTGTCGGGGCGCGCGGACAGCACCGACAAGGTCGACGCGCTCGACGCGGGGGCCGACGACTACGTGACGAAGCCGTTCAGCATCGACGAGCTGCTCGCCCGCGTCCGCGCGGTGACCCGCCGCACGGGCCAGCACGACGAGGAGGCCGCCACGGTGCGGCTGGGCGATCACGTGATCGACCTCACCAGCAAGTCGATCTCGGGAGGGGTACGGCTGACGCCCACGGAGTGGCACTTCCTGGAGATCCTGCTGCGTAACCCGGGCAAGCTGATCAGCCAGCGCCAGCTGCTCCGGGAGGTCTGGGGAGACTCCTACCTCAAGGAGACGCACTACCTGCGCCAGTACATGGCCCAGCTCCGGCGCAAGCTCGAACGGGACCCCGCCCGCCCGGTGCACCTGCTGACCGAGCCCGGGATGGGCTATCGGTTCCAGCCGTCGGCTTCGTCGGAGTAGCAGTGGCCCGACGGCTTGAGGAGCATCACGACCGCCTTCTGGACGGCCCAGCCGAGGAGCAGGATCCCGAAGGCCACCTGCACGACCCGCATCCAGAGGGATGAGCCCTGATCGGCATAGACCACGACGCCAACCCACATCAGGCCAAATGTCCCGACTAGTGCGATTGCCGCCCAGTTCAACCCCCGCTGACACATATGCGAAGTCTTACAGCCGGTCAGCCAAGGCTCGGTATGCCCTGTGTGCACATCGGGTCAGCGGCTAACGCGGGAGGGCGCGCCCCATGCCGACGCACCGGCGCAGGCGCATTCCGCGCGGGCGCTGGGGGACGGACTCCTCCAGGCAGGCGAGCAGCGCGGCCGCCGTACGGGCGTCCGACAGGATGCGCTGCACGGCCTCGCCGTCCTCGGGCAGCTGGCCGCGCTCGGACAGCTCGTGCGTGAGGAACGCCATGGGGTCGGGCGCGTCCGCGAGGTCGGCCGCCACCGTCGCCCGCGCCGCCGTGAGCAGCCGCAGATAGTGGGTACGGAGGACGGCCTCGCGCATCCGTGCGTGTTCGAGGTCGTCGATGAGGGTCCTGGCGATCCTCAGTAGGTCTCCGGCATGGGTCGCCTCGTCGGCGAGGAAGGCGCGGATGTCGTCGAACTCCGAGCGGGTCATAGCGGACACCTCCGAGAGCGCAGTCTGCTCGTAGGTACTTCGTACCTGACAGCGATTGCGGATGACTTGCCGTCGGCTTGAAGCCTGAGGCGTCGACCTGGGTGTCCTTGATGAGGTTTGGGCGTTGCGTGGTGAGGGGAGAACCACATGATTACCTGAGTGGCGCGAAGTGGGCGCGGCGGGCTGCTAGAGTTGCTTCGCGCAGGGCGGCCGAGGGGGTCACAGAGACTCCCGGAGATGCCCGGCAAATCCCACTACCTTCGAGGGTCGTCCTCCGGTGGATTCGCACCGGTTCGGATGGGCTGGTAAGTTAGAGGGGTTGTCCCGGAAACGGGGCGGGTCTTAATTTCCGCAAGTCGAGCAAGTCCGGTCAATTTGACAGGAACTTGAACGG